>DAIDLH010000075.1 GCA_027449605.1 Candidatus Muproteobacteria bacterium | reverse complement strand
ATCGACGGGCGCGATACCTTCTTTCAGCAGCGCGATGGCGCGTTCGCGCCGTCGTTGCAACTCCTCTGGGCTTCCGGCAGGTCTCATGGGGCACCTCCTGTCCAGAGGATAGGACATTATTTATGCAGAAATCAATAGCTAATCCCCAACCCCGCCCACATCTCATCCACCCGCTGCTTCACGTCCTCGCTCATGACGATAGGCCGGCCCCATTCGCGACTCGTCTCGCCCGGCCACTTGCTGGTGGCGTCGAGACCCATCTTGCCGCCAAGGCCCGACACGGGGCTGGCGAAATCGAGATAATCGATCGGCGTGTTCTCGACCAGCAGCGTGTCGCGCACCGGGTCCATGCGCGTGCTCAGGGCCCAGATCACTTCCTTCCAGTCGCGCACGTCGATGTCGTCGTCGGTCACGATCACGAACTTGGTGTAGGTGAACTGGCGCAGATACGACCACACGCCGAACATGATGCGCCGCGCATGGCCGGCATAGCGTTTTTTGATGCTCACGCAGGCAACGCGGTAGGAACAGGCCTCGGGCGGCAGGTAGAAGTCGACGATCTCGGGAAACTGCTTTTGCAGCAGCGGAATGAATATCTCGTTGAGCGCCATCGCCAGGATCGACGGCTCGTCGTACGGCGAGCGGCCCATGTAGGCGCTGTGATAAATGGGCTGGTCGCGATGCGTGATGCGCTCGACGGTGAACACCGGAAATTTTTCGCGCGCATTGTAATAGCCGGTGTGGTCGCCGAACGGCCCTTCGAGCGCTTCCTCGTCCGGCGCGATATGGCCTTCCAGCACCATCTCGGCCGAGGCCGGAACGTGCAGCGCACCGCCATGGCTCGACACCACCTCGCTGCGCGCCCCGCGCAGCAGCCCGGCGTACTGGAATTCCGAGAGCGTGTCCGGAATCGGCGTGACCGCCGCGACCAGCGTCGCCGGATCGGCGCCGATCACCACCGCCACCGGGAAGCGCTGTCCCGGATGCGCTTCCTTCCACTCGCGGAAATCGATCGCGCCGCCGCGATGCGGCAGCCAGCGCATGATGACCTTGTTCCGGCCGATCAGCTGCTGCCGGTAGATGCCGATGTTCTCGCGCTCCTTGTACGGACCCTTGGTGATGACGAGCCCGAAGGTAATCAACGGTCCGGCGTCTTCCGGCCAGCAGGTCTGAACCGGGAGTCTGGACAAATCCACGTCCGCGGCTTCGATGACGCGGCTCCGGCACGGCGCGTCGCTCACCACCCGCGGCAGGACATGCAGCAGCTGCTTGAATTCCGGGAGTTTGTCCATGGCGTCGCCGATGCCGCGCGGCAGCTGCGGTTCCTTCAAAAAAGAAAGCAGCCTGCCGACTTCGCGCAGTTCCTCGATGGACTCGCGTCCCATGGCCAGCGCCACGCGCCGCGTGCTGCCGAAGAGATTGCCGAGCAGCGGAATGTCGGAGCCTTTCAGCTTTTCGAACAGCAGCGCCGGGCCGTTGGCGCGCAGCGTGCGCGAACAAATCTCGGTGATTTCCAGGCGCGGATCCACCGGGACGGTGACGCGTTTCAGTTCGCCGAGTTTTTCCAGATGCGCGATGAAATCGCGCAGGTTCTTGTATTTCATGGAACGCACACGATAAGGGGCGAACGTTGCGCCTGACTTGACCCAGATCAATATCGTGTGCGTTCCAGAGCTGATATAAAGACATCCGTTTCAGGCTTTGGACAGACATGCCGCTCCACCCCCTGCTACTGCCGTTGCGTCTCATTCCCGGCACGGTGCACGCCGAGCTGCTGGCGCGCGCGTTCAATCACCTGCTGCGCGGACAGGCGATCACGGCGCGGCTCGCCGAGATCGAAGGCAAGTCGGTGTGCATTCACATCCGCGACGCGGCCAACGAAATCCACTTCCGGATCAAACGCGGCCGCCTGCAGCCGGTCGCGCCGGGCCGCGCCGACGTCCGCATCAGCGGGAACGTCGAGGATTTCTGGCAGCTCGCCGCGCGCCGCGAGGACCCGGACACGCTGTTCTTCAGCCGCCGGCTGTGCATCGAGGGCGACACCGAGACCGGCGTGCACGTCAAAAACCTGCTCGACGCGCTCGAGTACGACTGGGAGTCGCACTTCCGCGCGGTGTTCGGCGAAACGCTCGGCGGCGCGGCTTTCGCGCTGTTCCAGCGCACGCTCGGACAGCGTTTCGCGGCGCGCTAATCCGCCGCGGCGAACACCGGCGGCACCCGCTGCATCACCTTGCGCAGCACGTCCAGGTCCAGCCGCGCCTCGGCCTGGAATTTTCCCGCGTAAGCCAGGTCTTCCTGCTGCAACTCGTAACAGTTGGCGCCGGCGATATCCATGAGCACGGCGGGAATCCCCGCGTCGCGAAACGCATACTCGCGCTTCAGGTAAAAATGCCGGCAGCACATGCCGACGTAGGCGCGCGTGCCCTGTGCGCGCAGCTCGCCGAGCGTCCGTTCCAGGTGTTCGAAATTGACGATGGTGACGACGCGCATGCCTCTGTTGCGCGCCAGGCGATAGGCCTCGCCGACCTCGCACCGGCCGCACTCCGGGCAACCGTCGCGATGTCGCCACTTGCACCAGGCGGGCTTGGCGCAATACGGCACGAGCATCACGCTCGCCGCGCGCGCCACGTCGGCGGCTTCCAGCGGCGGCGGCGCGTGCACCATGAGCGTGTTGGCCTGTTCGCGGGTCAGCGCGAATTGCAACTGCTGGGCATGCCGGTCCAGCGCCAGATACAACCCGCGACGGATGTCCTCGGCGGTGAAGCCGAGCAGGTCGTGCGGATAGATCCGGAAAAAATCATCGAAGCGGCCGTCGAGCCATGCCAGACGCGTTCCGGCGAGCCAGGACGAAAGGAGCCCGAACAGGTTGGCAGGATACGCGTGCAAGCCGCCGGCGAACTGAACCTGTCGCAGAACATCGCCACGCTCGTCGAGACGCAGGCGGATGTGCAGGATGCCGCCCGATGTTTTCACCACGGCCCGATACCAGGAATCGGCGTCGGCGCCCCAATCGGCCGCGAGCACCGGAGCTTCGGCATCGGTCACCTGTTCGTGTGTCAGGTCGACCGTGCGACCGAATTCCACATCGAGTTGCCGCGCCCAGCCGGCGAGCACATGTCGTTCGAGCACGGAAGTTTCGACGCCGGCGCCGAGATCGCGCAGCGTCGCGAACCGGTGGCGCGCGCTGCGCACGCCGTCCGGTGTCAGCTTCTCGGTCGGCACGCGCAGCGCCTTCATCATGGTTTCGGTGTCGAGATCGAGCAGAATGCTTCCCTGAAACAACAGCGCCGCATCCGACAGCGCGAGAAAACCCGAGCCCAGCTTGCGCCCGGCGACTTCAATGTCATTGGGCGGAACGAAGACGGCGTCGATGTCCAGTTGCCGCAGGCCCTGCACCACGCCCTGACACAGCCGCGCCAGCCAGCCGGCAAGCGACACGCTTCCCCAGGCGCCGGGATGGGACAGCGTCAAGGTCCAGCACCACTGATCGGGATCGAGATAAATCGCCGCGCCACCGCTCACGCGCTGCACGACGTCGATGCCGCGGCGGGCGCAGTATTCCGCGCGCACCGCCTGGTCCGCGGTTTCCAGGGCGCCAAGCGAAACGCTCGGCCGGTAGCGATGGAATCGCACGTGGCAGGCGGGCGTTTCCGATTCGTTCGCTTCGCGCCACTGCGCGCGGTCGAGCCGGACGTTCTCCGGGCCGGATCGCCGTCCGGTGTCCACCACCAGGCCGGCGCGCGCCGTCATGGGTGCAACCGGTCCATGCCCGGCGCGCCGTGCCAGTAACCGTCGCAGGATCCGCCCGCCAGGTATGGCTCGATCAGCGCCGCGGCCGCGGATGATTCGCGCCGGCCGTCCATGACGCCGCGGAAAGCATCGATGATTTCAAACATGCCCTGCGCCTGGGGCGTCAACCGCAACACCTCCACACCAAGCGCCTGGAGCGCGCCGACCTCGTGCACCAGGTTGTACGTCTCGCCCGACTGCACCTGGATGCCGTTGAGATTCAGAAACGTCTTGCCCTCGCGCGTGCGCAGCGCCATGCCGTCGGGATAATCGGCGCAGCGGAATCCGCATTCATCCTTGGAGAGATTGTGCGCGCGGGCGGTGAAACAGCGCGCCGAGAAGGACAGCGGCAGGCGTCCGAACACGAATACCTCGGTTTCCATGCCCGCGGGACGCTGCGCCTGGAGTGCTATGAGCGTGTCGCGGTCCAGCTCCGTCGGCATCACCCAGCGTTTCGCGCCGGCGCGCGCCATCAGCGCCAGCGTGCCGCTGTTGTAAACGTTGATATGCGGGCCGACAACGAAGGGCGCGACGCCCTCCAGCATCGCGATCGCGGCCATGTCATTGGCCTCGATTGCGAAGCGCCCGTTCTCCGTAAGCGTGCGCATGTACGCGACCTCCGATTCGGCCTCGATGAGCGTGAGCGTCGACAACGCCACTTCCTTGCCGGCAGCGGCGAGGCGTTCGCCGATGTCCAGCCAGTCGGGCATGCGCAGTGCACGGCGCTTGGAGCAGACCGTTTCACCGAGATAAACGATGTCCACCGGCGATTCGGCGACGCGCCGGTAAAAATCGAACGCGGCCTCGCGTGTCCAGAAATAGGGAATAGGTCCGAGCGAGAGTTTCATTGCCATGGCCGGGTGTAGGCGCCGAGCGTGTGACAGCGCCCCTCGGCGACCTTGTCGAGCTGCTCGATCCAGGCGCGCGCCGGCGTGAATTGCTCCGGCGCGGCGGCGCAGGCGTCGATCGCCTCGCGCAGCGTGCGCGTGACCTGCGCCACGTACGCCGGGCTGCGCTGGCGGCCCTCGACCTTGATCGCGGCCACACCGGCGCGGTACAGGTCCGGAAGGATGTCGAGCACGTTGAGGCTGGTCGGCTCTTCCATCGCGTAATACACCTTGCCGCCGACCTCGAACCGCCCCTTGCACAGCGTCGGATAGCCGGCCGGTTCGTCGGGCGCGTACACGTCGATCAGCACGCCGTTCAGCCGCGAGCGCCGGCCCGCGGCCGACTCCTCCCACTTGACCGCCCTGGCCGGCGAGCAGACGCCGCTCGAATTCGGCGAATCGCCGGTGACGTAGGACGACAGCGTGCAGCGCCCCTCGACCATCACGCACAGGCTGCCGAAACCGAACACCTCCACCTCCGCGTTGACGCGTTGCATCACGTTCTGCACCTGCGCGAGCGACAGCACGCGCGGCAGCACCACGCGCCGCACGCCGAAATGGCGCACGTAGAAATCGATCGCCTCGCGGTTGGTGGCCGAACCCTGCACCGACAGGTGCAGGCGCAGATCGGGATGGGTTTGCGCGCAGTAATCCATGAGCCCGGGATCGGCGAGGATCAGCGCGTCGACACCGAGACCGGCCGCCTGGTCCACGGCCGCGCGCCACTTGTCCCACTGGCGCGGGCGCGGGTAGGTGTTGATCGCGAGGAACACGCGCGCGCCGCGGTCGCGCGCATAAACCAGCGCTTGGCGTGTTTCATCGAGATTGAAATTGAGGCCGGGGAAATTGCGCGCGTTGGTGCCGTCGCGGAAACCCAGGTAAACCGCGTCGGCGCCGTTGTCGACCGCGGCCTTGAGCGCCGTCATGCTGCCCGCCGGACAGACGAGCTCCATTTTCCGGTTCGTTCCCATCGGCGGAAACCGCTAACCCACCACGTTGAGCACGCGTCGCCGGAAACCCACCTTGAGGCGTTGAGCGATTTTTTCGCACGCGGCGATATCGACTCCGGGAAGGCCGTCAATGGCGGTGAGGGTGATCTCCGGAACGAATTCGCGCGCGCATCGCACGAAATCGAGCATCGCCTCGTAAGCGCCGGGAAGCTTGGGACGGCAATGCTGGTTGTAGGTCTCGGCATCCTGGGCGTTGAGCGACACCGACAGCGCGTCGATCAGGCCTTCCATGTCCGGCGTCACGTCGCGCCCATACACGAGATTCGCCAGGCCGTCGGTGTTCAGCCGGATGCGCCGGGCGCGATGCCGCAGGCGCGTGGCGACTTCGAGCAGCGTGTACAGCCGCAGCGTCGGTTCGCCCAGGCCGCAGAACACGATCTCGCGGTAATCCTCCGGGTTTCCCGCCGCCGCGATGATTTCCTCCAGCGTCGGCTCGTGGTCCAGGCGCAACGGATACTCCTGCACCGTCCACTGGTCGTTGAATTTGGGACAGAACGCGCAGCGCAGCGTGCAGCGGTTGGTGATGTTCAGATAGCGGCCGTCGCGCAGCGTGTAGCCGACGATCTGCTCCGGCTCGGTTCGGGTGGCGGGTGTGCTCTGGTCGGACACGGCTTCTGTCTCTGCTCGAAAGAACTGAATAATAGGCACAGACGCCGGCAACGCGCTTGACACAGATCAAAGTTCAGGCGTCGCGGCGCTTCGCCAGTGCGGAAAATCCCATGACGACGGTTGGTTAACGGACGGGCGCAGGGGCGATCTGGTACGCGGCGTGACAGGCGACGCATTTTTTCATGGTCTCGCCGAGCTGACGCAGCGCCAGCCGGGCGTCGTTCATGGCTTCGGCGTCCATGGCGAGGCGGTCGAAATCGCCGTGCACGCTGTGACCCAGCGTCTTGAATTCCAGCGGCAGCTTCGCCGCCAGCCCGGCGGGCACGTCGTGCGCCGCCGCCATTCCCAGCGGCCGCGCGAGTTTCGCCATCGCTTGCGCGTCGCCGCGATCGGCCGCCTCGAGCATCGCCTGGATGCCGGCGAGAAACTGGCGCATCTCGTTCAGCACCACGGCACGCTCGGACGGTTCGAGCAGAATCGCCGCCCGGCCGTCGGCCGCCGTGCCGGTGCGTCCCAGCACCACGAACTTCAGCACCAGCCCGGCGATGGTGAGCAGCAACAGGCCGATGATCGCCCAATACACCGCGTCGTTTCTGTTTTTCGACATTACGTTTTCTCTCCTGAACGATGCCATCGTTACGCGGAACCTTGCCGCTCTAAGTAACCGATCCGCGACGAAATGCACATGACTCAGATCAAACGGAGCCCGGCGCGACGGGAATCACGCATGCACCACGGGGAAATTTTTTTCGTGCGCCGCAGGCACGCCGCCGCGCCAGAAAATACAACGCGGTCACCTGGAAGCCGTCAGGCGAACAGGCGTTTCAGTTCCGCGAGATAGGCAGACGCGCGCGGCTCGCCTTCCGCCGGCGCCCACGATGCTTTTTCCCGCGGCGTGAGCGGCGCATACGGACCGGCTTTGGCTTCGAAGAACACGCTGTCCGGTTCGAGTGCAACCAGGGTGTGGTAGACGCCGTGAGGGATGTTCACTCCGGCAACGTCGCCGCCCGGCGCCAGCATTGCCTTCGAGGTCACCGACCCGTGTTCGTCGAAAATCACCACGCCGATCCGGCCGCGCACCACCATCAGCGTTTCATCCTTGTCGACATTTTGATGACAATGCGGCGGGATGTAGGAATCCGGCTCGATGGCATTGAGCAGACGATGAGAGGCATCGGCTTCCGAAGCATGGAAGTTATGGTTCTTGCGCCGCCGCGGCGACTCCTTGGCACGGGACGAAATCCGGTCGAGAAAATCTCGATCAATGATCTGAGCGGTGCGCATGCGTATCGTCCTAGCCGTTTTTCAATTTATCCCTGAGGCCGGCGAAGGGATTGTGGGTCGCCGGTTTTTTCTTCTCCGCGGTCAGTGTGAAACCCTCGCCCTGGACCAGATGGGCAAACCGCTGATGTTCGTTGTCGTGGCAATAAAGACAGAGGTTCTCCCAGTTGCTCCCGTCGGACGGATTGTTGTCGTGGTTATGGTCCTTGTGGTGCACGGTGAGTTCGTGCAGATTCTCGCGCGTGAAGCTGCGGCCGCAACGTCCGCAGACCCACGGATGGAGCCTGAGCGACTGTTCGCGATAGCCGGCCATGCGCGTGTCGCGCTCCTTGTGCGCTTTCGCGACGATATCGTCGAGCTTTTTATCGTCAAGCCGCGACGAAGGTTTGCGTGGACCGGAAGGATTGCCTGCCATGGGAATGCGTCTGGATTCGTTCATTCATTATATAAAGCATGGCATGATGAAGGAATGAACGCCCGCGGTGTCTGGCCGTGAATGACCTCAGCCTCTGGGGGCTTTTCCTCAGTGCCTTCGTGTCCGCCACGCTGTTTCCCGGCGGTTCCGAAGTGGTGCGGGCGGCGCGGGGGCACGGCCATCGTTACAGCGCCGGCCTGTTGCTGGCGGTGGCGACGCTGGGTAACACGCTCGGCGGCATGAGCACCTGGCTGCTCGGCTGGCTGCTGGCGAAACGCTATCCGCTGGATCGGCCGCGCCAGGCCGGCCAGCAGCGCGCGGTGGCGCACCTGAAAAAGTGGGGCAGCCCGTTGTTGCTGCTGTCGTGGCTGCCGGTGGTCGGCGATCCGCTGTGCTTCGCGGCCGGCTGGCTGCGTCTGAACGGCTGGATCGCGGCGCTTTTCATCGGCGCCGGCAAGGCGGCGCGTTACGCGGTCATCTTGTTCCTGGTGTGACGCCGGCCCTCTCCGGCTTGAGCAGCTTTTCGATTTCCTGCGCGAAGACCTCGTAACTGGGCGCGCCGCGGGACAGACGCGCCACGGACATCACGTCGCCCTGGATTATTCCGATCACGAACGACGGTGTGCCGCTGATTCCGAGTTTCTGCGCTTCGAGCGTATCGCGCATGACGAACTCCTCGCGCGCCGGGTCGGCGAGACAGGCGCCGAACTTCGATTCGTCCAGCCCGAGCTCGCGCGCGAGTCGCGGGTACAGCGCCGGCGACAGTTTGCCCTGGTTAGCATACAGCGCCTCGTGCATCGGCCAGAATTTTTTCTGCAAGCCGGCGCAGCCAGCGGCCAGCGCGGCGGGCAATGCCTGCGGATGGATCGATTTCAGGGGCAGATCCTTGTGCACGAATTGCACGGCGCCGGTGTCGACGAATTCCTTTTTGAGCCGCGGATAAATCCGTGCGTGAAAATCGCGGCAATACGGACACTGATAATCGGAGAACTCCACGACCGCGACCGCGGCGGCGGAGCTTCCGATGCGATGCGAGCCGGCGAGCACGACCGTCGGCGGCGTCGTTTTGACGATTGGGACGGAACCGTCCTGATACGCGATGCCGGAAGATTGCGCGCTTCGCTGGCCGGGCTCCGCCGTCGCCGGTGGCGGCGTGGACGCCGGCACGGGAGCGGTTGTCGCGCAGGCGCCCAACAGCGCGGTGCACGCGACCAGAAAAATACCCGTGACGATCTTGCAGGCACGAAGGGAAGCGGCTCGGTTCTGGCGTTTGTCTGTCATGGGGATGCGGTCTGGGTAAACCATGAAATGGATGACTTCAGTGTAGATGTCGCCGTTGCGGCGCGCCAACCGGAATTCAGCTCAGCAGGCTTTCGCGAAACTTATCGTCTTCGAGTTCCCTGAGGAACCAGCGCAGCGCCTTGCCTTTGTCCGCGGTGCGCCAGGCGGTCAGCAGCGTCACGCCGGGCTTCGCTTCGAGCGCCTGCTTCGCCACCAGTTGGCCGGTTTCGAGTTCCGCCCGCACCAGGTGCACGGGCACGTAACCCACGCCGAGGCCGGCGCGCTGAAACGCAATCTTGTGACGCATGTCCGGCACCGTCAGCACGTCCTGTCCGGAAAGCAGGCCGGAGGTGCGTGGCGGCAGATTGCGCGAGCTGTCGGCGGCCGCCACCGAGCGGTGCTTGAGCATTTCCCCGGGCGGGATCGGCTCCGGCGCCCGCGCCAGCGGATGGTTCGGGGCCACCGCAAACAGCCACTCCACCGAGGCCAGCGGCCGCGTCGAATAGCCGCCGCCGGACGGCGCCTCGCCCGGCGCCCCGATGACGAGATCGGCGCGTCCCGATACCAGCGCGTCCCATGCGCCGCCAAAGACTTCCACCAGGATGCGCAACCGCGTGCCGCAGGCTTGGTCGTAGAACCTGCGGAACAGCGAATGCAGCCGCTCCATGGGAATGACATCGTCCACCGCGATGCGCAGCTCGACCTCGTAACCCGTGGCGACGCGTTTGACGCGCGACTCCAGTTCCGACGCCGCGTGCAGCAGATGGCGCCCCTCCCGCAACAGCTCCTTCCCCGCGTCGGTGAGTAGCGCGCGGTGGCCGCGGCGGTCGAACAGCAAGACATCCAGATCCTCTTCCAGCTTCTGCACTGCGTAGGTCATGGCCGAGGGCACGCGGTGCAATTCCTCGGCGGCGGCCGCGAAACTGCCCTTGCGGTCGATGGCATCCAGCACGGTCAGGGCATCCAGGGTCAGACGCATGTTGTTCAATCATTTTGAACGACTTGAACGGAATTCTTCGCTATCGGCTGGGAAATTACAAGAATATCCTTTGCAGCATATTCAGCAGTTGTGAACAAACACGGACGAAAAGGAGGAAATACCATGATGCAGCTACGCAAGGCCAATGACCGCGGGCATGCCAATCACGGATGGCTCGACTCCTGGCACACGTTTTCCTTCGCCGATTATCACGACCCCAAGCATGTGCAGTTTTCCGCGCTGCGGGTCATCAACGAGGACCGGGTGGCCCCGGGCGAAGGTTTCCCCACCCATCCGCACCGCGACATGGAGATCATCACTTATGTCCTCGAAGGCGCGCTCGAGCACCAGGACAGCCTCGGCACCGGCTCGGTGATCCGCCCCGGCGAGGTGCAGCGCATGAGCGCCGGCACCGGCATCCGCCACAGCGAGTTCAATCACTCCCAAAGCGAGCCAGTGCATTTCCTGCAAATCTGGATCCTGCCGGACCGGCAGGGGATGAAGCCGGGTTACGAACAGAAGCGCATCGGGCTCGACGGCCAGCTGCGGCTGGTGGCCTCGCCCGACGGTCACGACGGTTCGATCACCATCCATCAGGACGCGCGCGTTTACGCCGCGCGCCTGACCGGCAACGAAGCGACGCACGCGCTCGCGCCCGGGCGGCGCGCCTGGCTGCAAGTCGCGCGCGGCGCGGTGACGCTCAATGGAACGACGCTGCACGCCGGCGACGGCGCGGCTATCGAAAATGAATCGTCGTTGCGGTTGGCCGCCGACGGATCGGCCGAAATGTTGTTGTTCGATCTGCCGTGAAGCAAGGAGGAGCCGGACATGGCCTTGATCAAAGCATCCCGTTTCACGCATTGCCGCGATTGTCGTCACGTGGAAGCATCCGCTCGCCAGTCATCCTCGTGGATGTTGCGTGCCCGCCCCGGCATCAAATGGCGGTCGGCGCGTACTACAAAAACGGTCCGGGTTCTGTCCTGACCCCTTCTCAATCCCATCTTGTCGCTTAAAGGAGAAATCATGATTAACACCAATACCTCCCCTTATGCCGCGTTGTTGCTGCGCTTGAGCCTCGGCGTCATGTTCATCGCTCATGCGCTGCTGAAGCTCGTGGTATTCACCCTGCCCGGCACGGTCAAATTTTTCGAGACCGTCGGCTATCCCGGTTTCCTGGCTTATGTCGTGTTCGGCGCCGAACTGGTTGGCGGCGCGCTGCTGGTGCTCGGCGTGTACACGCGCTGGATTTCGCTCGCCCTCGTTCCCATCCTGATCGGCGCGGCGATGGTGCACGTTCCCAACGGCTGGGTGTTCAGCGCGCCCAACGGCGGATGGGAGTATCCTGTGTTCCTCGCGGTCGCGTGTACGGTGCAGGCCCTGCTCGGTGACGGCGCCCTGGCCTTGCGCGCCTCGGCGATCAGTCCCGCGCGTCAACCGGCTTAACCAGACAGAGGACAAGTCCCATGGGTTATCTGATCAAAGGCGAATGGCATGAAGGTAGCCCTGCTCGCTACGCTCGCTCGTCCTGTCATATGACGGGCTGGTACGACACCAGCAAGACCGCCGGCGAATTCATCCGCGCCGACAGCCAGTTCCGTGACGCGGTCACGGCCGACGGCGCCGACGGCTGGCCGGCCGAGGCCGGGCGCTATCACCTGTACGTGTCGCTGGCCTGCCCGTGGGCGCACCGCACGATCATCTATCGCAAACTCAAGCGGCTTGAGGACGTCATCTCAATGTCGGTGGTGGACCCGGTCATTGCCGAAGGCGGCTGGGCATTCCGCGACGACTACACCGACGCTGTCAACGGCTTCGCCTTTCTGCGCGATGCTTACCTGCGCGCCAAGCCTGACTATTCCGGGCGCGTGACCGTGCCGGTGCTGTGGGACAAGCGGACCGGACGGATCGTCAACAATGAATCCAGCGAGATCATCCGCATGCTCAACAGCGAGTTCAACGCCTTCACGCCCGTGCAAACCGATTTCTACCCCGTCGCCCTGCGCCGGGAAATCGACGCGGTCAACGCCTTCGTGTACGAACGCATCAACAACGGCGTGTACAAGGCCGGTTTCGCCGGCAGCCAGCACGTGTTTGAATCCGCGGTTACGCGCCTGTTCGCCGCGCTCGACGAGATCGATGCGCGTCTCGGACAGTCGCGTTATCTCGTGGGCGACACGTTGACCGAGGCCGACTGGCGCCTGTTCACGACCCTGATCCGGTTCGACGCCGTGTATGTCGCGCACTTCAAGTGCAACCTGAAACGGATCGAGGAATATCCCAATCTGTCCGGCTATGTGCGCGACCTGTACCAGCAGCCGGGCGTGGCCGAAACCGTGAACCTCGACCACATCAAGCGGCATTATTTCCTGAGCCACCGGCACCTGAACCCGTCGGGGCTGGTGCCGCTGGGTCCCTTGCTCGATTTCAGCCGTGCGCATGACCGCGACCGCCTGGCGCGGCCGGCCATGCGAAAGACACCGTGAATTCCGGTCCACCGGCAACGGCGGCGGACCAAACTAACCCAAACCCGACACAGGAGACAGACATGAAACTTTATTATTACCCCGGCGCCTGCTCGATGGTGGTGCACATCGCCCTGCGCGAGGCGGGCATGGCATTCGATCTGGACAAGGTCGATCTCGCCAAACACCAGACCGCGAACGGCGAGGACTATTACAAGATCAACCCCAAGGGCTATGTCCCCGCGCTCGGCCTCGACGACGGCCAGATGCTGACGGAGGATGCGGTCCTGCTGCAATACGTGGCCGACCAGAAACCGGCTTCCGGCCTCGCGCCTCAGGCCGGGACGATGGAGCGCTACCGTCTCATGGAATGGCTGAATTTCATTTCCTCCGAAATGCACAAGACGCTCGGCGCCCTGTTCAATCCCAAGATCACGCCGGAGTGGAAGGAAGACCGGATCGCCCTGTTCGGACGCCGCTGCGATTACATCGTGAAGGCGCTCGGTTCCAGGCCGTTCCTGATGGGCGATCAGTTCACCATCGCCGACGCCTACCTGTTCACGATTCTCGGGTGGGCAAGTCTGTTCAAGCTCGACATGAGCAAGTGGCCGACGCTCTCGGACTACGCGGGCCGCATCGCCGCGCGACCGGCGGTGAAGGAAGCGATGAAAGCGGAAGGACTGCTCAAATAATCGGGTTTCACGCTTGAAACGACGGTGACACCGCACAAATCGCGCATGCCAGCGGTGTTCTTCGGACACGGCAGCCCGATGAACGCCCTGGAACAGAACCGCTACACCGCGGCCTGGCGGCGTCTCGGCGAATCGGCGCCGCAACCGAAGGCGATCCTGGCGATATCGGCGCACTGGTTCACGCGCGGCACGGCGGTGACGGCGATGGACCGGCCGCGCACCATTCACGATTTCGGCGGTTTCCCGCGCGAGCTCTTCGAAGTGCAGTATCCCGCGCCCGGCGATCCGAAACTTGCCGCGCGTGTGCGCGAGCTGCTGGCGCCCGCCGTCGAGGCGGCGCTCGACAACTCATGGGGTCTCGACCACGGCGCCTGGTCGGTGCTGGTGCACGCCTGTCCCAGGGCGGACGTGCCGGTGGTGCAGTTAAGCATCGACGGCGCCAAGCCGCCGCGCTTCCATTACGAGCTGGCGCAGAAGCTCACGCCGCTGCGCGACGAAGGCGTGCTGATCGTCGGCAGCGGCAACGTGGTGCACAACCTGGGGCAAATCCAATGGACCGGCGACGCCAAACCCTACGATTGGGCGCAGCGTTTCAATAACGAAGTGCGCGAATTTCTGCTGGCGCGGAACCACGAACGGTTAATCGACCTCGCTGCGCTCGGCGACGACGCGCGCCTGAGCGTGCCCACGCCCGATCATTATCTCCCGCTGCTGTACGTCATCGCACAACAACGGAAGGACGAGACCCTGTCGTTGCCGGTCGACGGCATCGAGCACGGCTCCATCGGGATGCTCACCGCAGCGATTGGTCTGCCGGCGGGCTAGGCTTGGCCCAATGTAATTGTTCAGCTCCGCCCGTACACCGGCACCGCCGCGCCGGTGACCGACCGCGCTTCGTCCGACAGCAGGAACGCGATCACGTGCGCCAGATCCTCGGGCGGAACCCAGGCGGAGAAATCCGCCTTGGGCATGGCCTCGCGGTTTTGCGGCGTGTCGATCGTGCCGGGCACGATGCAGTTGACGTTGATGCCGCGCGTTTTGAGTTCGCCCGCGAGGCTTTCGGTCAGCCGCAGCACCGCCGTCTTCGCGGCGCTGTAGGCGGCGTAGTGGGGGCTGCCCTGAAAAGCGTTGCGGCTCGCGACGTTGACGATGCGCCCGCTCTGCGCCTTGAGCATGTACGGAATCGCCGCGCGGCAGGCGTGCAGCGCGGTGCGCACGTTGATGTCGTACATGAAATCCCATTCCGCGAGATCGGCTTCGTGCACCGGCTTGCCGCCGCGAAACCCGCCGACGGTATTCACCAGCGCATCCAATCTTCCGAAGCGCTTGTGCGCCTCGGCCATCATGGCGCTCACCGCGCCGGCGTCGGTCATGTCGACGCCGCCCGCGAGCCAGTGCCGGTCCGATCCCGTCAGTTCGCCATAGGCTGCCTGCAAATGTTCGTCAGAGCGCTCGACCAGCGCCATCCTGCCGCCCTGCGCCTGGACCCGCGCGGCCACGGCGCGGCCGAGATTGCCGGCGGCGCCGGTGATGATCACCACTTTGTCTTTCAAACTCGACATGCTCGATTGCTCCCGTTAATTATGGAATCCACGCACCATGCGGCATGCATCCGGCCTGCCGCCGCCATCGTCGCCTATTGTTCCTTATTGTCCGCCCCTCGTGCAAAGGAAGCCATGCCGGCGGAAGGGTTAATGATGCGACCAGAACCGCTCGCGTCGATCGCGCGGCGCGGGTTTGCCGGTCGCGTAACGGTCGTCGTGGTCGTCATCGCGGGCGGGCGCTGGCTGTTGCGGCGGAAGAGCTCGAGCCATTGTTTGAAGAAGATGCCTCGTCACGAAACGAATCGTGATGAGCCGACGAATTCAGCCAAGGAGGAATAAACATGACCACGATGGTCGTTGACGGATACCGAACTGCGCGAACGCGTGCGCGCCTACGTCGAACAGTTCGCGGCGTTCGCGGCGCGTTCTTGAGTCATCCCGTCGGGTCGGACACGCCAATCCGCGCTATTTGTAAAAAACGTGGTTGCCGATCCGGGCGATGGGTTTATGGCCGCGGGCCCAGCTGGGTTTGATGTACACGGCGTGGTAATGCAACGCGCCCGCGACTGCCGGCGTGTAGCGCCCGTAGTAAACCGCTTCGGCGACTTCCCACGCCTGCCGGAACGTTTCGTCCTCGGGTGACGGCCGTTCGTCCAGCTCGTTCCAGGAAAAAGCGCTCACGTAGCGCTTGCGCAGCGGGTCCCAGTTCTCCTGATGCACCACGCCGCAGACCGTGTCGGCGTAACGGCCCGAGGCCACGCGGTTCATGGTGACCTCGGCCACCGCGTATTGGCCGGCCACGGGTTCGCCGCGCGCCTCGAAGTACACGTTGAACGCGAGACAGGTCAGGTCGCGCACGTCGGCTTGCCTGGCAAAAGCCGAGTACATGAAATAACCGAGCACGGTCACGCCCAGGCCGATCACGAAGACGACGACCAGCGGCGCCTTGCGCGTCGTGTACCAGTAAAAGCGCAGGTTCTGCCATCCGCGCGACGGCAGCGAGGCGCGGCGCTGGGAGCGGTTTTTTGAAAAACGTTTCCTGGACATGTCTCCGGCCTCTCGGCACACGCGGCGGAGTCACGCGCCCCGCCGCTTCACCCAAAGCTAGAATCCCGCGGCGCGGCCCGCCAAGACAATGCGGACCGGCGGAACCGGCGCCCGGATCAATGGCGCTGCCCGCGTTTGAGTTCGGGAGATGTGCTGGCCGCTTCCCCGGCGAGCCGGTAGAGTACGTTCCCTATGCCAGCCGTGGTGGAAATCAAAGGACTGATCAAGCGTTACGACAGCCGCGAAGTCGTGCGCGGCATCGATTTAAACGTCCCGGCCGGACGCTGCTTCGGCCTGCTCGGGCCGAACGGCGCGGGCAAGACCACCACGCTGCGGCTGCTGCTCGGGCAGTCGCCGGTGAACGGCGGCGAGATCCGCGTCTTCGGGCTGCCGATCCCGCAGGCGGGCCGCGCGGTGCGCGCCCGCACCGGCATCGTGCCGCAGGCGGACAACCTCGATCCCGATTTCACCGTCGCGGAAAACCTGCGCGTTTACGGCCGCTACTTCGGCATTCCGGCGACGACGCTGGATGCGCGCATCCGCGAATTGCTGGCGTTCGTCGACCTCACCGACCGCGCCGACGCGCGCATCGCGACGCTGTCCGGCGGCATGAAGCGGCGACTGACGATCGCGCGGTCGTTGATCAACGATCCCGAGCTGGTGGTGCTGGACGAACCGACCACCGGGCTCGATCCGCAGGTGCGGCACATGATCTGGGGGCGGCTGCGCGATCTGCGCCAGTCGGGCAAGACGCTGCTGCTCACCACGCACTACATGGAGGAAGCCGAGCGCCTGTGCGACGAGCTGATCATCATGGACCAGGGCCGGATTCTGGAACAGGGCACGCCGGCGGCGCTGATCCGGAAGCACGCGGAACCGGAGGTGATCGAAGTGCGCGGCGAGGAACGGCTCGCGCGGCAGGCGCTGGCGGCAGCCGGCGAGGGACGCTTCGAGGCGGTGGGCGATACCTATTACTACTACACGCGCGACGCGCGCGCCGTGGTCAAGCAACTCGAAGGCATGCCGGGGCTGACGTTCCTGCACCGGCCGGCGAACCTGGAGGACGTGTTCCTGAAACTGACCGGAAGGGAACTGCGGGACTAGAAAATGCTGAGAGAGCCGACAATATATGTTTTCGTCGTCATGCCGGCGGAAGCCGGCATCCAGTTAGTTACTGTTTTAAATGATTCAAACTATCTGGACACCGGCCCCGGCTTACACCATGCCGGGGCAGGCCCCCGCCGGGGTGACGAATCTTTTTTGGACTGACCATGGCGCTACTTTATCTTCCGCGCTTTCAGGGCGCCGCGCTCGCGGTGTGGCGGCGCAACACGCTGGTGTGGCGCAAACTCATGCTGCCCAGCATTCTGATAAATTTCGGCGAGCCGTTCCTGTACCTGCTCGGCCTCGGTTACGGTCTCGGGCTGTTCATCGGCGAGATGATGCACATGCCCTACCTCACCTTCCTCGCCTCCGGCATCCTCGCCTCGTCGTCGATGAACACCGCGAGCTTCGAGGCGATGTTCTCGGTATACACGCGCATGATCCCGCAGAAAACTTACGAAGCGATCCTCGCCACGCCGCTCGAAGTGCAGGACATCCTCGCCGGCGAGATGCTGTGGTGCGCCACCAAGTGCGTCATCAGCGGCGGCGCGATCCTGGCGGTCGCGGCGCTGCTCGGCGGCGTGCACACCTGGCACGCGCTGTGGGTGCCGCCGGTGCTGTTCCTGACCGGCCTGTGCTTCTCGGGCATGGGGCTGATCATGAGCGCGCTCGCGCCGGGCTACGACTTCTTCAATTATTACGTCACGCTGGTGTTGACGCCGATGTTCATACTCTCGGGCGTGTTCTATCCGGTCACCTCGCTGCCCGCGGCGCTTCAGTCCCTCGTGCAACTGCTGCCGCTGGCGCACGCGGTGGACCTGATCCGCCCGCTGGTGGCCGGGCTGCCGCTGTCGAACGTGCCGCTGCATCTGGCGGTGCTGGCGGGATACGGGATCGCGGGCTACCTGATCGCGGTGCGGCTGACGCGCCGGCGGTTGCTGGTGTAGCGACGCATGCCTTACCGTGAAGTCTCCGATCTGCCCGATTCGGTGAAAAATCACCTGCCGACGCACGCGCAGGAAATCTACCTCGCCGCGTTCAACAACGCGTGGGAGGAATACGCCTCGCGCGATGACCGCGAAATCGTCGCGCACAAGGTGGCGTGGTCGGCGGTGAAGAAACAATACGCGAAGCTCGGCAAGGAATGGGTGAGGAAATAATCACATGGACATCCGCAACGAAATCCCGGCGCGCGACATCGAGCGCTATTTCAGCAAAGCGCTGGAGTTTTCCGTGTCGGCGCGCTCGCTGATCCTGTCCCTGCTGACATCCGGGTTCGAGGTGAAGCGCAAACCCGACAACAGTTTCGTCACCAGCGCCGACCTGCGCGTGGAGGAATACCTGCGCGAACTGATTCGCCGGCATTTTCCCGACCACGGCGTGCTCGGCGAGGAATACCCGCCGACGAATCGCGACGCGCCGTTCCAGTGGATCATGGACCCGATCGACGGCACCGAGGACTTCGTGCAGCGCCTGCCGACCTTCGGCAGCATACTCGCGCTGCACTACCGCGGCGCGCCGCTGGTGGGCCTGCTCGATCATCCGGTGCTGGACATGCGCGTGAGCGCCGCATTCGGCCTGGGCGCGTACCACAACGGCCGGCACGTGACGCTCGCCGATCTCGACCCCGACGCCATCGACGGCAGCGAGCGCGTGATGCTCCCGGCGCGCGCCAACTTCATCAAGCATCGCGACGACGGGCGCCTGTTCGACGCGCTGGCCCGCGCGCACCCGAACCACCGCATCTACCGCAGCTGCTTCGCCCACGCCTGCGCGGTCACGGGGCAGGCCGACGCCGCGGTGGACTACGGCAACCCGATCTGGGATTTCGCCGCGAGCCGCATTCTTGTGGAAGAAGCCGGCGGCAAGTTCGCCGTGATCCGTGAATGGGACGTGCCGTCGCTCGGCCGCGTGTACGGATCGGTCATGGGCAAACCGGCGCTGGTCGACCGGTTGGTGAGCGAGCTCGGCGCGCACTGATCCGGTCTGACGGGACGACACAAGATGTTGTTATTTTTTGCGCCAACAGGTACATTATATTGAAGAAAGGATGTTAAAAAACGCTCGAACCCCCTAGGAGTACATATTGGCTGTCGGCGAACATCTTTCCGTCGACCCGGGTCTGTTGCGCGCTTTGGCGCGGCACCGGGATCATCTGAGAAGCCATCCGGACGGCGACCGGTTGCTGCATTTGATCGACGACGCCCTCCAGCACTGCCGCGAGAGCGGTTACGTCAACGGCTCCTGCATCGCCCATCTTCACGACCTGCTGCTGGCCTTCACCCACGACGCATCCCATCCTTCGCCGATCCGCATCCGGGCGCGGCTCATCCAGCAACATCTGGCCCTGTATCTGCCGGCAGGCCACGTCGCTACGGTCAAAAACATGAAGCCTTCCGAACCGTTGCCGCCGGCGCCCGAACCCCGGGTCGTGGCGCCCGCCAAACCGGTGGCGAAGCTCATTCCGCATCCCAAACGTTCAACCCTTTCCACGGAGAACGCGGTCATGGAAAACCCAGGCATGCCTGAACCGATACCGGCGCCGGCGAAGCAGGCCGCGGATGCGCCCCGCCCCGCCACGCCGGTCGCGGCGCAGAATCTCGACCAGCTGCGCCAGATGGTGGCGAACGGCATGGACGAGCTCGCGCGCGAGCGCGAAATGCTGTCGCGCAAGCTGTCGGACACGAACACCTACCTCAGGATGATCGAGGCCGAGCGCGAACAATTGCGCACCGAGCTCAACAAGGCGCGCAAGCGCGCCCGCGCCGGCGACAAATCCGCGAAGAAGGCGCTCGGCCTGCCGAAGCGCGACGTGCTGGTGCGCCAGATCGAATCCGAGGTCGAACGCGTGAAGCGCCACGGCGATCCGCTGGCGCTGGCGCTGATCGACATCGACAGCCCCGAAACCGTGAACGACGCCGAGGGCCAGGAAGTCGCCGACGCCGCGCGCAGCCTGTACGCCAACGAGATCCTGCGCAGCTTCCGCAGCTACGACATGGTGGCGCGCTACAACAAGGACGAGTTCGCGGTGCTGCTGCCCAACACCGATCGCGAAGACGCCATGCGCGCGCTGGAGAAGGTGCGCAAGCGCGCCAAGGAATCGCACTTCAGCTTCAAGGGCCGGACCTATCCGTTGCCAGGCTTCGGCGGCGTGCTCACGTTTTACTCGCCCGGCGAGGAACCGCAGCAGATGCTGCACCGCGCCGACGAGGCGCTGGTGAACCTGAAGCTCAAGGGCCAACGCCAGGTCGTGGTCGTCTAGCGTTTCCGCGGCAAACCGCCGCGGCGAATCCTGCCGCCGTAAAACAAAACCCCGCTTTCGCGGGGTTTTGAATTTCCGGATACCGGCAAGCGCGTTCAGACGGCGGTTTCCTCGGACTCCACGGCGGGCGGCGTTTGTGTCTCCGGCCGGCGCTCGGGGCGGGCCGATTGCGCCTTCTCGATCGCTTTATCCGCTTCCTGGCGCGCTTTCTCCAGCTTCTCCGTCACCTGGTTTCTCTCGTTCCATGTTTCGTAGCACATCGTGAACCTCCTTCCATAAACAGCATGCACGTCCATGCGCGAATCACCCTACGCCGCCGATGAAAAATTTCAATTAAAATATTTTTATATTCGCCGGCAGACGCGGGTTTTCGACGAGCGTCGTAAAAAAATCACACAAGGATTGTCCGACAATACCCGCGGGAGGTTGATCGCACGCCTCATCCAGGTAAAAATTTCCCTGTCTCTTTTCAGCCCAGTTACTTCCACCAAGTAATCATAAAAGGAGGCACTCATGAAATGTTTTACCGTTACTGAAAACGGCGTCGTTCCCGGCATCAAGTTCCTGCGCGAGCCCTATCCCCACGTTCCCGTCGGCGATCCGAAACTGTCGTCCAACGATTACCGGCGCGTGGAAGTGGACGCGTCCCTGGCGGGCGGCGACGCGACCGTGATGAAATGTTCATACGCGCTCGACATGCAAGCCGGGGACAGGCGCCGCGTCTCGTACAAGCTCGTCCCCGCCACGGGCGAAGATGAAGATCAGGCGCTGGTGAAACTGGAAGCGCATTGCGCGGCCCCCGGTCAGCGCAGCTTCTACGATCTGCCGCTGTACACCTTCGCGCTCGCGAACGGCTGGTACCTCGCGAACGGCGCCGGCCCGCAGGCCCGGACGCCGGTGAACCTGGTAGTGCTCAACAAGGGCGACGAAGTGAAAATCAACCGCACCATCGACGTCTGGAAACAGGCCGAGCACGTTTTCAGCGTGGCTTTCGACGGCCGGGAATTGAAGCAGAAAAACGGCCGGCGCGCCGCTGCCTGACCCGTCCCAGGGCCGCTCCTCCGGCGGTCCGCGTTTGAGGAGCACCGGCCGGCGGCGACACCGCGGTCGCCGCCGGGTGTGGTTACGTCGTGTCGCCCGGCATTCCCGCCGGATATCGATCAATAAACACTCTAAATCGGCGCGAAGACCGTTGACCGCCGCGCGCAAATGCCAAAAGATAGGGGCATTCACGGATAGCACGGGCGCATTCCATGTCGAGCAAGTTTCCCATCGTCGCGGTGACCGGTTCCTCCGGCGCCGGCACCACCACGGTGCGGCATGCCTTCCACGATATTTTCCGGCGCGAAGGCATCGCCGGATCGTTCGTCGAAGGCAACGCGTTCCTGCGCTACGACGGAAACGAGACGGAGCGCGTGATCCGCGAGGCCCAGGCCCAGGGGAAGGACCTGAGTCATTTCGGGCCGGAGCTGAACCAGTTCGATCGGCTCGAAGCGCTGTTCCGGGAATATTCCGAGCGCGGCACCGGCGAGGTGCGGCATTACGTGACCGAGGGCGAGCAGGAGCAGTTCGGGCTGCCGGCGGGCACGTTCACGCCGTGGCGCCGACTGCCGGCGGACACCGAGGTGCTGTTCTACGAGGGCATGCACGGCGGCGTGGTCGCGACCACCTGGACGCGGCGCAAGATGAGTCCGTCGCACAATCCCCACGTCATCGAGCGGCGCAACGCGCACGACGGCAACAATGGCGTGGACGTGGCGCAGTACGTGGACCTGCTGATCGGCGTGACGCCGGTGGTCAATCTCGAATGGATACAGAAAATCCACCGCGACACCAGCGTCAAGGGCCAGTCCCCGGAATCGGTCACCAACACCATCCTGCGGCGGCTGCGCGACTACACGCACTACATCACGCCGCAGTTCTCCCTCAGCGACATCAACTTCCAGCGCGTCCCGGTGGTGGACACCTCCAACCCGTTCATCGCCCGCGACGTGCCGACGCTGGCGGAAAGCGTGGTGGTGATCCGGTTCCGCGATCCGTGGAAATTCGACTTCCCGAACCTGCTGCGGCGCCTCCAGGATTCGTACATGTCGCGTCCCAACACCATGGTCATCCCCGGCGGCAAGATGCTGCTGGCCATGGAAATCATCTGCACGCCGCTGATGCACGAGCTGATCGAGAAACGAGCAACAAACAAAAAATAAACCTTAAAAAAGGAAAAATCAGACAGGATTTACAGGATTAAAAACCGGATTAACAGGATTTCTTTATTCTAAAAATCCTTAATCCTGTAAATCCTGACAATTTTTTCGGGAACAAAATTGGACGGCCGCAGGCCGCCCGCAGGGTGCGCGCCAGGGACGGCGCGCATCAAAAATCCTGTTAATCCTGTCCATATCATTTACAGAAGCTCTTAATGCCGCGTCGGTTCGATGGTCGCGTCCAAGTTGAGGTTGTCGCAGAAACCCGTGAACTCGTCGCGCAGCCGGCCGATGTGCACGCCGGCCGGCAGGCTCACGATCATGTTGAGCGAGAACATCGGCGTGCCGGTGTGCGCCGCCGGGTAGGTCCAGGTGCTCATCTCCTCGATGTTGATGTCGCGGCTCGCGAAGAAATCCGCGATCTCGTGCACGATGCCCGGATGGTCCATGGACACCACGTCCACCGTGTACGGCACCTTGTCCTGCGCCGCGGCGCGCGGCTCGGTGTGCTTGGCGAGAATGGTGAGCTCGAGCTTCTGTTCCAGCACCGGCACCTGCCGCTCGAGCCGCGTGATCGCTCCCCAGTGCCCGGACACCATCAGGATCAGGGCGAATTCCCCGCCGAGCACCGTCATGCGGCTGTCCTCGAGGTTGCAGCCGGACTCGAGGATCGCCCTGGACAACTGGTTGACGATGCCGGGGCGGTCCTTGCCCAGCGCGGAAATGACGAAATATTTTTTCATGGCGGAGCGGTCAGGAATTGAACGGGGTCACGGGGGGCGGAAGTTTATCGCCAACGTCGCCGGCCGGGAATACCCGGTTCTGGCTCAACGGAAATCCTTCAGCTCCTTGACCACCAGGCTGCGCTTGTCGTTGCGCCACCGGGAGAAACAGACGAGCCTGCCGGCGCCGTCCACGTCGAGATCGTAGATGGCGGCGACGTCCGTGACTCTTTTCAGGCCGGCAGCGTCGTAAACGAAAAAATAGTTCTCACGCTTTTCGTAGGCCGGGCCGGTGACGATTTCGAACAGCGTCCGGTCGCCGCGAGCCCGCTCGACGTGCATGTTCACCTGCTGGTAGCTCTTCACCGGGAACCGGTGGAGCAGCTCGAGCCTGTCGTCGCGGTAGCGCACCAGGTACGCCTCCTGGCCGTAGGCCACGAACAGGATCAGCGCGTTGCCCGAGGCGAACGCGCCGCGCAGGCTGTAGATCCACGTGTCCGGCAGTTCCACGAGCCTGGTCATCCGCCGGCTTTCCGCGTCCAGCAGCCAGATGTGGTTGTCCTGCTTCCAGTAATTCTTCTGCACGACATACTTCTTGTTGCCGACGCGGTATCCGTTGGCCAGGGCGTTGTCCAGCACCGGCGGCGGGATCGACGGGAACGCGGCCGCGAATTCCGGCGTGACGACGGTCTGGCCGCCCGACGCCTCCTCGGTCAGCGAGATGGGTTTCTTGTCCACCACCCGGCCGGCGGCGGCGTCGAGAATCAGGTCGACGCCGTTGACGTCGCCGTCCGAGATGCTGGCGCGCAGCGTGGTCGCGTCTTTCCAGGCGAAACCGGCGACGTAACTGCGATACACCGCGAACTCGCGCGAGGCCTTGGCGTCGAGCAGCGTTTTCACTTTCAGGGTCTTGAGATCGAGCGCCAGGATTTCGGTGAGCTCGGTGGAGCCTTCCAGCACTTCGCGCGCGAACGCGAGATAGCGCGAGTCCGGCGAGAAATGCGGCTGGACGTAATCGCCGTTGTCCAGCACGAACACGGTTTTTCCGGTGACGGTGGTTTCGCCGGAAGGCAGCAGCGGCAGCGCGGCGAACGGGTTGGCCGCCGCTGCCGACACCGGCAACAGGCTCGCCGCCACGACGACCGATCGTATCGCGCGCCACATATTTTTATCCACCCACCCTGGACGATGCGCCGAGAGTATAGCGCCGTTTCCGCGCCGGGCCACCGTCGGACTAACGCGCCCCCTTGCGCCGGCCGAGGCTCTCGAGCCACATGTCCACCTGGCCCCAGAAATGCTCGCGCAGACGCTGATGCCACGGCCGCCGGCGCCAAGCGTCATAGCGGCATTCGACGCTGGCGCCGAAATCCGCCTCGAACATGGCGCGCACCGCCCCGGCGAACGCCGCGTCGTCCACCTCCTGGTTGGCCTCGAGGTTCCAGCGCAGGTTCCAGCGATCGAGATTGCTCGAACCGAGCGACGCCCAGCCGTCGCACAGGATCGTTTTCGCGTGCAGGAAGCGCGGCTGGTACTCGAAGATGCGCACGCCGGCGCGCAGCAGACCGGTGTAAAACCGCCGCCCGGCATGCCGCACCGCCGGATGGTCGGTGTGCGGACCGGGCAGCAGCAGTCGCACGTCGACGCCGTGCCGTGCCGCCAGCCTGAGCGAACGCCGGAATTTTCGCGACGGCACGAAATACGCGGTCGCGATCCACGCGCGCGTCCGCGCGTGACGCGCCCGGTTATACACCGAGCGCTTGATGTCCTGCCGGGTGAGGGGCGCGGTCACGGCGACGCGCCCGCGCATGCCGTCGCCCGCCGGCGGCGCGGGCGCGGGGAGCGCCAGCGGAACCGGCGCATGGCGGTTCCAGAAGCGCACGAACAGCTCCTGCCAGTCCGCGAGCACCGGGCCGCGGATGCGCAGCGCGGTATCGCGCCACGCCGCGCCCGGATTTTGCGGCGGATCGAAATCGTCGGTGATGCCGGCGCCGCTCACGAACGCGGTTTCGCCGTCCACGATCAGCAGCTTGCGGTGATCGCGGAACATGTTGAGCAGGAACTTGCGGAAATGGATCGGGTTGTAGAACTGCGTTTCGACGCCGCTGTCGGCGAGCCGCGTCCGGTCCCGGTGTCCGAGGCCGCGCGCGCCGAAATCGTCGAGCATCAGCTTCACCGTCACGCCGCGCGCGGCGGCGCGTATCAGCGCGTCGATGAAACGCGTCGCGACCTCGCCCGATTCGAAAAGATAATTCTCCAGCAGCACCGAATGGCGCGCCCGTTCGACGGCCTCGAGCATGGCCGGAAAGAATTTCCGGCCGTCGACCAGCAGCTCGAAGCGGTTGCCGTCGCGCCAGGGGAAAAGATATTTGCCGCGGTCTTGAGCTGGCATCGGGTGTCGGGCGCGCCGTGAGCGGCCGACGCTCAGCCGACTTTCGGCAAGCGCTTCATCGCCTCCACCACCGCCTGCTCGGGATAATCATAGTCCTCCAGCTGACCGCTGAAATACCTGTCGTACGCGGCCATGTCGAAGTGGCCGTGGCCGGAAAGATTGAACAGGATGGTTTTCGGTTCGCCGGTCTTCCTGCACTTCAGCGCCTCGTCGATGGCGGCGCGCACCGGGTGACAGGATTCCGGCGCCGGGATGATGCCCTCGGCGCGCGCGAAGGCGACGCCGGCTTCGAAGCTGGCGAGCTGCGGGATGGCCACGGCCTCGATGAGCTTCTCGTGATACAGCTGCGATACCAGCGGCGAGTCGCCGTGATAACGCAGGCCGCCGGCGTGGATGCCCGGCGGCATGAAGTCGTGGCCGAGGGTGTACATCTTCATCAGCGGCGTGAGGCCCACGGCGTCGCCGAAGTCGTAGGCATACCTGCCCTTGGTCAGCGTCGGGCACGACGTCGGCTCGACCGCGACGAGACGCACTTTCTTGCCGGCGGCCTTGTCGGCGAAGAACGGAAACGCGATGCCGCCGAAGTTGGAACCGCCGCCGCAGGCGGCCAGCACCACATCCGGGTACTCGCCGATTTTCTCGAACTGCTTCTTCGCCTCCAGGCCGATCACGGTCTGGTGCAGCAACACGTGATTGAGCACGGAACCCAGACTGTAATTTGTATCCTTGCGCGACGCCGCTTCCTCCACCGCTTCGGAAATGGCGATGCCGAGCGAACCCTGGCTGTTCGGGTCGGCGGCCAGGATCTTGCGTCCGGATTCGGTCATGTCGGTGGGGCTGGCGAACACCTCCGCGCCCCAGGTCTGCATCATCGAGCGGCGAAAGGGTTTCTGATCGTAGCTCACCTTCACCATGTACACGCGAATCTTGATGCCGAACATCTGGCCGGCGAGCGCCAGCGCCGAACCCCACTGACCGGCGCCGGTTTCGGTGGTGAGACGCTTGATGCCGGCCTGCCGGTTGTACCAAGCCTGCGCCACCGCGGTGTTCGGCTTGTGCGAGCCGGCCGGACTCACGCCTTCGTATTTGTAGAAAATCTTCGCCGGCGTACCCAGCGCCTGTTCCAGGCGATAGGCACGATACAGCGGGCTCGGGCGCCACAGGCGATAAATCTCGCGCACCGGTTCCGGGATCGGTATCCAGCGCTCGCCGGAAATCTCCTGCATGATGAGCGACTCGGGGAAAATCGCGCCCAGCGCCTGCGGCGGCACCTGCTGGCCGTCGGGACCGAGCGGCGGCGCCGGCTGATTCGGCATGTCGGCGACGACGTTGTACCAGTGGGTCGGGATGTCGGATTCGTCGAGCAGAATTTTTGTCTGCGGCATAAGTCCTCGCGTGGCTGATGACGCCCGGATTCCCGCCGATCGTCGCGACCGCGCCGGGCCCGGATCATTAAATAAACCTCGGGCAGGATACCGCACGAATGTCTGGTTTGCTTGACTTGAATCAAACCCGGAAGGAAACGCCGCCGCGACGATCGGCAGCTGGCACGGCCGGCCGCAAAACGCGCGTCCTCCTTCCGCCATGAACGAGGCAGCCAGGAGGTGGCCGTGGTTCACATGCCGCTCAGATAGGACTTGGCCTCTTCACCCGGGTCGGGCAGCCCGGCGACACGCCACGCACCGAGGCAGCTGTGAAACAGATCGTGAATCCACTGCTTGTCCTTGCCGTGGCTGCGGCAGATGTGGCTCATGGCCGGGGCGACGCCGAACCTGGCGTAGTGTTCGCGCAGCGTGCGGATGACTTCCCAGTGCTCGTCGGTGAGCCGGCCGATGCCGTCGAGCCGGGCTATTTCCGCCGCCAGCGTTTCACTCCATTGCGCCGGGTCCCTCAACAGACCGGCTTCGTCGAACATCGCTTCCAGTCGCTCCTGGACTTCGGGCATGGGATACCTCCTTGCCGATTCTCCGGACGAACTGACATGACGCTTCATTATGCAACGGATTCCGGAATCCTGCCCGGATTGTGCTACCGCGGATGTGGGATTTCGCGGCCGGCGCCGGCGAACCGGGCGCGGCGCGAGCTTACTGCAGGCGCTCCGGCGATGCGTCAGGTGACGCCTCTTCGGCCACGCGCCGCGCCAGTTCGTTCACCGTTTCCGGCGCTCGAAAACAGCACCAGGATCGGCGTGCCGTCCTCGGCTGACAGCGCCAGCGGCCGGGCGCGCGTCGAGCGCTGGATGTTGAGCGCCATCGACTTCTCGTCCTGCACCGGCATGAACACCTGCAGCAACACTTCAAGCAGCTCGTCGCTCGAGATGTGGCCTTCCTGTGCGGCGAGCAGTTTTTCCTCGAGTACGTTGCGGACGTCGTCGGTCGGGTTCATCGGATGAGCCTGAGCGGATGGATCGGGCGTGATGCTCGGCCATTGGCGGCGGGAATGCAACCCCGGAATTGTTCCGGGATTAATGCCTAGCCGATCAGTGACTGGTTCCTTCCGAGCGCGTGATCTTGTTGTACACGTTGTACTTGCCCAGGGGTTTTTTCATCGGCAGGCGCTTCACTTCCTTGAAGGTCGCGGCGTCGTACACCACCAGCGCGCCGTCCATCTCCCACACGCTGACCAATGCGTACTTTCCGTCACGCGTGAATTCGACGTGTCCCGCGGTCTTGCCCGGCTCGGGCTTGAATGCTTTGACAATCTCCAGCTTGTCCTTGTCGATGATCTGGATCGTATCCTTGTTCGGGCTGAAGGAGACATCGACCCAGGCATAAGACGTGTTCTCGTGCGAGCGCAGGAAAAACCCGGGGCCCAGGGTCTTGATGTGCTTGATCGTCTTCCAGTTCTTCATGTCGATGATCGTGACCATCCCGTCCTTCAGGTTCGGCGTCGCCAGCACCGGCGTGCCGCGGTAATCCCAGGTGATGCCCGAAAAAAGATGCGGCAATCCGGGCAAGTCCACGTCGGCGATCCTGCGCCCGACGATCAGGTTTACCACCTGCCCGTTCTTGCCGTTGCGCGCCGCGCCGATCAGGTGCTCGTACGACTGATCGAAGAAAAAGTCGTCGAGATAATCGTCGAGCCGGATGCGTCGCACCGGGAACGGTCCCTTGGCGGCAAGCGCCTCGCCCATGCGGTAGTCGTGCACCAGCCCCGGATAGATCGGCTCGGCCTTGTCGCTATAGGGAATCTCCCAGACTTCGGGAATGTCCTTGAGCGCGGCGATGAAACTCTTGCGCGGCGCGGCGTCGTAGACCGCGCTCACGCGCGAGCTCTTGCCGGCGTCGTCCCGCACCGGGATGATCTTGAGCGGCGTGAGATCGGTCGCGTCCAGCAGCACCAGCGTGTGCGGCAGGTAATTGCCCGCGATCACGAAACGGCCGTCGCTGGAGACGGCGATGTTGCGCATATTGATGCCGGCGCGGATCTCGGCGATGTATTTCAGGTTATAGATATCGAACTTGCTCACCCAGCCATCGCGCGAACCAAAATAAACATAACGTCCGTCCGGCGAGAACTTCGGGCCGCCGTGCAGGGCGAAGCGCGTCGGGATGCGCTGGATCGGTTCGAACTTGTCGCCATCCAGAATGGTGACATGGTGGTCACCGGTTTCCACGACGATAAACAGGTTCAGCGGATCGGCCTTGAACACCGGCTTGTCGCCGAGCGTGCCGGGCTTGTTGTGAATCACCTGCGAAGCGCGGATGTCCGTCAGCTCCCAGCGCGGCGCCTGCGCCGGCGGCGTGTAAATGAAATCCGCGAGGTCTTTGATTTGCGCGTCGGAAAGCTTGTCGCGGAACGGCGGCATTTGCGTCAAGGCGCGTCCGTCGCGGATGACGGCCTGCGCCTCGTCGCGCTTCAGCCTTCCCAAGTTCTCCGGCAGCAGCGCCGGGCCGATGCCGCCCAGGCGACCCGCATCGTGGCAGGAGGCGCAGTGCTCGGCGTACAGCTTTGGCACATCGGTGCCGGCGGCGCGGGCGGTGGACGTGGCAAGCGCGAACAAGGCGACGAACGCGGTCGCCACCAGGCGCGGTAAATTCATGACGATTCTCCTTCGAACATGGCGGCCGTCGCGTGCAACTCGGCCGGACCCAGACGATGAACGCGCCCGAATCCGGAAACGTAGCGCGCGGTCACGGTCACGAAACGCACGAGCGCGAAATCGGTGAACTCGAACATCGGCGCGGCCGCGGGAAAACGCGCGAGGCAGCGTTCGCGCGCCGCGGCATAGCCGCCGGCGGCGCGCCCGAGGGTCTCGACGTAGCCCTGCAGACTGACGCGCGCCAGTTCCTGCGGATCGTCCGTGTCGCGATCGGACTCGGTGAACGATAACGATGCGCGCGGGTTGGTTTCAGATAGCGTGTATGCAGCGCCAGACGGCTGAGGCGCAGCAGGAAACCGCCCAGGTCATCTTCGGGCACCACCGCCACCCAGGTGGCAAGCGGTTCGTTGTCGCGCGCGGTCGCGAGCGCCGCCCAGCGGCTCGCGCGCAGCAACGCCGCCAGCCGTCGTTTCTCTTCGGGATTCATGCCTTGCGCCATGCGCGGATTATACGCCGTTGCATGCCGCCTATCTTATTCAATGAACTCGATCCGGAAAATGTGGCCGAGGCGGTAACGCGAAAGATCATACAATGTAGGTTGGGTTGAGCGTGAGCGAAACCCAACGTCGAGTTGTATGATTACCTGTTGGGGTTTATTACATTCACCCCAACCTACGGGCTATGGGCTGTACAGTTGCGTTTGCTTTTTCATTATAAATGACTGTGATAGCGTAACTCGCTGGATTCGTGATTCCCGGAAATGCCGGACATGACTTTCAATGTAATTTAATCCTTCAAATGAAACGAACTAAATTTCCCTCTGACTGGAACGAAGAACGGGTAAAGAAGGTGCTTGCCCATTACGAATCGCAATCCGAGGATGAAGCGGTCGCAGAAGACGAAGCCGGCTATGAAGCACCTGGCCAGACCGTTATGGAAGTCCCGACCGACCTTGTTCCGGCCGTGAGAGAGCTTATCGCGAATCGTAAATCCGTGTGACTTCCACGATACAAAACGGTCTGCTACGATGATTATTAAGACCTGCACAGAGTGACATTATGGCCGTCTCACTTAAATCATTGGGCATCGAACGCCTCGGGATCGAGGAGCGCTTAACATTGGTTGAGGAAATTTGGGACAGCATTGCGGCGGATAGCGCTGCGATACCGCTGACCCAGCCCCAACGAGATGAGCTTGACCGCAGAATCGCCGAGCACAAAGCAAACCCCGACGACGTCGTGCCTTGGGAAGAAATCAAGACTTCGATTACCGAACGCCTTAAGAAATGACCCTGGCGGTCGTTTTCCGGCGCGCCGCACGCCGCGAGTTCGAGGAAGCGGCGTTATGGTACGAGGAACGACGCCCCGGCCTGGGCCTTGAATTCACAGGAGAGATCGACCGCGCCGTTTATCTGGCGACGGAGAATCCAGAACGCTTTCCCGTCATGCACCGGGATGTTCGCTGTGTTCGGGTGCGTCGCTTTCCATACTCGGTGTTCTTTCGCGCGGAATCGCGGCGTATCGTCGTGCTAGGGGTGTTCCATGCGCGTCGCAATCCAAGCGTGTGGAAACAACGCACATAACTATTCATTAGCGCGTGTCGGAAATTCGAAGACCAGTGAACAAACGTGCGCTCTTAGCATGGGTAAACGAACAGTTGCAGCAAGGGGTGCCTCGATGGCCGCTTTATCTTCATCTATCGAAAATGCAGTCTGAGTCAGATGACGTCGAAGAGATGGAAGCATTTTCCAAAGTGATGAAGTCTATCGAGGACACTGTTGTCGACCGGAACTTGAATGGCATCGAGTTAGAGAAGAAGGGGCACGAAGATCAAGCCATAGCCCTCTACGAAGCTAACATTTCCGATCGTTTTGATGGCAGTCATCCCTACAACCGCCTGCGCATCCTGTATAAGGACCGCGGGGATTATGCAAACGCTATTCGTGCCTGCGAGGCTTACATTAACAACGGGGGCAATGATATGAAGCTGTGTGAGTCATTCCGCGCGGAGATTACCAAACTTAAAGCGAAGCTTTCCAAGTCATGACCTTTTATTGATAGATGCATAAATAATGTCCTATCTTAGGCGCAAAGAAAGAGAACAATGCTGAAGAAAGGCGCGCAACAGGGGCTGATTGCCGGCCATATCGCGGGTTACCCGCTGGGTCTGCCTGAGCAGCTCGGGAAGTTCG
>DAIDLH010000074.1 GCA_027449605.1 Candidatus Muproteobacteria bacterium | reverse complement strand
TCGCGGACCCGAAGGAGGCGCGGCGGAAACGCGCCGCGAAAAAGAAAACCTGACGCGCGCTAGGGAACCTCTGATCTAAGTCCGTTCGTGGTGAGCCTGTCGAACCATGAACGGACGAATCACCTGTTATTTACAGTCTTTCCCGTTCACCCTTCGACAAGCTCAGGGCGAACGGGAGGCTTAATCAGAGCTTCCCTAGTATGACTTGTCAGATTTCTCCGGCGCCGGTTTGACGGCGGATTCACCGGCAGCCGGCGTGTCGGATTTGATGCGGGTGTCGCCCTGCACCGCGACCAGGTTGTCGTCCTTGAATACCACGGTCACGCGCTGGTTTTCACCGGCGCTCTCGTTGGAGCGCCGCAGATAGTAGTAATAGTCCCAGCGATCCGGATGAAACGGGTCGATGACGAGCGGCGTTCCCATCACGAAGCGCACCTGGCTGCGGCTCATGCCGGGCTTGAGCTTGTCGACCATTTCCTGCGTGACGACGTTACCCTGCTGGACTTCGACCTTGTAAACCGAGAGACATCCGGACAACAGCGCGGCGAGAATCGCCGGAAAAAACGCATAACGCATGGTTTTGGTATTCATCCGCGGAGTGATTATTGAGGCGGCATGCACAAATTTGAATATATCCATCCAGTTGATAGTACGATAACCTTAGAAACGAAGTCGTCTTGCCGCCTCAATAATCGAAAAGTCATATGATTTTCTTATTGACCCGGCACACCCTTGTCGTTACCGGGGCCAAGGGATATCAGTGACGGGCTATCTCGACCCAGGTACAATCGTGCCGGGTCAATAACTGGCGCGATGATAACCCAGAACGCTTTTCCGGGTATACTCTCCGCGCAGTCCCTGAACGGAACACGCGCATGACCTCCTCCACGCGAAACACCAATCCCGGCGGCGCCGAGCTCAAGAAGGCCGGGCTCAAGGCGACGCTGCCGCGCCTCAAGATTCTCAACATCCTCGAGGCCGCCGGGCATCCGCACATGTCCGCCGAGGAGGTTTACAAGGAGTTGCTGGCCGAGGGCGAAGAGGTCGGACTGGCGACGGTCTACCGCGTGCTGACCCAGTTCGAGACCGCGGGACTGGTGATCCGGCACAACTTCGAGGGCGGCCGGTCGGTGTTCGAAATCAACCAGGGCAGCCATCACGACCACATGGTGTGCGTCGAATGCGGCAAGGTGTTCGAGTTCTACGACACCGCGATCGAGGACCGCCAGCACAAGATCGCCGAGAAGGCCGGCTTCCACATCGACGACCACTCGCTGTATCTCTACGGCGTGTGCGAGGGCATGAAGAAGCACGGGAAATGTTCAAAGAAGTAGCAAGTAAATTCTCCGATTACATCTCTTGCCGCTTGTTACTTGAAACTTGCGACTTCAGTTCCAGCAGCACCGCGGTTTCGTCGCAGCTGTTGAACTTGTAACACTTCACGCACACGCTCCACACCTTCTCCGGCAGCGTGTCCTTGGCCACGGTCTTGAATCCGAGCTTGTGGAAAAACGGCGCCACGTAGGTCAGCGCCATGAGGCGCTTCAGGCCGATGGCGTGCGCTTCCTCGGCGATGCGCATCACCAGCATCTTTCCGAATCCCCGGCCCTTGAATTCGTCGTCGACCACCAGGCTCCGGACCTCGCCGAGGTTGTCGGTGAAAATTTCGAGCGCGCCGCAAGCGGCGACCTTGTCGTCCACGTCGACCACGAAGAAATCGCGCAGGTGGCGGTACAGCTCGTTCATGGTGCGCGGCAGCAGGTTGCCCTGCGCGGCGTAGATTTCGAGCAGGTGGTGGATGTACGGCACGTCGCCGATCGCCGCCGGCCGGACAACCGGTGCGGCGCTTTTAACGGCGCGGGTCGCGCCGGCGTGCGAAGTGGCGCTGCTGCTCATAGGCTTCTTGATTGGCATCTGTCAGCTCAGTTCATTCCGGCGCCGCGCCCGACTCGCCACGGTCGCATCCCCGCTTCGCGGGTGGCGCCGGAGCGTTGCCCGAGGGACCCGCGAAGCGGGATCGGGCAGCGGAGGCGGCAATGCGACTGCGGCATCCGGCGCGCTACATCCCGCTCAGCGGTCGCATCCCCACATGACTTCGTGGGGCCCCTGCTCAACGCTTCGCGGGCGTCCTGCTCCCTGCTCGCGTGCGCATCAGGTTGAGGCACGGGCAAGCATGTCCTTGGCATGCGCGAGAGTCTGTTTGCTGATTTCCACGCCGCCAATCATACGCGCGATCTCCAGCGTGCGCTCGCTCTCGTCGAGCGGCGTTGCTTCCGCCACCGTGGTCTTGCCATCGGCGCGCTTGCGCACCTGCACGTGTTGCGTCCCCTGGGCCGCGACCTGCGCCAGGTGGGTGATGCACAGCACCTGGCGCGATCGGCCCAGCGCGCGCAGTTTGCGTCCCACCACTTCCGCCACCCGTCCGCCGATGCCGACGTCGACCTCGTCGAAGATCATCGTCGGGATGCGTCCGGTGCCGGCCAGCACCACCTGCAGCGCCAGGCTGATGCGCGACAACTCGCCGCCCGAGGCGACCTTGGCCAGCGGTCGCGCCGGCTGGCCCGGGTTGGCGCTGACCTGGAACTCGACGCGTTCCAGCCCC
>DAIDLH010000073.1 GCA_027449605.1 Candidatus Muproteobacteria bacterium | reverse complement strand
GACGGGACGTCCATGGTCGCCTTGTCGGATTCGAGCGTGATGAGCGGGTCTTCCGGCTTGACGGTGTCGCCGGGTTTGACCATGACTTCGATGACGGCGACTTCCGTGAAGTCGCCGATGTCGGGGATTTTGACTTCCATCGTTTGGGGCATGAGTTATAGATTTAGTATGAGTTCTTGCCGCAAAGACGCGAAGAGCGCAAAGAAAATCGCATCCGGTTTTTGAAAAAGGCAAGAATTCATTTGCTGTTCTTTGCGTCCTTTGCGCCTCTGCGGCAAAACAATATTAAACCGTCAGCGGGTTCGGTTTCTCGGGATCGATTCCGTATTTCTTGATCGCGTCGGCCACCTTCTGGCGCTCGATCGTACCGTCCTCGGCCAGCGCCGCGAGACTGGCGACCGTCACCCAGTGGCGGTCGACTTCGAAGAAATAACGCAACTTCTCGCGCGTATCCGAACGCCCGAATCCGTCGGTGCCGAGCACCGTGTAACGACGCGGCACGAACGGTCGGATCTGCTCGGCGAACGCGCGCACATAGTCGGTCGAGGCGATCACCGGGCCGCGGGTGTCCTTGAGGCACTCGCCCACGTGGCACATACGCGGCGGCTTCGCCGGGTGCAGCAGGTTCCAGCGCGCACACTCGTTGCCGTCGCGCGCAAGCAGCGTGAAGCTCGGGCAGCTCCAGATGTCGGCTTCCACGCCCCAGTCCTTCTTGAGCAGATCGGCGGCGGCGATGACCTCGCGCAGGATCGATCCCGACCCCAGCAACTGCACGCGCGGTCCGCTGCCGGCGCCGCCCTGGCGGAAGCGGTACATGCCCTTGAGTATGCCCGCCTCGGCTCCCTCGGGCATCGCCGGATGCTCGTAGTTCTCGTTCAGCACGGAGATGTAATAGTAGATATCCTCCTGCTTCTGGTACATCCGGCGCAGGCCGTCGTGCATGATGACGACAAGCTCGTAGGCGAACGTCGGATCGTAGGACATGCAGTTCGGGATCTGGGCCGTCGCGATATGCGAATGCCCGTCCTCGTGCTGCAGGCCCTCGCCGTTCAGGGTGGTGCGGCCCGAAGTAGCGCCGAGCAGAAAGCCGCGCGCGCGGGAGTCGCCCGCCGCCCACCACAGATCGCCGGTGCGCTGGATGCCGAACATCGAGTAGAAGATAAAGAACGGAATCATCTGCACGCCGTGGGTCGAGTACGAGGTCGCCGCCGAGATCCACGAGCTCACGGCGCCGGCCTCGCAGATGCCTTCCTGCAGGATCTGGCCGCCCGCGTCCTCCTTGTAGAACATGAGCTGGTCCTTGTCCTGCGGCGTGTACAACTGGCCCCGCTGCGACCAGATGCCCTGGCTGCGGAACAAGCCCTCCATGCCGAAGGTGCGCGCCTCGTCGGCCACGATCGGCACCACGTGCCTGCCGAGATGCTTGTCCTTGAGCAGCACGCCGAGCAGGCGCACGAAGGCCATGGTCGTGGAGAACTCCCGGCCCTCGCCGGAGGCCTTGAGCAGGCTCTCGAAGGCCGACAGCGGCGGCGCCTCAAGCGGCGCCGCCTTGCGACGGCGCTGCGGGATATCGCCGCCGAGCGCGTCGCGCCGCTCGCGCATGTACTGGTACTCCGGCGAGTCCTTGGCCGGCTTGATGTATTCCAGCTTCTCGAGTTGTTCGTCCGTCAGCGGCAGCTTGAAGCGGTCGCGGAACGCCATGAGCGAGGTCGTGCCCATCTTTTTCTGCTGATGGGTGATGTTCTGCGCCTCGCCGGCCTCGCCCATGCCATAGCCCTTGATGGTCTTGGCGAGGATCACCGTCGGCTGGCCCTTGTGATGGATCGCGGCGTGGTAGGCCGCGTACACCTTGTGCGGGTCATGGCCGCCGCGATTGAGCCGCCAGATGTCGTCGTCCGACCAGCTGGCCACCATCTCCTTCAGCTCCGGGTACTTGCCGAAGAAGTGCTCGCGCACATACGCGCCGTCCTTCGACTTGAAGGTCTGGTAATCGCCGTCGACGCACTCTTCCATGCGCTTGCGCAGCAGCCCGATGCGGTCGCGCGCCAGCAGCGGATCCCAGTAGCTGCCCCAGATGAGCTTGATCGCGTTCCAGCCGTGGCCGCGGAAACCGGCCTCGAGTTCCTGGATGATCTTGCTGTTGCCCCGCACCGGACCGTCGAGCCGCTGCAGGTTGCAGTTCACCACGAAAATAAGATTATCCAGGTTCTCGCGCCCGGCCAGGCCGATGGCGCCGAGCGACTCGGGCTCGTCCATCTCGCCGTCGCCGAGGAAACACCAGACCTTGCGATCTTCGGTGTTGGCGATGCCGCGCGCGTGCAGATATTTCATGAAGCGCGCCTGGTAGATCGCCTGGATCGGGCCGAGACCCATGGACACCGTCGGGAACTGCCAGAACGCGGGCATGAGCCAGGGGTGCGGGTAGGACGACAGGCCCTTGCCGTCGACCTCGCGGCGGAAATGGTCCAGCTGCCCGGCGGTCAGCTGACCGAGCAGGAAGGCGCGCGCGTAGAAACCCGGCGACGAGTGGCCCTGCATGTAGATCAGATCGCCGCCGTGCTTTTCGGACGGGGCGCGCCAGAAGTGATTGAAGCCGACGTCGTAAAGCGTCGCCGCCGAGGCATAGCTCGCGATGTGCCCGCCGAGATTGGAATCGCCCTTGTTGGCCTTGAGCACCATGGCGAGGGCGTTCCAGCGCACGTACGAGCGGATGCGGTCCTCGAGCGCGTGGTTACCGGGCGAACGGACTTCCTTGTCGGGGGGAATCGTGTTGACGTAGGCGGTGTTGGCCGCGTACGGCACGTTGATGCCCGCGGCGCGCGCGAGCTCGATCTGCTTCTCGATCAGGTAATGCGCGCGCTCCGGCCCTTCCTGCTGGATGACGGCCGACAGCGCATCGAGCCATTCCTGGGTCTCTTGGGCGTCTACGTCGATCTGCGGGGGTATCGGGGTCACAGCGGACATGGTCTCGCACTCCTCAGATTATTGCGACGGCATGAAACAATTTGAGCCATTCGGGCATAATCGTGCCGGTTAATAACTCTGCCTCCGGATAATCCGGACGGTCAAACTCGGGCCAGGGACAGTATCCGGCGGTGTTCTTACGGCCGGGTTAGCGGCAGTGGGCAAAACAGGACTTCCATTCGTGCAAAGCATCATCCGTTGTCGGCTGGCCTGCCATTCCACCGGCACAACCGTATCATCTCCTTTTTGCGCGCGGTATGATCGTTTTTTTGCTCAAACAGGTCAAGACAAACAGCGTTTTAGACCCAATTTCATTCCGTTTCGATAAAAATTTTCTCTTGAGGCGTCCATGCATCTCGAAATTCCGAAGATCAGGCAAGAAGCCAACCGTTTGGCGCAAAAAACGCTCGATATCCATGCAAATGCCATAATACTGGTCCCGGCCAAACAGGCCGACCTGAATTCGCTGCCATACGGGAAGGAGATTTCGCAGCGGCTTTCGCGCGCCGATCACAAGCTCGACAGCGGCAAACCCTTTGTCACCGAGGTGCCCAATAATACCGGTACGCGCGTCGCCCTCGCCGGCATCGATCCGCAGGGCAGCGCCTTCGATCTGCTGACGCTGGCGCGGCGTCTGGTCGCGGCCCACGGCGCGCTGAAACCGGAACAGATGCTGGTCGCCTGCCATGATCTCGCCCCAAAAACAGCCGAACGCGCCGTCGAGGCAATCCTGGCCGCCCTGCTCGCGGCGCATTTCACGATGCCGGATTACAAAAGCAAGCCGGACAAGCCAGTGAAACTGCGCGAGATACATATATATGGTCACGCGTCGGCTGGGGGTCATGCGCGCACCATCGCCGAGGCGCGCGGCAACAACCTGGCACGCTATCTCACCGCCCTGCCGCCGAATGAACTCACGCCCGGCAATTACCGCCGGCGCATCGAGAAGCTCGCGCGTGAATACGGATGGAAGACGGAATTTCTCGACATTAAAAAACTCAAGGCGCGCGGCGCCGGTGCGTTCCTCGCCGTCGCCCAGGGCAGCCCGGAACCGGACGCGGGCATCCTGCATCTGCGTTACGCGCCGAAAAAGAAATCAGCGGGGAAACCGCTCGCGCTGGTCGGCAAGGGCATCTGCTTCGACACCGGCGGCACCAATCTCAAACCGGCGCGCCACATGCACGGCATGCACGAAGACATGGAAGGCAGCGCCGTGGCGCTCGGCACGCTGCTCGCGCTCACCGAACTGAAAGCGGATTTTCCCGTGGACTGCTGGCTGGCGCTGGCGCAGAACCACATCGGCCCAAAAGCGTATAAACAGAATGACGTAGTCAAAGCCGCCAACGGCAAGACGATCGAGATTATCCACACCGACGCCGAAGGCCGCATGGTCCTGGCCGACACGCTTTATTTCGCGTCGCAGCAAAAACCGAAACTGATCGTCGATTACGCCACCCTCACCGGCGCCTGCGTCGGCGCGCTCAGCACGCGCATGAGCGGCACGCTGACCAACCGCGAAAAACTGGTCCCCGTTTTAATCGAAGCCGGCAACGCTTCCGGCGAACGCGTCTGGCCGTTCCCGCTGCCGAAGGACTACGAAGACGCGCTCAAGAGCGACATCGCCGACATCAAGCAGTGCACGCTCGACAGCGACGCCGACCACATCCTTGCGGCTACGTTCCTGAAGAAGTTCCTGGTCAACGATCCGGATTGGGTGCACGTGGATTTGTCGGCGGGGAATCACAAGGGCGGGCTGGCGCATATTCCCACTGATATCACAGGATTCGGCGTGAGGCTCACGCTGAATTTGTTGCTCGACCAGAAGCTTCTGAGTTAATTTTCCCTGTCGTCACCCCGGCGGAAGCTGGGTGAGGCGGAGTTTTCGTGAACACACTTAATGTGTGTTCACGCCGCCGAACGGGTGCAACGGGTTTTGTTGCACCCCGGGCGGCAACAGGCACTTTAAATGAGGTCGCGCGCCCTGCGCACCTATCGACATTCCTTCTCTCTTCGCAGGAGAGCTTATGTAGCCCGGATGGAGTGTAGCGGAATCCGGGGAAATCCCGGCCGGACGCGCGATGTTTGCCGGAAGCCTTCAAGCGTATATACTGGGTATATATTAACAGCTGGGAAATCCACATCATGCAAACCGCAAAATTGTTCGCCAACGGCAAGAGCCAGGCGGTACGATTGCCGAAAGAGTTTCGTTTCGAGGGCAACGAGGTCATTGTAAAACGCCTGGGCAATGCGGTACTGCTGTTTCCGGCGCGTTACAACGCCAAAGAACTGAAAAATATTCTCGACAGTCTCGATCCCGATTTCCAGATCGCGCGCGATCAACCGAAACGCCAGCAAAAGCGCCGCCGGCTTCGCGCTCGATGATCCGCTATCTGCTCGACACCGACACCTGCATTTTTGCCATCAACCGCAGCCCCGGCTATGAGCGGGTGCTGGCGCGCATGAACGGCCTGCTTTACGGCCAGGTACTGATATCGATAGTAACGCTGTGCGAGCTGGAAGCAGGGATCGCAAAAAGCGCACGTCAGGACCACAACCGCCGCCGAGTTGAGCATTTCATCGCCCGGCTGGAGGTCGCACCGCTCGACGAACCAGTAGCAAAGCGATACGGTGACGCACGCGCCTTTCTTGAACGCCGGGGAAAACAGATTGGACCCTTGGATACCTTGATCGCTGCACATGCTCTCGGCTTAGGGGCGGTTCTGGTTTCAAACAACACCAAAGAATTCTCGCGCGTCCCCGGCTTGCGACTGCAGAACTGGCTGGCCTGATTTTTCAAATCGTTGGGATTCGCGATGCTCACCCCAACCTACGCGTTTGCTGTCATTCCGGCGAAAGCCGGAATCCAGGAAGTAAATGGTCGAGCGGCCTGTGGCCGCGATTCAACCGCATAATTGCGGGTGGCTCCGCCCACTGTGAGCATCAACCACCCGATTTCTTCCACAAATACAGCTCCTCGACGACCAATGCCAAGATTTCAACCGCGTGCCGCGCCGCTGACTCTCGCGCAAGAAGTGATTCTTTGCTTACTCTCGTCACTTCGGGATGCAAGTAGTCGTTCCCGTATTCCCGGATCTGGTGCATTGCGTCCTTTAGCTGCGGCAAATACATACTGATTTCATCAATCAGATCCGAGAGCCGCTTCTTTTTTCGTTTGCCGTTTCCGTCCACTGTCGGCCAAGACGGATCAATTTGGAACTTGTGCAGATTATCTTTGATCACATATTCCAAGATCGATCGCGACAGCGCCAGAACAGAGAGCCAATTTCCAAAAATGTATGCCCGATAAAGTTCCTCTAGGCGAAAACGTGCATGAATTGGCAGTTGAAAATTACGCTTGTCCGTTCGTACCGCTGTTAGTTTTCCGGCACGATCAAGCCAAGAATCCGGATCAAAGGAAATTAGTTTTGACTCTAACACTTCGGCTGCTTGATCCGGGAAGAACTCCGAATCAAAGTCAGGATTTCTATTAATTAGCTCGCGTACCTGCTCTATTCCTACCTCGAAGGTTGTTTTGACGCCACCGTCCGCACCTCTTGGAGCCATGAAACCTTCCAACAATTCGTAAAATTCGGCGCTTGCCGGATCTATCACTGCGAAAGCCTGTTTGAGAATACCCATACGCGGTTCGACTTCATTACGATAGAACTCAAGTAAACCTTCCGGAACGTAGTGCCCTACGCTGCCACCACTGAGCAATTGCCTCTGCTGTGACGATCTTATGAGGTCAATCTCATTTAATATGTTCTCAAGCAGCTTTGCGTAGATTGAACGCTGTTCTTGGGTGGGTTCCCAACCAGATATCGCGGCCGGATCGCGCATCTTCACGAGTTGCTCAAACTTTTGCTTGATCACAGCTAACTTTGCTTCATCGTTCATATAACATTCTCCTGATATCTTCACTGCGTCCGGATGACATACATGTGCGTCAGGCTCAGCATGGCGAAGACGAACGGCTTTTTACTCCCGTAGCCGCCGCCGAGCATCGCAGCCGGAATCGGAGCAGTCGCGAGACTTCTGATCGAGCCCGAGGCGCGTTGTTCAGCGCCCGGCGAGTTAGGCGAGCGCTGATTCCGGCGAGAAGCGCAGGGAGTTTTCGGCGGCTCCGGGTGCCCTTTCTTTTGGTCGCTTTTCTTTGGGCAAGCAAAGAAAAGCGACCCAGGGTGCAGGGGCGGAGCCACCCGCCATTAGCTTTTCATCGTCGGCGAAGCCGACACAACAGATTGTTCGGTGGGCTACGGCAAAATTCGCCTAGCCCACCCTACATTACTATGTTTTCAGTCCAGCCTTCTGCAACTCCTCCGAAATCTTCAGCCCCTCCGCACTCCGACACGCGTCAATAAATTCTTTCGTCGTCACGATGCAGACCACTCCGCCGTTTCCGCCCTTGCCGGTCTTGGGCGCCAGGGCGAACAACTTCGCCATGCCCTCCTCCCCTTGCAATCGCCACGTGTCTTCCGTGTCCACGGTGAAATCGAAACTGTGCAACAGCCACGTCACGGTGGTCTGGTCCGATGCGCGACGGCGGGCGGACTTGCGGATGGCGGGCAGAGAACGCTCCATGACGTTGATGACATCCTGTAAGGCCGAGACCTTGGAAAGGTTCTGAACAGGCTTCGTCGTTCGCCCTTCGACAAGCTCAGGGCGAACGGAGTCATCCGGCGCCAGCCAGTAGAACACCAGCGTGTCGCGGAAGAAGGCGTGCAGCAGCGGCATGCCTTTGAAGAACGGCGAGGTGACCAGTCCGTAACGCGACAGGCCGACCTGCTTCTTGATCGAAGCGCCGAGGGCAAGTCGGGCGCGGCGGTTCTTTATATGCACATGGCACTGGACGAGCGCCACGCGGCATTCGCGGCCTTCGTCAAGCGCCGTGGAAAAAAACGGGTGGCCGCTGCGGCGGAAGCCGGAAAACATGCTGTTGAACCGCGCCACGGTGAAATACGCCAGGCTGAAGGCGAACGGCGCGGTCAGGTCGACGAACACCGTGGAGAAATTGAGCGTGAGGTAGGACACCGCGAGAAAACCGGATTGCAGAATGGTAAAGGTCAGGTTTACCACGCGCTGGTCGATGTTGTACACGAACGCAAACGTCAGCAGCACGATCGCGACCAGCGTCACGGCGATATAAATCCACGGGTGCAGCTCGGTCAGGTAATCGCGGTTTTTCAGGTTGTCGATCGCGGTCGCGAGGATTTCCACGCCCGGATGCGCCTTCGCCACCGGCGTGGTCTTGAGATCGAACAGCGACGGCGCGGTTGAACCGATAAGCACGATCTTGCCGGTGAATTCATCCGCCGGGCGGATCTTTTTCTCCTTGAGCAGATCGAAATAGATTTCGTGGAACGAGACGTGCCGGTAGCTGAGCGGCTTGCCACGCCAGTTGAGCAGGATGTCTTCTTTCTCCGGCAGCGGTGTACCGAGCGCCGAGATGATGTTGGCCGGCAACGAGCCCACGCGCCAGCCGTATTCGTTGGTGTAGACCGAGTAGGTACGCACGATCCCGTCGGCGTCAGTGAAGATATTATTGGTGCCGAGCCGGTGGTCCGTGAGCACATCGTAAAAAAACGGCAGCACCGCCGCGATCGTGGCGCTGTCCGAGGCCGTGTCGCCGAGCTTCGACACGCCCGGCAACTGTTTTACTTTCAGCTGGCTGAGCCGGTCGTTGTCCTCGTTGAGGCGGATCATGGGAAAAAACGTGTTCGGCGCGCGTGCGATCGCGTCGCGGAAATACTTGTCGCCCGCGGCGTTGAACACGTCCGGGTCACTGAAGGTGATGTCGAACACGATCGCTTTCGGCTGCTGCGCCGCGAGGCCCTCGACCAGCTCGCCCATGAGGTTGCGCGGCCACGGCCAGCGGCCGAACTCCGGCGCCATCGCCGCCAGCGCCGGCTCGTCGATGTCCACGATCACGATCTCCGGGTCGGCGGCGGGATGCTGGAACCGCGACTTCATGATGAGATCGTAAGCCTTGTTCTTCATGCCGGCGGTCGAGCCGGTGGCGATCGCGAACACCGCGATCGCGCTCATCGCCACCGCGAGTCCGACGTAAAACCCGTTGCCGAGCCGGTCGGACAGCGACGACAACGGCAACAGCACCGAGCGCAGGACGCGTTGTAACGGGTTGGCGGCGGGCATCCCTGATAAATAATCCTTATGTTTTCCGGACGCCTATCATACCGGGTCCGATTTCCGTGGCGAGGGGTATTTCCCGGAGAGCAGCGGACAATCCGGCGCCGATCCGCGCCGTTTCAACCATTATCTGATTTTATGTCCGGGCGCCGGGAAACCCCGCGCGCCCTGGAAGATTGATATTCATCAACGACCGCCGCGAAGGAAACGCGTTAAGTAAAAATGTTTTGCAGGCCGGTTTACAGCGGTATGCTTTTTCAAAACCGGCTCAGCGCGAGACCCGATCGCGCCGCATCGGGAAAGGAGGATCAAGCCATGGTATCGATCGGCCAACTCCTGGACTCCAAGGGGCATGGCGTCATTTCCATTTCACCGCACGATTCGGTCTATCATGCCATCGAGCGCATGTCGGAAAACGGCATCGGCGCGCTGGTCGTGATCGACAACGGCAAACTGGTCGGCATGATTTCCGAACGCGACTATGCGCGCAAGGTGATCCTTCAGGGAAGATCCTCGAAGCAGACGCGCGTCGGCGAGATCATGACGAGCCAGGTCATCTGCGTTCGACCGAACGATGACGTTGACGAGTGCATGGCCCTGATGACCGAGAAGCGAATCCGCCACCTGCCGGTGCTTCAGAACGGAAAACTGGCGGGCATCGTTTCCATCGGCGACCTGGTCAAGGAGATGCTCTCCGAGAGGGATTTCACGATCAAGCAACTCGAGACTTACATCTGCGGCTGAGGCCGCCGGGCACGATACGCCGCCTGCTCCATACCCGAAACGAAGCCGAAGTATGATGCGCGGGGGCGGCAGCTTGCGCTTTTTCCCGCTTGCTTGAAATCGTTCTAAACCTGCTTTACCCTAGCGCCCCACGAAAGCAGTCAACAATTTTTTCCATTCCATTCAGAAAAAAGAGGCAAGGCCCATGAAAACTCCGCTGGATTCGATTTTAGGCACCCTGATTAGCGGTTTGATCCTGACCGTGATTCTGTATTACTTCGCCGTCAACTTCCTGGTCAAGACCACCGTCTGACCCCATACCAACGAACAATCACGGGAGAACACCATGGAACTCATTATCGCGCGCTGGCTGCACATTTTTGCCGGTATCGTCTGGATCGGTCTGCTTTACTATTTTAACTTCGTGCAGGCGGTCGCCCTGCCCAAGGCCAAGGCCGACAACACCGCCGCCGGCATCACCAAACACGTCGCGCCCCAGGCGCTGCTGTGGTTCCGCTGGGCGGCGCTGGCCACCTGGATCATGGGCGCCTACTACCTCGAACGCGCCGGCATCGGCATCGGCAACGCCTTCCTGTTCAAGGGCTCGGCCGCGGCCATCGGCATCGGCGCCTGGCTCGGCAGCATCATGCTGTTCAACGTCTGGGTGCTGATCTGGCCCAACCAGAAGAAGGTGCTGGGCCTGGTCCAGGCCGATGACGCCGCCAAGGCCAAGGCCGCGCGCGTCGCCTTCCTCGCCTCGCGCACCAACACCATGCTGTCGATCCCGATGCTGTTCTTCATGATCGCCGGCAGCGGCGCACACGGCCTGCCGCACATGTAATTACGGTGTAATATCGCCGCCCAAGGCCCGGCAATGCCGGGCCTTGTGTTTTTTGGCCCTTGCGTTCTGCGCCGCAGGGGGTAGAATTTTTGCTTTACGTGGCGCCCGCAGGGCGCTTTTATGTTTTTAGCGTTCGGAAAATCATGGCCACCTCTTATCAGATGCCCTTCATCACCGGCCTGCCCGTGGCGTTCACGCACGGCGAAGGCGCGTGGCTGTGGGACACGAACGGAAAAAAATATCTCGACGCCCTCGCCGGCATCGCCGTCTGCGGGCTGGGCCACGCGCACCCGGCGATCGCCGCCGCGATCTGCGACCAGGCCGGCAAGCTGCTGCACACCTCGAACTGGTACCGGATTCCGCTGCAGGAACAACTGGCCGAGCGGCTGTGCAAGCTCGCCGGCATGACCAACGCCTTCTTCTGCAACTCCGGCGCCGAAGCCAACGAAGCCGCGATCAAGCTGGCGCGGCTGTACGGCCATCAGCGCAACATCCTCACGCCCGGCATCATCGTCACCGAGGGCAGCTTTCACGGGCGCACGCTCGCGACGCTGTCGGCCACCGGCAACCGCAAGATCCAGGCCGGCTTCGAACCGCTGGTGCAGGGTTTCCATCGCGTGCCGTACAACGACCTCGAGGCGGTGCGGCAGGTCGGCGTACACAGCAAGGACATCGTCGCGGTGCTGGTCGAACCGGTCACCGGCGAGGGCGGCGTCAGCATTCCGGACGCGGGTTACCTCAAGGGCCTGCGCAAGATCTGCGACGAACACGGCTGGCTGCTGATGCTGGACGAGATCCAGACCGGCATGTGCCGCACCGGCAAGTGGTTCGCGTGCCAGCACGAGGGCGTGACGCCCGACGTGATGACGCTCGCCAAGGGCCTCGGCAACGGCGTGCCGATCGGCGCCTGCCTCGCGCACGGCAAGGCGGCGCAGGTGTTCAAGCCCGGCAGCCACGGCTCGACCTTCAGCGGCAATCCGCTGGTGTGCCGCGTCGGACTCACCGTGATCGACGAGCTTGAAAAGGGAAAGTTCGCCGACCGCGCCGCCAAACTCGGGAAAAGTCTTCTGGCCAAACTCAAGGAAACCCTCGGCCCGATCCCGGGCGTGAAGGACGTGCGCGGATGCGGGCTGATGCTGGCGGTCGAGCTCGATCGTCCGTGCAAGGACTTGCTGCAAATCGCGCTCGACCGCGGTCTGCTCATCAACGTCACGGCGGACAGCGTCATCCGCCTGCTGCCGCCGCTGATCATGACCGACGCCGAGGCCGACATCCTGGTGCGCGAGCTCGAAGGCGCCGTGCGCGCGTTCCTGGAAAAAACCGCGCCGGGCGGCAAGGAACCGCTGGCGCCCGCCGGAAGCCGCGCGTGAAGCCGCGCCATTTCCTGACCTTGACGGACCTGAGCGCCAGGGAACTCAAGCGCCTGCTCGCGCGCGCCATCAAACTGAAAGCCATGCTGCGGCGCGGCAAGAAACACGCGCCGCTCGCGGGCAAGACCATGGCGATGATCTTCGAGAAGTCCTCGACGCGCACGCGCGTGTCATTCGAGACCGGCATGGCGCAGCTCGGCGGCACGAGCCTGTTCCTGTCGCCGCGCGATACGCATCTCGACCGCGGCGAACCGGTGGAGGACACCGCGCGCGTGCTGTCGCGCATGGTGGACGTGATCGTGATCCGCGCCAATTCGCACGCGATGCTGGAGCGCTTCGCGGCGCATTCGCGGGCGCCGGTGATCAACGCACTGACCGATCTCAGCCATCCGTGCCAGTTGCTCGCCGATATCCAGACCTACGTCGAAAAACGCGGCGACATCGCCGGCAAGACCGCCGCCTGGATCGGCGACGGCAACAACGTCTGTCATTCCTGGATCGAGGCCTCGCACCAGTTCAATTTTCATCTCAATATCGCCACGCCGAAGGGTTACGAACCGAAGGCGGAGTGGTATGCCGCTTGCCGCGACCGCGTGACGCTCGGCCACGACCCGGAACAGGCGGTACGCAAGGCGGATATCGTCATCACCGACACCTGGGCCAGCATGGGCCAGGAACACGAAAAAGCCGAGCGCATGAAGGCCTTCGCCGGCTTCATGGTCGACGCCGCGCTCATGAAACACGCGCGCAAGAACGCCCTCTTCATGCACTGCCTGCCTGCCTACCGCGGCGCGGAAGTGGCCGCGGAAGTGATCGACGGACCGCAGAGCGTGGTCTGGGACGAAGCCGAGAACCGGCTGCACGCCCAGAAGGCGCTGCTCGAATTCCTGCTGGCCAAGTAATATCTTGTAACCGCAGATGAACGCGGATAGAAGATAAAAACGAAGACAGTTTTTATCTTCGTTAATCCGCGTTCACCTGCGGTTCCAGAAATATTAAGATCACTTCTATCCGGTTTCGTCTATTTTAGGAATATGAACGAAATCCTCGCGCTCAACGAGATCGAATGCGAATACGACGGGCGCCTCGCGGTGTGCGGGCTGTCGTTGCGCGTGAACGAGGGCGAAACCGTCTGCCTGCTCGGACCGAGCGGCTGCGGCAAGACCACGGTGTTGCGCGCCATCGCCGGCTTTCATCCGCTGCGCGGCGGCGAGATCCTGATCCGCGGCACGACGGTCTCGGACCGGAGCTACACCCTGCCGCCGGAGCGGCGCCGTCTCGGCATGGTGTTCCAGGATCACGCGCTGTTCCCGCACCTGAACGTGGAGCACAACGTCGGCTTCGGTCTGCGCGGAATGTCGCGCGCGCAGAAGCAGGGCATCGTCGAAAACATGCTCGAACTCGTCGGCCTCGCCGGCCTGGGCGAGCGCTACCCGCACGAACTCTCCGGCGGACAGCAACAGCGGGTGGCGCTGGCGCGCGCGCTCGCGCCCGAGCCGGACCTGATCCTTCTCGACGAGCCTTTTTCGAATCTCGACATCGATCTGCGCGAGCGGCTCTCGGGCGAGGTGCGCGAAATTCTCAAGCGCCGCGGCACGACCGCGATCCTGGTCACGCACGACCAGCACGAGGCGTTCGCGCTCGGCGACGCGGTCGGCGTGATGCACGAAGGCCGGCTGCTGCAATGGGACACTCCTTATAATCTGTATCACGAACCGGGCAACCGGTTCGTCGCCGATTTCATCGGTCAGGGCGTGTTCCTGCGCGGCACGCTGCTCACGCCCGACTCGGTGGAAACGGAAATCGGCATGCACCGGAGCAAGCGCGCCTATCCCTGGGAACGCGGAACGCGCGTCGAGGTGCTGCTGCGGCCGGACGACATCGTGCCCGATCCGGCCGGCCCGTTGCAGGCCGAAATCGTGCAGAAGGCGTTTCGCGGCGCGGAAATCCTCTACACCCTGCGGTTGCGCGGCGGCGGCCGGGTGCTGTCGCTGTTCCCGAGCCACACCGATCACGCCATCGGCGAGCGCGTCGGCATCCGCGTGCAGGCCGAGCACCTGGTGGCGTTTCCGCTGGACGGCGGCGCTTCGTTCCGCGCCGCGCCGGCGCTGTTCGGCGACACCGGCCCCTTGTCCGGCGGACCCGGGGAACCGCTGGGTGTATCGCGATATTGAGGGCCGCTGGAACCGCGTTTCCGGCCAAAACCTCGCCGGGAAGCCGCCGGCGCGCAAGTCGCCCGTGCGCCCGACCGCACAGCGGCTAAACTCAGGTTTACAGCAGGGTTTTGCTAAAATATTCTTGGCCCCGAGGGATCCGTGGAAAAAAAGATATTACGCCTGCTGATTGTCGACGACTCGCCGGACGATGCCGAGCTCGCCGTCGCCACCTTGCGCAAGGGCGGCTTCATGCTCAAGAACCAGCGCGTGCAGGACCTCGCTTCCATGCAGGCGGCGCTGGACAAGGGAACCTGGGACGTGGTGCTGTCGGAATACACGCTCCCGCACTTCGGCGCCCAGCTCGCGCTCGATCTCGTCAAGCGCGCCCACCTCGACATTCCGTTCATCGTCGTCACCCGCAACATCCGCGACCAGGACCTGGTCAAGATCATGCGCAACGGCGCGCACGACGTTGTGATGAAGAGTCAGGCGGCGCGCCTCGCGCCGGTGGTGGAGCGCGAACTGCGCGTGACCGAGGAACGCCGGCAGCTGCGGCAGATGTCGCAATCGCTCCAGGAAGTCGAAAACAAGAACCGCGCCATCATCGCCGGCTCGCGCGAGGCCATCGGTTACTGCCAGGAAGGCATGCACATCGACGCCAACAAAACCTATCTCGATCTGTTCGGATACGACGACCTGAGCGAGATCGAAGGCGTGCCGGTGCTGAACCTGATCGAAAAGTCCGACCACGTACGCTTCAAGGAATACCTGCGCAAGGCGGCGTCGCCGAATCCTCCGGAACCGCAGGAATTCCTGTCGGTCAAGAAGGACGGCGGCCACTTCCACGCGGAAATCGCGATTTCCTCCATCGTCCTGAACGGCGAGAACTGCACCCAGTTCCTGGTCACCGACGTCTCCAAGCGCAAGGCGGTCGAGAACCGGCTGCAATATCTCAATCAGCACGATCCGCTCACCGGCCTTTTCAACCGCCATTACTTCACGCAGGAGCTGACCCAGGTCATCGAGCGGGTCAAGACCGGCGACGGCCGCAGCGCCCTGCTCTATCTCGATCTCAACGAGCTCAAGGAGATCAACGACAGCCTCGGTCACGCCGCCGGCGACCGGCTGTTGCTCAAGATCGCGCGGCTGTTCCGCGACAAGCTCGGCGAGAACACCCTGCTGGCGCGGTTCAGCGGCGACGAATTCACCGCCCTGCTGCACGACCTGTCGGAGGACCGGATCAAGACGGCGGTGACGGAATTGCTCGCGGCCCTCAAGGAAACCAGTTTCACCGAGGGAGGCAAGACGTTCCGCTGCGACGGCACCATCGGCGTGATTTCGATCGACAAACACAGCGACAACGCGCAGGGGGTTCTGAACAAGGCCTATCAGACCTGTCAGCACAACCGCCCGCACAAGGCGGCGCATCCCGGTGCGCCATCCGCCGCGCCCGCGTCTCCCGACACCGTCGCGGCGGCGGAAATCCCGGCGGCGAGTCCGCACCGCGAAGCGCCGATCATGCCGGCGGCGGTCGTGGACTGGGAGGCGCGCCTCAAAACCGCGCTCGAGAAGGACGGTTTCCAGCTCGCCTATCAGCCCATCGTCAACCTGCACGGCGACGCGGCGGAATATTTCGAAGTGCTGCTGCGACTGGTCGGCCGCCACGGCGAACTGATCCACGCCGGCGAATTCATGGCCGCGGCCGAACATTTCGGGTTGCTGGCCGCGATCGACCGCTGGGTGATACGCCAGTCGATCCAGTCCCTGGCCGCGCTGCACGCCGAAGGCAGGCAGGCGAGCTTCTTCATCAACCTGAGCCCGACTTCGCTCAAGGACCCGGAACTGCTGTCCCTGCTTCAGAAACAACTGACCGGCGCGCGGCTCAAGTCTCAATTTGTCGTGCTCGAAGCCGACGAATCGGCGGTCATGGCGAACTCCACGGATGCCGCGATGTTCATGCAGGCGGCGCGCCGGGTCGGCTGCCGGTTCTCGGTCGACAACTTCGGCAACAATCTCGCCACGCTCAACAGGCTGCGCGACATGCCGATCGACTTCCTCAAGATCTCGGGCTCGCTGATCCGCAACCTGTCCACCGATGAACTCACCCGCACCTCGCTCAAGGCGATCATCGACCTCGCCAAGTCCATGAACAAGCAGACCATCGCCAAATTCGTCGAAAAGGCCGACGATCTCGGGATTCTCTGGAACCTCGGGTTCGACTACGTGCAGGGCAATTATTTCCAGCAGGCCGACGCGCAGCTCGATTACGAGTTCGCCGACGAAACCACGCTTTCCTCCGACACGACCTCGCCCACCTGGGCGGCCTCGCACCGCTGAATCCGGCGTTTCCGCTTCTTTTCCGGCCGCGTGCCGTTGCCTCCACGCGTCCTGACTTTATAATAAGCGGCCTTTGATCCTCCCAGGGTTATTCCATGTCCGGCCAGTTCATCTTCACCATGCATCGCGTCGGCAAGGTCGTGCCGCCGAACCGCACGATCCTGAAGGATATTTCGCTTTCCTTCTTTCCCGGCGCCAAGATCGGCGTGCTCGGCCTGAACGGTTCGGGAAAATCCTCGCTGCTGCGCATCATGGCCGGCGTCGACACGGAATACGACGGCGAGGCGCGCCCGCAGCCGAACATCCATATCGGTTTCCTGCCGCAGGAACCGCAGCTCGATCCGAAAAAGGACGTGCGCGGCAACGTCGAGGAGGCGGTGGCCGAGACCAAGAAACTGCTCGATGATTTCAACGACATCTCCATGAAATTCGCCGAGCCGATGAGCGACGACGAAATGAACCGGCTCATGGAAAAGCAGGCCAAACTTCAGGAAAGAATCGACGCCGCCGGCGCCTGGGACCTGGACCGCAAGCTCGAAATCGCCGCCGACGCGCTGCGCCTGCCGCCCTGGGACGCGGACGTGACCAAGCTCTCCGGCGGCGAGCGCCGGCGCGTGGCGCTGTGCCGGTTGCTGCTGTCGCAGCCCGACATGCTGCTGCTCGACGAACCGACCAACCATCTCGACGCCGAATCGGTGGCGTGGCTGGAACGTTATCTGCACGACTACCCCGGCACCGTGGTGGCCGTCACCCACGACCGTTATTTTCTCGACAACGCCGCCGGCTGGATTCTCGAGCTGGATCGCGGCGAGGGCATCCCGTGGAAAGGCAACTATTCCTCGTGGCTGGAACAGAAGGAGAAACGCCTCGAAGTCGAGGAGAAACAGGAGTCGGCGCGCCAGCGCACGCTCAAGCACGAGCTCGAATGGGTGCGCACCAATCCCAAGGGCCGGCATGCCAAGAGCAAGGCGCGTCTCGCGGCCTACGAGGAACTCGTGTCGCAGGAATTCCAGAAGCGCAACGAGACCAAGGAAATTTTCATCCCGCCGGGCCCGCGCCTGGGCGACGTGGTGGTGCAGGCGGAGAACCTGAGCAAGGGTTACGGCGACCGGCTGCTGATCGACGGGCTCAACTTCAACCTGCCGCGCGGCGGCATCGTCGGCGTCATCGGTCCGAACGGCGCCGGCAAGACTACGCTGTTCCGCATGATCGCCGGCCAGGAAAAACCCGACGGCGGAAAACTGCGCGTCGGCGAAACCGTGCAGCTGGCCTACGTCGACCAGACCCGCGATTCGCTCGACGGCAGGAAAACCGTGTGGGAGGAAATTTCCGGCGGCCACGACATCATGCTGGTCGGCAAGACCGAGGTGCCGTCGCGCGCCTATTGCGGGCGCTTCAACTTCCGCGGCGCGGACCAGCAGAAACTGGTGAAGGACCTCTCCGGCGGCGAGCGCAACCGCGTGCACCTGGCGAAACTGCTCAAGAGCGGCGGCAACCTGCTGCTGCTCGACGAACCGACCAACGACCTGGACGTGGACACGCTGCGCGCGCTCGAGGAGGCGTTGCTCGACTTCGCCGGCTGCGCCGTGATCATCTCGCACGACCGCTGGTTCCTCGATCGCATCGCCACCCACATGCTCGCTTTCGAAGGCGACAGCCGCGCGGTCTGGTTCGAGGGCAACTACGCCGATTACATGGCCGACAAGGAACGGCGCCTGGGCACGGAGGCGGTGCAGCCGCACCGCATCAAGTACAGGAAACTGGTCCATTGACCCGGCGGACGCCGGTTCGATGCCGGGGGAGGGGCCGAACAAAAGGGTCGATCGATCGACCGACTGGCGGCCGGGCCGGCGCCGGGATTATCTGGTAAATTGCTCCGGCCTGGATGTTTTTCGGAACTCGCACAGGGATAGTGTGTCTTAGACGTTCAGTTGATCGCGGGTCGGGAGATCGGTCTGCATCGCCCTGCCGATACCCGGCATCGAGGATCGACGGAAGTTAATCCAACTTCACCAACAATATCGGAGACAATCATCATGATGACCGCCAAGAAACTCACCGGCTTCGCCCTGGCCACCGCCGCGGCCGGCCTGTTCGCCACCGCCGGCATCGCCCCGGCCACGGCTGCAAAGCACATGTCCGAAGCCAAGGTTCATTGCGACGGCGTGAATTCCTGCAAAGGCACGACGGCCTGCCAGACGGCGACCAATGCCTGCAAGGGCCAGAACAGCTGCAAGGGCAAGGGCTGGCTGTACATGTCCAAGGCCGAATGCGACGCCGCCCAGGACAAAATGAAACAGGAAATGCACGACAAGAAGTAAACTGAACTACCGATGCAACAGGAGCCGGGCGCGGTAAAACGCGCCCGTCTTTTTTCCGCCGATGCCGAACATGCCCCCGCATACTGAACGCCCTTACCTCGGTTTCGGCCTGGGACTGCGTCCCGCGCATTACGAAACGATTTTGAACGAATCCCCGGCGGTGGACTGGTTCGAGATCATTTCCGAAAATTACCTGGTTCCCGGCGGCAAGCCGATTCACTTTCTCGATCGCATCCGCGCGCGCTACCCGCTGGCGATGCACGGCGTCTCGCTCTCGATCGGCTCGCACGATCCGCTCGACCGTGAATATCTGCGCCAGTTGAAGGCGCTCGCCGACCGGATCGAACCGGCGTGGCTGTCCGACCACCTGTGCTGGACCGGCGTCGGCGGCGTCAACGCTCACGACCTGCTGCCGCTGCCGTATACCGAAGAGGCGGTGCGCCACGTGGCGGCGCGCCTCGGCGAAGTGCAGGATTTCCTCGGCCGGCGGATGCTGATCGAAAACGTCTCGAGCTACGTCACCTACCCGGAATCGGAAATGACGGAATGGGAATTCCTGCGCGAAGTCGTCGAGCGCGCCGATTGCCGCATCCTGCTCGACATCAACAATATCTACGTCAGCAGCTTCAACCACGGATTCGACCCGCTCGCCTATCTCGATGCCGTGCCGGCCGGGCGCGTGTGGCAATTTCATCTCGCCGGCCACCGCAATCTCGACGATTACATCATCGACACCCACGACGAACCGGTGATCGACCCGGTGTGGGAACTTTACGCGCAGGCGCTGCGACGCTTCGGGCGCGTGTCCACCATGATCGAACGCGACGACAACATCCCGCCGCTCGCCGATCTGCTGGCCGAACTCGATCGCGCGCGCCGGATCGCGGGCCTGCCCGCGCGTCAATCCGCGGCCGCGGCGGCGCCGGCATGAACCCGCTGCGCGATCTGCAAACTGATTTCCAGTCGTTTCTGCTGCGCGGCGACGAGCGCATGCTGGCCCGCGTGACCGGGAGCGAAAAAGTCAGCGCCACCCGGCGTCTCGCGATCTACTACGACGCCTATCGCCTGCGGCTGATCGAAGCGCTCGACAGCAACTACCCGGTGCTGCACGTCTGGATGGGCGACGAGGAATTCGAAAAGTTGGGGCTGGCCTATCTGGAGGCCCATCCCTCCAGCCACTTTTCGATCCGTTATTTCGGCCATCGGCTTGCCGAATATCTGGCGCAAGCCGGAGACTACCGCGACCGACCCTGGCTCGGTGAAATGGCGACGCTGGAATGGGCCATGTCGGAAGCCTTCGACGCCGCCGACGACGGCGCCGTGAGCCCCGATGACCTGGCGGCCGTCCCGCCGCAGTCCTGGCCGGAAATGCGGCTGACCTTGCACGCGTCGGTGCATCGTCTCGACCTGCACTGGAACGTGACGGCGATCTGGAACGCGATCAAGCAGGAACGGACGCCCGAGGAGCCGCGCCGCGAGGAATGGCCGCAAGCCTGGCTGGTCTGGCGCCAGGATCTCAAAATCTACTTCCGCTCCCTGAGCGTCGACGAAGCCTGGGCCATCGACGCGGTGCGGGCGCACGAATCGTTCGCCTCGGTCTGCGAGGGCTTGTGCGAGTGGATCGACGCGCCGAACGTGGCGCTGCACGCCGCCGGATTAATGAAACAATGGATCACTGACGGCATCGTCAGCAAGATTGTCCAGAGTTGACGGCAAGATACCTGCCAAGAAAAAATTAAACAGGATTAACAGGATTTCTGTTTATAATTCAAAAATTTTCTAACCCTGTGAATCCTGAATAATCCTGTTAATCCTGTCTATTTCATTTTTCCAGAAACTCAAACAACATGTCACAGCGGATGATTTTTCTGAGCGGTTTTGCGGTCTGCGCCGGGCTGATGGCGGCGGCGCTGTACTTCCAATATGTCGGACATCTCGAACCCTGCCCGCTGTGCATTCTGCAACGCCTCGCCGTCATCGGCACGGGGCTGATCCTGCTCGCCGGCGGGCTGCACAATCCCGGCCGGTGGGGCCGGCGTATCTACGGCGCGCTCACGATCATCGTCGCCGGCGCCGGGGCCGGCGTCGCCATCCGTCACGTGTGGATTCAGCACCTGCCGTTCGACCAGCAACCCGGCTGTACCTATGAATTTTCCTACATGCTGGAAAAATTTCCGCTCGCGAAGACGCTGAAACTGGTGCTGGAAGGCACCGGCGACTGCGCTCAGGTCAGCTGGAGTTTTCTCGGCCTGAGCATGCCGGCCTGGACACTGGTTTTCTTCGTCGGCTTCGTGGCGCTCGGATCGATGCTGACGTTCAGCTCGTTAGGGAAACGCTGAGCGCGATCACTTCCAGATGTCCACGGTCACGCCGCGCTCGCGCAAATTATCGGCGCGCTCGCGGATGAAGCGCTGCAACTCGGGCTGTTTTTGGTAGGCGCCGGAAGCGACGTAGTCCAGCGTCGACTGGACATGAAAACCCTTCATCAATGCCTCGATCCGGATCACTTCCTTGCCGGCATCGAACAGGATCACGTTCGGCAGATACACGATGTTGAGTTCGTCCGCCCACCGGCGCGCCGTGGTCGCGCGGCCCGACGGCGTCACCACCGGCGTGTCGCTCCAGCGGTCCAGCTGGATGGCGTGAAAACGATCGAGCAGCCTGCGCGTTTCGGGATCGCTCAGCATCTCGGCGTGCATCCGGTCGCAACCGGCGCAATCCTTCTGCTCGAAAAAAACCGCGAGCGGTTTCGCCGCGGGAACCTTGCTCAGGTCGTAAGGCGGCCTAGCGAAGAAAGATTCCGGGTGCAACCTGCCTTTGGCCGGCGGCGGCGACTGTTTCGCCAGGTATTCGCGGAACGTCATTTTCGCTTCCTGTTTTTCCGCCGCGTATTGCAGCGCCGCCAGGAACTGGTGCGGCGGGTAGTAACCGTTGATGCGCAACACCGTCTCGCCCTTTTCGCCGATCAGCAGGATCGTGGGCGTGAACAGCACCTTGAGCTGCGCGGCAAATTCCTTTTCCGGCAGCTTGCGGCCGGTGAAGTCGGTCACTTCGCGATCGCCCCAGATGTTGAATTCGACGGCGTCGAAATGCCGGCGCGTGTACTCGACGATGTGCGGCTGGCTGAAATTGGTGTTCATCAGCGCGGCGCAGTAGGGACAGCCGTCCTGGCCGAAATAGAGCAGCAGGCGCCGGCCGCTCCGGGCGGCCTCGGCGACGTCTTCGGGCATGTCGAGAAACGAATGTTTGAACCAGCCGGGAATCTCGAACCGGCCGACGCCGCGGAGTTCGGCCTTGCGCTCCGCGGACACCGCCACGGGTGACAGCCCGAGGAATGTCCACAGCCCCAGTAGCGATATGAAAACCCGATGCGCTCGTTTCATGTTTTTCCTGTCCAGCCGATCTACCCGACGGCCCGCGCCGAAACCCGTTCCGGCGCGCTCGTCGCGCCTGACCATGCCGGCAATCGTTTCACGGACGAAGATTACAAGGATATGACGCAGATCGGGTAGAATTCGTTCCATCACTCCCGCTGACTGTCGCCAAGCCCGATGCGCACGAAACATTACGGAAAGCCCCCCGGCCGCCAGAACGACTGGAGGACCATCAAGTCGCTGCTGCCCTACCTGTGGGAATTCCGCGGCCGGGTGATCCTGGCGCTCGTGTTCCTGGCGCTGGCGAAGGTGGCGAGCGTTTCGGTTCCGCTGCTGCTGAAGGAAATCGTGGACGCGCTCAACCCGACCCAGGCCACGCTCGCGCTGCCGGTGTTCCTGCTCGTCGCCTACGGCCTGCTGCGGCTGGCCAACTCGACGTTCGGCGAACTGCGCGACATGGTGTTCGCCAAGGTCACGCAGCGCTCGATCCGCCGCGTCGCGCTCAAGGTGTTCGAGCACCTGCACAATCTTTCGCTGCGTTTCCACCTGGAACGCCAGACCGGCGGCATGTCGCGCGACATCGAGCGCGGCACCGCGGGCATCCGCTTCCTGCTCAATTTCATGCTGTTCAACATCCTGCCGACGATCCTCGAAATCGGTTTCGTGGCGGCGATCCTGCTGGTCAAATACGACCCGTGGTTCTGCGTGGTCACGCTCGTCACGCTGGTGGCGTACATCGCGTTCACGCTCGTGGTCACCGAATGGCGCATGATCTTCCGCCGCAACATGAACGAGATGGATTCCAAGGCCAACACGCGCGCCATCGACAGCCTGCTCAACTACGAGACCGTCAAATATTTCGGCAACGAGGGCTTCGAGGCGCGCCGTTACGACGAAACCCTGCAATCCTGGGAAAAGGCCGCGGTCCGCAACCAGACCTCGCTGTCGCTGTTGAACATCGGCCAGGGCGGCGTCATCGCCGTCGGCGTCACGATTCTCATGCTCATGGCCGGCCAGGGGGTGGTGCGCGGCGCCATGAGCATCGGCGACCTGGTGCTGGTCAACGCCTTCCTCATCCAGCTCTACATGCCGCTGCATTTCCTCGGCTTCGTGTACCGCGAAATCCGCCATTCGCTCGCCGACATGGAACGCATGTTCGGGCTGCTCGAACGGAATACCGAGGTCAGCGACACGCCCGACGCTCGCGAACTGAAGGTCAGCGGCGGCGCGATCCGCTTCGAGCACGTCGGCTTCGGCTACGACAGCCGGCGCCAGATCCTGCAGGACGTCAGTTTCGACGTGCCCGCCGGGCACAAGGTGGCGGTGGTCGGCGCGAGCGGCGCCGGCAAATCGACGCTGTCGCGGCTGCTGTTCCGGTTCTACGACGCCACGACCGGGCGCATCCTGATCGACGGCCAGGACATACGGTCGGTGACGCAACTGAGCCTGCGCCGCGCGATCGGCATCGTGCCGCAGGACACGGTGCTGTTCAACGACACCATCTACTACAACATCGCCTACGGACGGCCGGACGCGCAGCGCGAGGAAATCATCGAGGCGGCGCGCGCGGCGCACATCGACCAGTTCGTCGAATCGCTGCCGGACAAATACGACACCACGGTGGGCGAACGCGGCCTCAAGCTCTCCGGCGGCGAGAAGCAGCGCGTCGCCATCGCGCGTGCGCTGCTGAAAAACCCGCCGATCCTGGTGTTCGACGAGGCCACCTCGGCGCTCGATTCGCGCACCGAAAAGGCGATCCAGGCCGAGCTGCTGGAAATCGCCGCCAACCACACGACCCTGGTCATCGCTCACCGGCTGTCCACCATCATGGACGCCGACCAGATCCTGGTGATGGAGCACGGCCGCATCGTCGAGCGCGGCGCGCACAACGAACTGCTGTCGCGCAACGGCGCCTACGCCCACATGTGGGCGCTGCAACAGCAGGAAGAGGAAGTCGAACGGCTCGAAGCCGCGAGCAACTGAAGACGTACGCGCAGGCCCCGCGGCGCGGCGGTGGACGGCAATGGACGCTCGGCGACGGCAAAATTATACTCTGTTACTGGCACGTCCATCCTTGGCATATCAACGGGAGATTTCATGCGCCCAACGCTTATCCTCGCCGTTCTCGAACGCGAGTTTCTGAGTACCCGCGAGGGACATCACACCCCGGTCATGCTGTGGGGCCCGCCCGGCGTGGGCAAGTCGCAGATGGTGGCGCAGGTGGCGCGGAAGTACGGCGTGCCGGTCATCGACATCCGCCTGTCGCAAATGGAACCGACCGACCTGCGCGGCATTCCGTTCCGCGTCGGCGACGTCGTCGAGTGGGCGATCCCGGCGATGCTGCCGGACGCGCAGCGTCACGGCGCCGAAGGCATCCTGTTCCTCGACGAAATCACCTCGGCGGCGCCGACGGTCTCGGCCGCGGCGTATCAATTGATACTCGACCGCCGCCTCGGCGCCTATCAGGTGCCGGCGCACTGGGCGATTTTCGCCGCCGGCAACCGCCAGGGCGACCGCGGCGTGACCTACAGCATGCCGGCGCCGCTCGCGAACCGCTTCTCGCACTTCGCGGTCGAGACCCATCTCGACGACTGGGTGGCCTGGGCCTACGCCAACAACATCGACGAGCGCGTCATCGCGTTTCTGCGCTTCCGCCCCGAGCTGCTGTTCGACTTCGACCCGGCGCACAATCCGGTGGCGTTTCCGAGTCCGCGCTCGTGGGAATTCGCGCACCGCGCGCTCGCCAAATTTGGCGAAAAGCCGGAGCTGTTGCTGGGTTCGCTCGAAGCCTGCGTCGGTCCCGCGGCCGGCGTGGAGCTGAAAGCCTTCATCGACAACCTCGACAACCTGCCGGACATCGACGCGATCGTGACCGGCGCTTCCACCACCGTGCCGAAGGAAACCGACCTGCAATACGCCGTGGCCGCGGCGTTGGTCGGGCGCGCGATCCGCGCCAGGGGCGGCGCCGATGAGGCCAAGGTCTATGGCAACATTCTCGACTACGCCGGCCGCTTCCCGAGCCGCGAGATGGGCGTGATGCTGGTCTCGGACATGCAGCGCGCCGTGGGCGAAAAACTCTTCCAGCTCCCGCAATTTGCGCAGTGGGCCAAGAAGATCGCCAACGTCATGATCTTCGACATGTGGCAGAAGCCCGCCGCCAAAGCAAAATAAATGAACAGAATTTAAGAAAATTTATGATTGCTTGCCGCAAAGACGCAAAGAGCGCAATGAATTCTCGGGTTTTATTCTCAAGAGCTTTTCTTTGCGTTCTTCGCGCCCTTTGCGGCGGAAACTCATATGAGCTTTTATCCTGAAAAATACCGTTAATCCTGTGAATTCGAATGTCCCCAAAAGCGACGCCGTCGAAGACAAACTCGTCGCCGCGCGCACCTGGCTGATCATCGACAAGCCGTTCCTCGGCGCGCTGGTGCTGCGCCTGCCGCTGGTCGAGGCCGACCCGAAATGGTGCCGCACCACCGCCACCGACGCGCGCGCGTTCTATTACAACCGCGACTACATCGACGCGCTGTCCTTCGAGCAGACCAAGTTCATCCTCGCGCACGAGGCGCTGCACTGCGCGCTGTCGCACTTCGCGCGCCGCGAGCATCGCCACAAGAAGCGCTGGGACCTGGCCTGCGATTTCGCGGTCAACCCCCTGCTCATGGCCGACGGGCTCGTGCCCGCGCCGGATGCGCTGATCCTGGACGCGTACAAGGACATGACCGCGGAGGAGATTTATCCCTGCATCCGGGAAAACGCCGACGAAGAGCCGATGGACCAGCATCTCTACGACCCGGACGACCGGCCGCACGGTTCGGGCGATGGAGACGGCGGTGAAGGCGGACACGGCGAGCAACGGACCGACGCCGGAGGCGGCCGCCACGGCGAAGCCGACGCGCAGGCCGGCGGCGCGCCGCAACCCCCGCCGCTGTCCGCGCCCGAGCGCGAATCGCTCGACAAGCAGTGGCAACAGCGCCTGGCGTCGGCGGCGCAGCAGGCCATCCAGGCCGGCAAGCTCGGCGGCTCGATGGCGCGCATGGTGGATCACCTGCTGCAGCCGCAGCTGCCGTGGCGCATGCTGCTCGCGCACTACATGACGCGCGCCTCGCGCAACGACTACAGCTTCGCGCATCCGTCGCGACGCGAGGGCACGGCGATCCTGCCCGGGCTGCGCAGCCAGCACATCGAGCTGCTCGTGGCGCTCGACACCAGCGGCTCGATCTCGGACGAGGAGATGCAGGAATTCCTGAGCGAGGTGAACGCCATCAAGGGCCAGGTCGGCGCGCGCATCACGCTGCACGCCTGCGACGAGAAACTGGCGGCCGAAGGTCCGTGGATATTCGATCCCTGGGAAGACATCAGATTACCCGGGAAACTGCCCGGCGGCGGCGGGACGCGCTTCACGCCGGTGTTCGAGTGGGCCGAATGGCAGGACCGCGTCCCGGACCTGCTGGTCTACTTCACCGACGCCAAGGGCGAATTCCCCAGGAGCGAACCGTCCTATCCGGTGCTGTGGCTGGTCAAGGGCAAGGAGAAAACGCCTTGGGGCCAGCGGATTCAGTTAAACTAGCGTTTCGTCCGTTTCGCCCTGCATTCGTATTCACCATGGAACTCTCGAGCGAAGACCTGCTGCGGCTGAACGTGCTGCTGGCGAACGACATCGAGGCGATCCGCATCGACGAGCAGAGCATGACGGTCTACGGACTCTCGCGCGGCAACGAGGCGCGCATTCCGCTCAGCCCCAATTGCCGCCCGCCGCAATACCTGCGACGCGTGCGCGAAATGCTTTCCTCGCACGTGCTCGGCTCGCCCGGCGGCTACCCGGTGTTCCTGCAACGCTGGACGCGCATGGGCCAGGCGCGCGAGGCGCAGCTCGACAAACTGCTGCTGCTCGGCGAACCGGAGGCGGTGGTCGCCGTGGCCGGCGCCGCGGGTCTGTCCGACGAACTCGCGCGCCGCACCTGGTGGGCGATGCCGACCGCCGACATCGCGCGCAGCCTGCTCGGGAAGGAGGCCGTGGTCAAGGGCACGATGGGCCGGGAACTCGCCGCTTACCTCGTGGAACACCTGCCGTTCGAAAACGAACCGCTCACGGTCATCGCCACCGTGCGCCTGATCCTCCAGCCGGGCCTGATCGACGCGAAAACCCGCGAACGCATTTTCCGTCTCGGCACGCATCGCAACGTCTATCACATCGGATTTCTCGACGCCGCGCCGGAGGATCTGCCGCTTTCGTTGCCGGCGCGCGACGATTACGGAACTTACCGCGACCGGCTCGCGGCGCTCTCCGGAAACAACAGTCTAGCCGCGTTTCTGGCGAAACTGCTCGACGCTCCGGGCCAGACTTTTCTCGCCGTCTCCGAAGCGCAACTGCAACACCCGGTGGACAAGTACACCGTCGCGGCGCTGATGGACATCATCGGAAATTATTTCCGGCCGGCGCGCTGCGCCGAGCCGGCCGGGGAAATCGACACCGCGATGAGATGCACTGAAGAATTGATGGCTTCCGCGCGCGACGAACTCAAGACGCTGCTGGAAACCGTGCCGGAGCTGAGAGAGGAAATCGGCGCCATGCTCACCCTGGCGCATGCCGGCGAGCGACTGGTCACGCCCATCATCGCCGTCACCACCGCCAGCGGCACGCTGCTGCGCCGCAAGCTTGAGCCGGTGGTCAATCCCGTGTTGCAGCAATACACGGTGCTGCGCAAGACCGCGATGCCAGGAACGGGGATAACACCGCGCCGGCACAGTCCAAACAGGTAATTAGGGCATATGTAGGTTGGGTTGAGCGCCAGCGAAGCCCAACGGGGTAAAATATGTTTGTTGGGTTTCGTTCCCTCAACCCAACCTACATTATTTTTTGTCCGGGTCTTTCTTGTTGCGACCGATTTTCGTGATCGGCACCACGACGTTCTTCTTCGGTTCGTCCGCGTAATAGGGACGCATGTCCATGGTTTTGCCGGCGTCCTCGACGAGCTCGCGTTCGCGCGCCGAAATCAGCTTGAGGCAGTGGCGTATCCCCTCGATGGTCCGGTCCGACAGCGGATGCTTGAGGCCGGGTTGCGTCGCCGTGTCCTTGACGACGTCGGTCAGCACCAGCTTCATGACCTTCAGAATCTGGAATTCCTTGCTCTCGGTGGGATTGTCGCTCATGTCCTTGCCCTGCGCGCCGCTATCGCAAAGCCCATCGTCTTCATGGGCCTGCTGACTGTGGATTGAATTCGCGCCGGCAGGTTACAAGGAATGGCGCGGCTTAGCAAATCAGCCGCCGTCGGACGGATTCGTGGCGATGGTGATGTAGCGATATTTGGGCCGGTACCGTTGCTGGTAGGCCAGCACCTTCTTGACGTAATTTTTCGTTTCCTCGTAGGGCGGAATGCCGCGATACTGCTTCACCGCGTTCTCGCCGGCGTTGTAGGCCGCGATCACGAGCACCGGTTTGTTGCCGAAGGTGTCGAACAGGTATTTCAGATGCTGCGCCGCGGCGCGCACGTTCTCCACCGGATTGTAAATGTCGGTCACGCCGTAACGGGCGGCGGTGGACGGCATCATCTGCATCAAACCGCGCGCGCCCTTGCCGGACACGGCATAGGGATTGAACGCCGACTCCACCGTCATGATCGCCTTGACGAGCGCGAAGTCCACACCGTATTCGTCGGCATAGCGCCGAATGAGACGGTCGTAGGTGGACGCTTCCTCGCGGAACACCGGGCTGTTCTTCTGCGCCGCGAGCTTGCCCGCGCCCTTCACGTCCGGCGCCACGCGCACCACGCGCGAATTTTTGGCGTTGATCGGATGATCGGTGATCACGCGCGTGCCGTCCGGCATCTCGTAGACGTACACCTCGCCCTGCGCCGCGTCGCAGACGGCAAACAGCACCAGCAGCCCGAAGGCCACCGCACCTTGAATCGCTGACGGCAGTTTGATGATCCGCATGCTTCAGAAATATCCAGCCAATTTCATGGATATAGCATGCAACTCACATGCCTGACGCGGGTTTTTTCGGGGTCGGCTAACTTGCTGCCCGGCCACGGGTTTTTTACCGGCGCAACATGCCAACGGTCCGCGATTGCCTCAAGAACAGGCGGAGAACGGCAGAACTTGCCGCGGAACGTTCCGAAACGGTGCGTTACCTGTCGAGCAGTTCGGTGTCGTCGTGGGAGTACGGCGGGGAGCAGCAGCACAGAATCTTCAATTCCGTCGCGCCGGTGTTGTCCACCCGGTGCGGCGTGCCGGGCAGGATGCAGATCGTGTCGCCCGGATTGATGGCGAATATCTCGTTGCCCCGCACCATCCTGCCTTCGCCGGCGGTGACGTGATAAATCTCCTCGCTGCGATGATGCTTGTGCAGCTTCGTTCCCTGCCCCACCGGCACGATCGCTTCGGCCAGGCTCTGGTTCGCGTTGCCGTGCACGCCTGGGTGCATCAGCTCGCGGATGATCGAGCCGTCCTTGGTGGTGAAGGGTTTGACGCTGGCGTAGCGGCTCTTGTGCATCGGGTTATTTTAATCGAACCGCCGCATGTTTCATAAGCATTATGGCGTCTGTCCTTTCCCTCCGGCCAGTGTGCGTTCGATGCGGCGGTCAGGCACCAGCCATAGCGCCGCCACCAGAACATACAGCGCCCCGGCGACCCACGGTACAAAAAATGCGGCAAATATCGCGATGACATAAAGCACGGGGGATAATTTGCCCTTGAGGTCTCTGCCCACGGCTTTGGCGAGCAGGGACTCCCGGCCATGCCTGGCGATGATGGCCTGCTGCAAAATCCAGTACGCCACGGCCGCCATCAGCAAAACCACGCCATACAGGGCGGTTGGCATGGCCGCAAAGTGATTCTCGCCCATCCATCCGGTCACGAACGGAAACAGCGACAGGCAGAACAGCAGATGAAGATTGGCCCACAGGATCGCGCCGCTCACGTGCTGCGTGACATGCAGCATGTGGTGGTGATTGTTCCAGTAAATGCCGAGATAGATGAAACTCAGCACATAAGTGAGGAAAACCGGCAGCAACGGACGCAGCGCGGCGAAATCGGCGCCGTGCGGCACCTTCATCTCCAGGACCATGATGGTGATGATGATGGCGAGCACGCCGTCGCTGAACGCCTCCATCCGGTTTTTACCCATGACTTGCTTTTTATGTATGGGGGAACTGCGGATTCCAGGCAACTTCCCAGAGAAAACCATCGGGATCGGCGAAGTAACCCGTATAGCCGCCCCAGTCCGCGCGCGTGCCCGGTTTCACGATGCGGCCGCCCTTGTCCGCGACTTCCTTCAGCAGCCAGTCCACTTCGCCCGCCGTGCGGACGTTGTGCGCCAGCGTGAAACCGGGAAAGCCCGAGCCCGCGGCGGGAACGCCGGCGTCCGCGGCGAGCAAGTCGCGCGGATACAGCGCCAGCCAGGTCCTGCCCAGCTCGAAAAAGGAAACCTCGGGCTGAGTTTGTATCCGGGGAAGATGCAATACTTCTTCGTAAAAACGTGTTGCGCGCTTGAGGTCGGAAACCCCGAGGGTGACGAAGCTGAGACGCGGTTCCATGCGTATTCTCCTCCTTCCGGTCTAGCCGGAAGTGGCCCAATGAATATCGATCGCCGGTGGCTGCCTGAGGGTCTGCATCACGACGCAATACTGTTCCGCCTTCGCATGCAGACTATGCAGTTGTTCCGCCGTTGCCTGTGGCGCCGCAATATCATAACGCACGCGAATCTTCTCGAAACCCACCGGGACATCTTTGGAAATACCCAAAGTCCCGCGCAGGTCCATATCGCCCTCCACGGTGACCTCGATTTTCTCAACAGGAATTCCCATCGCCGTCGCCACCATCTGGCAGGTGATCTGCGCGCACGCGGCCAAGGCGCCCAGCAGCAAATCCCCCGAACACGCCGCCGTCCCGGCCCCGCCCACGCCCTTATGCGCCTGCGCCTTGTATATCGTCCGCCCCAGGTCCACGGAACACGCCATCGGCGTATCCTGCTGGCTGCTCCGGGCCTTGAGGGTGATGCGCGCTGAATCGGGTTCCTGACGGTACGCGTCCTTCAGCGGTTTCTGGATGGAACGCAAATCCATGGCGAGCTCCTTCTTCTATGGGAAATTAACTCAGGCTTGTATCTTTATTACTCGCCCTCTAACTGCACGTAAACAGGCCTGACAGAAACAGAGCTATATTGAATCGGCTTTAATGGAATACCGAACTCTTTCTGCTCATAGGCCTGCATCGCCGGCCATTTAATTTCGTCTTTCAGCAATACGGTCTGTCCGTTCAAGTATTCCAAGGCGACAATTGCTTGTGTGATTGCTTTCCCGGATGGGTTAACAACAACCCCAAACAATCCACGACCACCATCATTAGCATTGGCGATTTGAAGTCTGTCGAAGCGTAGTCTCTGGGCGGCTATCCGCTCTTGTTCCATTTGCTTGATCTGACGTTTTCTTTGTTCAGCCTTTGCTGCTGCTACTTCGGAATATGCATTTGTGACTGCGCCAAACAGAGCAGCAATACCGCCACCTTCTCCGGCTTTGGCTGTTGATGGTTCTGTGTAGGAAAATAATGAATTATTGACCAGAATCTTTTCATGATCTGGATTGATGCTATCTGGCTTGTAATACTGCCGCACTGCTGAGGCATATTTAGCCATATTCTTCGCGCGATCATCGTTTAAAGGATGATCGAAGAGCATGTTCCCTGTATAGCTGCCTACTGCTTGATGCATTCGCTTCCAGACAACTACCCCGGCTAAAGGATCGTATCCAGCAAGGGCCATGTAGATAGCGGAGTATTTGTCAGCCTCATCCTCTTGATTCGCGGTAAAGCTCGCGTCAAAGGTTTTCTGCTTTTTCAATCCTTTGCTAGCTATTGATTTCTGCATAAATAATGTCCTATCCTCTGGACAGGAGGTGCCCCATGAGACCTGCCGGAAGCCCAGAGGAGTTGCAACGACGGCGCGAACGCGCCATCGCGCTGCTGAAAGAAGGTATCGCGCCCGTCGAT
>DAIDLH010000072.1 GCA_027449605.1 Candidatus Muproteobacteria bacterium | reverse complement strand
TTTTCGCCCATTTTCTTTGGCCGCACAAAGAAAATGGGCCCAGGGTGCAGGGGCGGAGCCACCCGCACATAGCTTTTCAAATCGTGCGCGGAGCGCACGCACAAATAATCGCCGTGGGTCAGCCACCCACAAGTAGCCTTTGAGATCGCGCGCAGCGCGCTCAAAACTCTACCGATGGTACGGCAGATTATTAATGATGCTCCACGCCCGATACAACTGCTCCGCCAGCACCACCCGCACCACCGGGTGCGCCAGGGTGAGCTTGGACAACGCCCAGCTTTCATGCGCGCGCTTCAGGCACTCCGGCGCCAGTCCTTCCGGCCCACCGATCAGGAGCGCGAGATTGTCGCCGCCGGCGAGACGCTTTTTGAGTTCCGCGGCGAGCGCCTCGGTATCCATCTGTCTACCGGCGCGATCGAGCGCGATGACGCGCGCGCCGGCGGGAACCGCTTCAAGCTGGCGCTTGCCTTCCTGCTCGATCAAACGCCGCAGATCGGCGCCCTTGGCGCGCCGGCCGGCGGGAATCTCGTGCAGGATCAGGCGACATTCGCGCGGCAGCCGTTTGGCGTACTCGTGATAACCCGTCTCGACCCAGTCCGGCATGCGATCGCCGATGGTGATAACGTGTATTTGCATGATGGATATTGTGCAGGCGAGACGCCAAAACCGGGAATTTATTTTTTCGCTGTTTTCGGTTTTCTTGGCGACATTGGCGTCTTGGCGGTTTTCTTGCTCTCACCAAACTCGACGCGCTTGGCGTCGGACCAGAGCTTTTCAAGATTGTAGAAATCACGCGTCTCGCCGCGCATGACATGCACCACGACGTCGCCGAAATCGATCAACACCCAGTCGCCGATCTGCTTGCCTTCGACGCCCACCGGCCGCTTGCCGTGTTCGCGCAAGGCGTCGATCACTTTGTCGGCGGTGGACTGAACGTGCCGGTTCGAGGTGCCGGTGGCGATCACCATGTAATCCGTGAAATCGCTGATCTTCCGGACGTCCAGCACCGCGATGTCCTGTGCCTTGGCGTCCTCCAGGGCCGCCTGGATCCACTGCGGCGTCTTGCCGGCTTTGCTCGCTTTTGGCATCAGTTTCCTCGATTGACGTAAAGATGATTGGCGCGGATGTATTCGAGCACCGCAGGCGGAAGCCACGCCTCCGCCGGTTCGCGGCGCGCCAGCGCGGCGCGAATCCGCGTCGCCGAAATGTCCTGTGGCGAAACCGCCTGGAAATAAATCTTTCCGGCGCCGGCCCGGGCGAGCTCCGACGGATCGCGCGCCAGTCGGTTTCGCGCCCACGACGGCAGTTTATCGCCGGCCGGGAATTCCCAGCCGGGGCGCGTCATCACGATGAAATTCGCCAGTTCCGGCAGGCGCTGCCACCGATGCCAGGTCTCTATGCCCTCGAAGGCGTCCGTTCCCAGCAACAGGCACAACGACCGGTCGCCGACCTCTTGGCGAAAAGATTCCAGGGTCAACACGGTATAGGAAGGTCCGCCGCGTTCGATCTCGCGATCGTCCACGGTAAATCCGGGAGTGCCTGCCACAGCCAGCTCGACCATGCGCAGGCGTTGTGCCGCCGCAGCCGCGGGGGCGTCGCGGTGCGGCGGATTCGCGGCGGGAACGAAACGGATTTCCGCCAGATCGAGCGCGCGCAGGACTTCCTGCGCCGGGCGCAGATGACCGAAGTGAATGGGGTCGAAGGTGCCGCCCAAGATACCGAGAGGACGCACTTAGTCAATTCTTGGTGACAGGGGCGGCGAGATGCGCACCAACGCGGAGTGCGGAGTGATGCCGAACCAATGAATTCCGCATTCCGAATTCCGCACTCCGCATTTTATTTACGGACGTGCCCGTCGCCGAGCACGACGAACTTCACCGACGTCAGTCCCTCGAGTCCGACCGGACCGCGCGCGTGCAGCTTGTCGGTGGAGATGCCGATCTCGGCGCCGAGACCGTACTCGAAACCGTCGGCGAAGCGCGTCGAGGCGTTGACCATGACCGAACTCGAATCGACCTCGCGCAGGAAGCGGCGCGCGCGGGTGATGTCCTCGGTCACGATCGCGTCGGTGTGGGCGGAACCGTACCGGGCGATGTGGTCCATGGCCTCGTCCACGCTCTCGACCACGCGGATCGAAAGAATCGGCGCGAGATATTCCGTGTACCAGTCCTCCTCGGTCGCGGCCTTGATGCCGGGGAGAATCCGTCGCGTGGCCTCGCAGCCGCGCATCTCGACGCCCTTCTCCTGATACATCCTGCCCAGGACCGGCAGCGCCTTGTCGGCGACAGCGCGCGCCACGAGCAGGGTTTCCATGGTGTTGCAGGTGCCGTAACGCTGGGTCTTGGCGTTGAACGCGACCTTCACCGCCTTGTCCAGATCGGCCTTGTCGTCGATGTACACGTGGCACACGCCGTGCAGATGCTTGATGACGGGGATCGTGGCCTCGGCGCCGATGCGCTCGATCAGCGACTTGCCGCCGCGCGGCACGATCACGTCCACATGATCCTTCATCGTGATCAGTTCGCCGACCGCGGCGCGGTCGGTGGTCTCGACCACCTGCACGGCCTCCGCCGGCAGCCCGGCCGATTTCAGTCCCGCCTGGATGCAGGCCGCGACGGCCTGGTTGGAATGAATCGCCTCGCTGCCGCCGCGCAGAATCGTCGCGTTGCCGGATTTGAGACAAAGCCCGGCGGCGTCGGCGGTCACGTTCGGGCGCGATTCGTAAATGATGCCGATCACGCCGAGCGGCACGCGCATGCGTCCGACCTGAATCCCGGAGGGGCGGTAATTCAGATCGGTGATTTCGCCGACCGGATCGGGAAGCTGAGCGATCTGACGCAGTCCCTCGGCCATGGCCTTGATGCGGGCGCCGTTGAGTTCGAGCCGGTCGAGCATGGCCGAATCCAGCCCCTCGGCCATGCCCGCTTCGATATCTTTCCGGTTTGCGGCGAGCAACGCGGAGGTCTCCCGCTCGATTTCGGCGGCCATGGCGAGCAGCGCGGCGTCTTTGGCGGCCGTTTCCGCGCGCGCCATCGCCCGCGCCGCGGCGCGGGCGCGCTGCCCGACCTCGCGCATGTAGCGCTGGATGTCGTTACCGCTCGATTGCCGGGATGCCGTCTTCATGCGTCGTTAATCTTCGTCACTGCATTTCAAATGGCGCAGGTGCCGGGTTTCAGACCGCTCATGCTCAGCGCCAGGCACTGCAATTCCTGCCACACGTCACCGGCGCCGCGACCCTTCAGAATGCGATCGGTCCGCGCGGCGCGGCGCAACAAATCCTGCGCCGCCTCGGGCGAAAGCCGCTTGAGCGCGGCGCTCATCAGCGGCTTGCGCTTGGCCCAGACCCGGCGCGCGTCGAGCACCCGCATCACGGGCTGCCCGGCCGCCACCATGGACGCCATCTGCGCCAGTTCGCGCGCCTCGCGCGCCAGCGCCCACAGGATCAGGATCGGTTCGACGCCTTCGCCGCGCAGGCTGTCGAGAATCCGCGCGACCGTCGCCGGCTCGCCGCGCAGGCTGGCGTCGGCCAGCGCGAACACGTTGTAACGGGCATTGTCGCTGAGATTTCCCTCGATGTCATCCAGACCCACTTCGCGCGCGCCGAACAGCATGGCCAGTTTGTCGATTTCCTGCGCACAGGCGAGCAGGTTGCCCTCCATCAGGTGCGCCAGCAGATCGACCACGCCCGGGCCCGGCTTGAGCCCCTTGCGCTCCATGCGGCCGCGTATCCACGCCGGCCATTGCGCCGCTTCCAGCGGATAGATGGCGACGACCACGCCGGCGCTCTCCAGCGCCTTGGCCCATTTGGTTTCGCGCGTCTGCCGGTCGAGCTTGCCGCAGCTCACGATCAGCACCGTGTCGGCCGGCGGCTGCGCCGCGATCTCGATGAGCACCTTGGCGCCGGCATCGCCCGGCTTGCCGGTGGGCAGTCGCAGCTCGATCAACCGCCGCTCGGAAAACAGCGACAGCGACTGCGCGGAGACGAACAGGCTGTTCCAGTCGAATCCGCTCTCCACCGTCAGCACCTGGCGCTCGAGATAACCGGCGGCGTGCGCCGCGTCGCGGATCGCGCGCAGGCTTTCCTCGACCAGGAACAGCTCCTCGCCGTAGACGAAATAAACCGGCGCGAGTCCGCGCTTGAGCTGGTTGGCCAGCTGATCAGGGTTGATCTGCATGGCTCTCGATTGGAGCGATGCGCGCCAGACGCCGCAGGATCTGCTGCACCGCGTCGCGCTGCATGTCGCGCCGCAATTCCCGCTCCTCGCGCTCCTTGGCCAGCACGTTCAGGCGATCGAAGACAAGATCGCGCCGCACCCGGACCGTCTGGGGTTCCGACAGCGCCTTGCCCTGCTTGTCGATCAATTTGAAACTGACGTTATACCCCAACCGATACTCACCCACCTTGCCGATGGAGTTCACCGACAGTACCTGACTGTCCGAGCTTACTCCATAGAGAACCAGCAGCGGCGCGTCGTCGCTGTCCGTGATTTGCACGTCGGTCTGGTTGCGCAAGGCGTTTTTCACCGCCACCAGCAGCGGGTCGTTCTGCTGCTGGCTGTTCTCGACCGTGATCCGGAGCGTGGAAAACGCGGGCGCCATCCGGTACTGGCCCGCGCCACGTAGATGGAAACCACATGAAACCAGTAGCAAGTAGCAAGTTGCAAGCAGCAAGAGAAAAGCATTCCTGCTTCTATTGCTTGCTACTTGTAATTTGCTACTTGCCACTTTTATGCGACCACAATGTTCACCAGCTTGCCCGGCACCACGATCACCTTTTTCACTGCCTTGCCGCCGACGTGGCGCGCCACCGCCTCGTCCGCCAGCGCGATCTCGCGCACCTTGTCCTCGGCGGAACCCACCGGCACGGTCACGTGTCCGCGCAGCTTGCCGTTGACCTGCACCACGATTTCGAGATTGTCCTGTTTCAGCGCCGCAGGGTCCGTCTGCGGCCAGCGCGCGTCCACCACCGCCTCCCGATGACCGAGTGCGTGCCAGAGCGCATGCGCAATGTGCGGCACGATCGGCGCCAGCGCCAGCGTGATGAATTCGAGCGCCTCGTGGCGCACCGCCTTGGCCTGTTCGGAAGCGTCGCCGTGCCGGGACAACGCGTTGGACAACTCCATGACCGAGGCCACGACCGTGTTGAACGTGCGCCGCCGGCCGATGTCATCGGTTACCTTGGCGAGCGTCTGGTGTGACTGCCGCCGCAAGTCGCGCAGCGCCGGCGTGAGATTCGAAAAATCGGTCCTGGCCGGAAGGCCCGCGTTCACGTGCTCGGCGACCAGCTTCCATAGCCGGCGCAGAAAACGGTTCGCGCCGGCCACGCCCTCGTCCGACCACTCGAGCGTCATTTCCGGCGGCGCCGCGAACATCATGAACAGACGCGCGGTGTCGGCGCCGTACTGGTCGATCAGCGACTGCGGATCGACGCCGTTGTTCTTCGATTTCGACATGGTGCCGATGCCGCTCGACTCGACCGGCAGTCCGTCGCTTTTGAGAATCGCGCCGATGCGGCTTCCCTTGTCGTCGAGTTTCAGCTCGACGTCGGCCGGGTTGTAATAGACGATGCGCCCGCTCGCCGGTTTGCGGAAAAAGATTTCGTTCAACACCATGCCCTGGGTCAGCAGCCGTGCGAACGGTTCGTCGCCCTGCACCAGTCCGGTGTCGCGCATCACCTTCCACCAGAAACGCGAGTACAGCAGGTGCAGGATCGCGTGCTCGATGCCGCCGATGTACTGGTCCACCGGCATCCAGTATTTCACGCGCGCGTCCACCATCGCCTTGGCGTTGTCCGCGCAGCAGTAGCGCGCGTAATACCAGGACGAGTCCACGAACGTGTCCATGGTGTCGGTTTCGCGCCGTGCCGCTTTGCCGCATTTCGGGCAGGTGCAGTTCACAAAGTCGGCGCGCTTGTTGAGCGGGTTGCCGCTGCCGTCCGGCACGCAGTCCTCCGGCAGCACCACCGGCAGGTCTTTGTCCGGCACCGGCACGTCACCGCAGCGGTCGCAATGAATAATAGGTATCGGGCAGCCCCAGTAACGCTGGCGCGAAATGCCCCAGTCGCGCAGGCGCCACATGACCTGCTTGTCGCCGAGTCCTTTGGCCTTGAGATCGGCGGCGATGGCATCGACGGCGGCGTTATAGTCGAGGCCGTCATACTTGCCCGAATGCACGCAGCGGCCGTGCTCCTTGTCCGCGTACCATTCCTGCCAGGCATCGGTCGAGAAGTTTTCGCCGCCGACGGCGATCACCTGCCTGATGGGCAGCTTGTATTGTTTCGCAAAATGAAAGTCGCGTTCGTCGTGCGCCGGCACGGCCATCACCGCACCCTCGCCGTAACCCATGAGCACGTAGTTGCCGACCCATACCGGAATCGGCTCGCCCGTGAGTGGATGCGTCACGTTGATGCCGGTCGGCATGCCTTTCTTTTCAATGGTGGCGAGATCGGCCTCCATGACAGAGCCACGCTTGCACTCTTCGATGAATGCGGCGAGCTTCGGATTATTCTTCGCAGCATGCGTCGCGAGCGGGTGCTCCGCGGCCACCGCACAGAAAGTCACGCCCATGATCGTGTCGGCGCGCGTGGTGAACACCCAAAGCAAACCATCCTGAAGACTCTCACCAACTCCCCCTCTCCCCTTGCGGGAGAGGGCAAGGGGAGAGGGGTCGTCACCCCTCATCCCCATCCCTTCTCCCTCAAGGGGAGAAGGGGGCGAGCCGAGCGCGCTGCGCGCGACTCCATTCACTCGGAAAGCGAAGCGCACACCCACGCTCTTGCCGATCCAGTTGGCCTGCATGGTGCGCACGCGCTCGGGCCACTCGGGGAGTTTCTCCAGATCGGCGAGCAGCTCCTCAGCGTAGTTCGTGATCGCGAGGTAGTACATCGGAATCTCGCGCTTCTCGACCACCGCGCCGGTGCGCCAGCCGCGGCCGTCGATGACCTGTTCGTTGGCCAGCACGGTCTGATCCACCGGGTCCCAGTTCACGACGCCGGTCTTCTTGTAGGCGATGCCCTTTTCGAGCATGCGCAGGAACAGCCACTGGTTCCATTGGTAATATTCGGGCTTGCAAGTGGCGAGTTCGCGCTCCCAGTCGATCGCAAAGCCGAGCGACTTGAGCTGCTTCTTCATGTACGCGATGTTGTCGTAGGTCCACTTCGCCGGCGGCAGGTTGTTCGCGATCGCGGCGTTCTCGGCCGGCAATCCGAAGGCGTCCCAGCCCATCGGTTGCAGCACGTTGCGGCCCTGCATGCGCATGAAGCGCGTCAGCACGTCGCCGATGGTGTAGTTGCGCACGTGGCCCATGTGCAGCTTGCCGGACGGATAAGGGAACATTGACAGGCAGTAGAACTTCTCCCGCTGCGGGTCTTCCACGGCCTTGAAAGATTCATGCTGCTCCCAGTATTGCTGGGCGTCTTTTTCTACTTTTTCGGGAAGGTATTGCTCGTCCATCGAATCGTCACGCTTCGGCTGAATGCTGGAAGGGCGGAAGGATACCGTAATTCGGGGGTTTCGTCTTTTCGGTCGAGCGGCTTGCGGCCGCGTATTTGAATCCGGGATGCTCCGCCCCCGACCCAGGGTAACTTCTCTTTGCTCGTGCAAAGAGAAGTTACCAAGAGAAAGCACGCCCGGGTCGCTTCGCCGCTCGCAAATGCCGCTCGCGGTTTCCTGCGCTCCTCACGAAGCCGGGCGCGAGCCTAACTCGCCGGCCGCTAAGCAACGCGGCTCGGGCTCGATCAAAAGTCTCGCGACCACTCCCGGCTTCGTGGCGGTGCTCGGCTCGCGACACGGGATTAAAGCAACACACCTCAAGCCTAAATCTTGATGTGTTTTCAAACCCCCGTAGCGCGCGCCGAGTACCGCAGCCCCACCGGGAGTATTCAAGCGAGACCGTGTTCGAGCCCGAGGCACGTCTTTCGTGCCCGGCGAGTTGGTCGAGCGCCCGGTGGGGCGAGGAACGGAGGAAGGTGTCGCGCGCTCCGGGGCGCATTCTCTTTGGTGACTTTCTCTTGGGCGCACAAGAGAAAGTCACCTGCTGTGGGTCAGCCACCCACAAGTATGCGTCGCCGCAGGCGACACGACTAAAAATGGGTGCAGGGGCGGAGCCACCCGCAATTATGCGGTTAAATCGCGACCGAAGGTCGCTCGACTTGCATGCGCTCCTAATTTTGGAAATGCCATGAGCAAAGAATATCTTCTCAAAGTCGAAGGCCTGAAAACCTGGTTCGACACGCCGGAAGGCATGGTGCGCGCGGTGGACGGCATCGACTTCACGATCGCGCGCGGCGAGACGCTGGCGCTGCTCGGCGAATCCGGCTCCGGCAAGTCGATCTCGGCGCTGTCGCTGCTGCAACTGGTGCCGCAACCCTCCGGCCATATCGCCGCCGGCCGGGTGCGGTTGGACGATCGCGACGTGCTGGCGTTGCCGGAACGCGACATGCGCGCCGTCCGCGGGCGGCGCATCGCCATGATCTTCCAGGAACCGCAGACCTCGCTCAACCCGGTGCTGACGGTCGGCCAGCAGATCAGCGAAGCGCTGCCCGACGTCGACAGGCTCACGCGCCGGCAGCGGCGGTCGAAAGTCGCGGAATTGCTGGAGGCGGTCGGCATCGCCGATGCCGCGCGGCGCTACGACGAATATCCGCATCAGCTTTCCGGCGGCATGAAGCAGCGCGTCATGATCGCGATGGCGCTGGCGGCGCAACCCGCTCTGCTGATCGCCGACGAGCCGACCACGGCGCTCGACGTGACCATCCAGGCGCAGATTCTCGCCCTGCTCAGGGACCTCCAGAAAAAAACCGGCATGGCGATCCTGCTCATCACGCATGACCTCGGCGTGGTGGCGGAGACGGCCGACCGCGTCGCGGTCATGTATGCCGGGCAGATCGTCGAAGCGGCCTCGCGTAAGCAGTTCTTCGCCTCGCCGAAACATCCGTATTCGCGCAAGCTGTTCCGCTCCATTCCCGGGCGCGTGCAGCGCGGCGCGGCGCTGGAAGTGATCGCCGGCAGCGTGCCGTCGCTGCGCCAGGAATTCCGCGGTTGCCGGTTTGCCGATCGTTGCGATCAGGCCTGGGAGCTGTGCCGCCGGAAAATCCCCGGCTGGACCGAACAGAAAGGCCGCGGCGTGTTATGCCATTTGTATGACACCGCCGTGTCGCCTCCTGCCTCGACGACCAAACCGCGCCGCCCGACAAGAAAGGCGCCGAAAATGGTTTCCGGCAAGGCCGGCGAAACGCTGCTGCGCGTGACCGATCTCAAAGTGCATTTCCCGATCGTCAAAGGTGTGTTCCAGCATGTCGTGGGCCAGGTGAAAGCGGTGGACGGTATTTCGCTGGACATCGCGCGCGGCCGCACGCTGGCGCTGGTGGGCGAGTCCGGTTGCGGCAAGACCACCGTCGGCAAGGGTATCCTGCAACTGGTGCCGCCGACGGCGGGCAACGTGACGTACGACGGACGGGAACTCACGCAACTGAAAGGGCGCGAACTGCGGCCGCTGCGGCGTCACTTCCAGATCATTTTCCAGGATCCCTATGCCTCGCTCGACCCGCGCATGCTGGTCGGCGAGATTCTGGAGGAGGGCATGCGCGCCCAGGGCATCGGCGCGAATCGCGTGGAACGGCAGGCCCGGGCGGCGGAACTGCTGGAGCAGGTCGGATTGCCGCCCGATGCGCGCCAGCGCTACCCGCACGAGTTCTCCGGCGGTCAGCGCCAGCGCATCAGCATCGCGCGGGCGCTGGCGGTCGAGCCGGAGTTGATCGTGTGCGACGAGCCCACCAGCGCACTCGACGTTTCGGTGCAGGCGCAGGTGCTGAACCTGCTCCGGGGCCTGCAGGACGATCTCGGTCTGAGCTACCTGTTCATCACGCACAACCTGTCGGTGGTGGAGTACCTGGCGCACGAGGTGGCGGTCATGTATCTCGGGCGCATCGTGGAACGCGGACACGTGGATGAAGTGCTGGAAAATCCGAAACACCCCTACACCGAGGCATTGTTGTCGGCGGTGCCGGTGATCGAAGCGAAGAACCGCCGCACCGTTATCCGCCTGCAGGGCGACATGCCCTCACCGAGCAATCCGCCTTCCGGCTGTCATTTCCATCCGCGCTGCCCGCGGGCGATGGACGTCTGCCGCCGTGAATATCCCGCGACGACGGAATTCAGCGACACGCACACGGCGTGTTGCCATCTGTTTACGACCGGGAAGAACTAGGAGAAAACCGAACGGCTAGCTGTTCGGCGTGGAGGTTTCTATCGAGGCGGTCGGGCCGCCGGTGGTCCAGATCTTGATTTTCTGTCCGAGACGCAGCACGTCGTCGAGCTGTATCAGGTTCCATTTCGCCAACTGGCTCACCATCACGTTGTAGCGGCGCGCGATGCTCGACAGGGTTTCGCCGCGGCGCACGCGGTGGATGACCGGCGCGCCGCCGCGCGCGGCGCGCGAGGAAGTGGCGCGGTAGGCGGTGCGAATCACTTCCGGCTTCAGCGGGCGGGAGGAAATCGGAATCAGCAGGTCCTGGCCGCTGCGGAGCAGGTTGCTGCGCAGGTTGTTGGCGGTGCGGACCACCGGAACGGTGACGCCGTAACGACGCGCGATTTCATGCAGGTTGTCGCCGCGCTTCACGACGTGATGCAGCCACTGCACCCGCTCGTCTTCCGGCAGGTTGCTCAATCCCGCGATCAGGGCGTCTTTCTTGTCGGCCGGCACCAGCAGCTGATGCGGGCCGTTGGGATCGGTGGCCCAGCGCGTGTAGCCGGGGTTGATGTCGTGCAGGTCGTCCACCGGCATGTCCACCAGCTTGGCCACGACGCCGAGGTCGATCTGCGAGCCGGTGTCGACGCGCGCGAAATAGGGCTCGTCAGGGATGCTGGCCAGCTTCACGCCGTATTTGTCCGGGTTGGCGACGATGGCTACCATGGCCATGAGCTTGGGCACGTAATGCTGCGTCTCGCGCTTGAGTTTCAGGTACTGGTAATCCGTGGGTTTACCCTTGCGCTCGTTGTATTTCATCATGCGCCCGATCTTGCCTTCGCCGGCGTTGTACGCGGCCAGCGCCAGATGCCAGTCGCCGTCGAAGTCGTTGTAGAGTTTCTCGAGATAATCGAGCGCCGCCTGCGTCGAAGCCTGCACGTCGCGGCGGCCGTCGTACCACCAGTTCGCTTTCAGGCCGTAAAGTTTTCCGGTGCGCGGCATGAACTGCCACAGCCCGACGGCGCGGGCGCGGGAGTAGGCGTGCGGCTTGTAGGCGCTCTCGATCGCCGGCAGCAGCGCGATTTCCATCGGCATGCCGCGTTTTTCGACCTCGTCGGCGATGTAATAGAGATACAGCCTGGCGCGATCCATCATGCGCTGCATGTATTCGGGGTTGTTGACGAACCACTGTATTTCTTTATCGACCTGCGGGCTGTCGAGCGGCTCCATGGTGAAGCCCTTGCGCAGCCGGGCCCAGATATCGGAGTCGTTGCTCGCGACAACGTCGGGCTTGGCGTCGGCGGGTTTGTCGCTCTCGAACTGGATATTCGTTTCGGTCGGCGCGGCGTCATTGTCGGTCGCGTCAGCCGTCGCCTGGACCGGGCTCGGTTCAGCGGTTTTCTTGGCGGTCTCGGGGGAGGTTGTCGCGCATCCTGCCAGGGTCAGAAGCGCAATGACGGGCAGGACCTGATTCTTGATTCTTTTCCAATCCATTCGGAGCAATATATTTAGTTGGAGGAATGAGTATCAACTTGTTGAACTACATGACTAAGTAAATGCGAATTTTACGATTTGTCCAGTGCGAGAGTAATCGGATCCGACACTTTTGTCCGAAACCTTGCCCCCCGCTCATCCCCTGAATCCATCCTTCCATCGGCGCACCGCCGCGAATACTTCCAGCTCCGAAACCAAGGCGCGACCCGCCTGTTTTTCCGCGGACCGGCGCACTCCGGCTTGCCCGGAGCGCAGGAACGGGTTTACGCGCCGTTCCAGGCCGATGGTGGAGGGCAAAGTGGGGAGGTTTTGCCGGCGCAGCGCCCGCGCCCGCTCGCGATAGTTGCTGGCGTCGGCATTGTCCGGCTCGACCGTAAGCGCGAAGCGCAGGTTGGCTTCGGTGTATTCGTGCCCGCAGTATACCCGGGTCGCTTCCGGCAGCGCGGCGAAGCGGGACAGCGAGGTGAGCATCTGTTCCGCCGTGCCTTCGAACAGCCGCCCGCAGCCGGCCGAGAACAGGGTGTCGCCGCAGAACAGCATGCCAGCTCCATAATAGGCTATATGGCCGGCGGTATGTCCAGGGACGTCGAGCACGTCGAACCCCAGACCGAGATCGGGAAGATCGAGATGATCGCCGTCCTGGAGCTTGCGGGTGACAGCCGGGATGCGCTCGCGCGCCGGGCCGTATACCGGCACCTTATAATGTTTGAGGATGTCCTCCACGCCGCCCACGTGGTCGCCGTGGTGGTGGGTGCAGAGGATGGCCGCGGGCGTCAGGCGCTGTTTTTCCAGCGCCGCCAGCACCGGTTCGGCGTCGCCGGGGTCGACGATGGCCACGCGATCCGGGGATTTCCCGCGGATCAGCCAGATATAGTTGTCCTCGAAAGCGCGGGCGTGTAAAACATCGGTCATACGTCCAGTTTGAGAGCCGGCAGGGAGAACGTCAATCTATGACAGGACGGACGAAGTAGGGCTTCATTTATGAGCCAGACAGATTCCTGTAGCACGCGGTGGCGCGAGTTGCGCGAGTGGTTCGATTCGCCGCTCGGCCGTTCGCTGCAAGCGCTGGAGGCGCACCAGCTGCGCGCGGTGCTGCCGAATCTCTACGGCACGGTCGCCGCGCAGCTCGGCCAGATCGGCGAACTCGACCTGATGGACGCCTGCATCGCCCCCACGCGCATCCTGCTCGATCACCACGCCTTGCCGGACCGCTGCGTGGTGCGCGGTTTGCCCGAGGCGCTGCCGCTCGACACCAGAAGCGCCGACGTGCTGATCCTGCCGCACACGCTCGACTTCAGCCGCGACCCGCACCAGGTATTGCGCGAAGTCAGCCGCGTGCTGCGTCCCGAGGGTCACGTCGTGATTATCGGTTTCAACCCGATGAGCCTGTGGGGTCTGCGCCGCCTCGTCGCGCGCCGCCCGCGCGCCGCGCCGTGGTGCGGAAAGTTTTTCCGCCTGTCGCGCATCAAGGACTGGCTCGGGCTGCTCGATTTCGAAACCACGCACGGCACCATGCTCTATTACCGTCCGCCGCTGCGCAACGAAGGCTTCATGCACCGGTTGCACTTCCTCGACAAGATGGGCGACCGCTGGTGGCCGATGATGGCGGGTGTGTATCTCGTGGTCGCGAAGAAGCGCGTCGTCGGCGTCACGCCGCTGCCGCTCAGCTGGAAAACCCGACGCGCCGTCGCTTCGGGCGCGACCCAACCCGCCGCGCGCGGCATGATCCTGCCGTTCCGCAAACAATAAGAACCGATAACAAAAAAAATTTCACAGGATTTACAGGATTAAAAAACAGGATTAACAGGATTGATTCTTGATTTTTCATGAATTCTTAAATGATCCTGTAAATCCTGAAAAATCCTGTTAATCCTGTCTATTCATTTTTTTTATAGAGATTCTGAATCTTTTGGACAAAGTCACGATCTTCACTGACGGCGCTTGCCGCGGCAACCCCGGTCCCGGCGGCTGGGGCGCGATCCTGCGCAAGGACGACCACGAGAAGGAACTCTACGGCGCCGAGCGCGAGACCACCAACAACCGCATGGAACTCATGGCCGCGATCCAGGCGCTCGAAGCGCTGAAGCGCCCGTGCGAGATCACGATCACAACCGACTCCCAGTACGTGAAGAAAGGCATCACCGAGTGGCTCGACAACTGGAAGCGCCGTGGCTGGAAGACCGCCGACAAGAAGCCGGTGAAGAACCAGGATCTATGGCAGCGGCTCGACGAAGCCGTGCGCCTGCACAAGCACCACATTCACTGGAAGTGGATCAAGGGGCACAGCGGGCACGAAGAGAACGAGCGCGCCGATCAGCTGGCGAACCGGGCGATTGAAGAGATGTTGGCGTGAGGATGCCGCTCTCGAACCTTCCGAGGGCCACCGGATCATTGAAATCGGCCTTGAAGAGCTACTTACAAAATAAGGGCGCCTCGTGACGGTTCCAATGTATTACGCAATCGGCTAATCTTGAAAAGCACGTAAACCGGGGAATTGGCGAATGAGCACTGCAAAACAGGAAGTCGAGTCGCTGCTTAAGAAGCTGCCCGACGATTGTTCGCTGGAAGATATCCAGTATCATCTTTATGTGATAGAAAAAATCCAGCGGGGAATCGAGGCGGCGGAAACGAAGGGCGTGGTGTCGCAGGAAGAAGCCGAGAAGCGCCTTGGAAAATGGGTCAAAAAGTAGCCTGGTCGCCGGAGGCGCTGGACGACGTTGATGCCATCGCCAGCTACATCACCCGCGATTCGGCGTTTTACGCCGCAACCGTCGTCAATCGAATTCTCGAAACTTCCCGCAGTCTTAATCAATTCCCGTACCTTGGCCGGATTGTCCCGGAGCTTGGCCAGGATGATACCCGTGAGCGTTTTGTTTACAGCTATCGTCTGGTATATCGAATAGCCCAAGATTCCATTACCGTTGTGGCAGTGATTCACGGCAAGCGGCTGTTTGACACGGTAGCGGAAAGAATGGAGAAAGAAGAATGACGCGCCAGATAATTCTCGATACGGAAACCACCGGCCTCGAACCTTCCGAGGGCCACCGGATCATTGAAATCGGCTGCGTGGAGCTGCTCAACCGGCGCGCGAGCAACAACCGCTACCAGCAGTACATCAACCCCGGGCGCGAGATCGACGCCGGGGCGATGGAGGTGCACGGCATCACCAACGAGATGCTGGCGGACAAGCCCAAGTTCGCCGACATCGTGAAAGACCTGCTCGAATTCATCCGCGGCGCGGAGCTGATCATCCACAACGCGCCGTTCGACATCGGTTTCCTCAACAACGAACTGGCGCTGATGGCGAACGGCAAAGCGTCGCAGCGCATCGAGGACATCTGCTCGGTGGTGGATACGCTCAAGCTTGCGCGCAGCATGCACCCGGGCCAGAAGAACGATCTGGATTCGCTGTGCCGGCGCTACAACGTGGACAACTCGCACCGCACGCTGCACGGCGCGCTGCTCGACGCCGAAATCCTGGCGGACGTATATCTGGCCATGACCGGCGGCCAGACCGGCCTGTTCGAGGACACGCACAGTCCGATGAAAGCCGCTTCAACGTCAGCAGCGGTGGCGCCGACCGACATCCGCCGCCTCGATCCCAACCGCCCGAAACTGCCGGTGATTTCACCGACCGACGAGGAACGGGCCGCGCATCAGCAGTGGCTGGAGGAACTCGACAAGAAAAGCGGCGGGAAGTGCGTGTGGAAGAAAATAGAACTCGCTTCCTAAGGAAACTCTGAACAAGTCTGCCGTTTGCCCTGAGCCTGTCGAAGGGTGAACGGCAAGTCCCTGAAATATCGCGGCTCCGATTCGTTCGTGGTTCGACAGGCTCACCACGAACGGGCTTGTTCAGAGCTTCCCTGGCGAGGTAAATCAATTTATATATGTAGGGTGGGCACTGCCCACCATCGGTCAGTCCGCGAAGCCGTGTCGGTGGGCGATGCCCACCCTACATAAAGAGATTGCTTCTAGTTAACCAGTTTCTTCCCCTTGAAGGTCAGACTGGTGCCGGGCTGCATGACGCGGGCGCGGATGACCATCCGACGGAGTTTTTCCGCGAAGCCCTTGGCGTCCGGCGTCAGCACCGGGAACGTTCCGTAATGTTGCGGCACCACGACCTTGGCGCGCACCGCCTTGGCGGCGCGCGCCGCCATCGCCGGCTCCATGCCGAAATGTCCACCGATGTTGATCAGCGCGACGTCGATTTTTTGTTCGCCGATCAGCGCCATGTCGTTGAAGTAAGCGGTGTCGCCGCTGTGATAAATGGTCGGGCCGTTCCTGATCTTGATCACGAATCCCGCCGGGTTGCCGCCGTAGGCCACTTCCGGTTCCTTCTCTCCCGCGAGCGGGTTGCCCATGCCGCTGGAATGCACCGCCGGCACCATGTCGACCGTCACTTCGCCGTCGGCGATGGTGATTTCACCTCCTATATCCAGAAGTGTGTCATAACCCATCTGCTGCTTGGGGTAGCCCAGCAACTTTTCCATGTTTTTCCCCAGCGCAGGATTCGTGACCAGCCGCGCGCCGGTCTTCTTGGCGATCTCCACGGCGTCGCCGACGTGATCGAAGTGCCCGTGCGTGATCAGGATGTAATCCACCTTGGCGATCGCGGCCAGCGGGTCCTTGCCGTTCTTGGCGTTGGGGTTCATCGGGTTCTTGAGCCACGGATCGATCATCAGCACCTTGCCCTTCGGGGTGACGATCTCGAACGCGGCGTGCCCGTGCCAGGTGAGGGTGGTGTCGGCCGACCAAGCCGCGCCGCCGAGGGCCAGCAACAGCAAGGCGGCGATCCGGATGAATGATTTTTTCATGATGTGCTCCATTTTATTTGAATGAGTTCCGTGGATGGTCCGGCATCCGCCCGTCTGCATGACGCGCCGGGACTGTCTTCGCGGTGACAGCTTAAACCAAATGCCCCCGGTTTGATCAAGAGCCGGCGCATGCCGGGCGCAAATGTCTTCACCGGTTTCGGGCTTGACAAGCTGACAAGCGTGCCGGTCTGCGCTAATCTTCCTTTCCCATGTCGCCGCCGGTAGTTTCCGTTTCCCGCCTCAGCAAGCATTTCGACAGCGTCATCGCCGTCGATGACGTGAGCTTCGAGGTCGCGGCGCATTCCACCACCGCGCTGCTCGGCGGCAACGGCGCGGGCAAGACCACGACGCTGTCCATGCTGCTCGGGTTGCTGCTGCCGACTTCCGGCAGCATATCCGTTTTTGGCGTGGACATGCTGCGCGAACGCTATCGCGCGCTGCCGCGCCTGAATTTTTCCTCGCCGTACGTGGACCTGCCGCGGCGGCTGACGGTGCGCGAGAACCTTACGGTTTACGCGCGTCTTTACGGGATCATCGACATATCCGCGCGCATCCGCGCGCTGAGCGAGGAACTCCAGATCGGGCGTTTCCTGAACCGTCCCTACGGGCAATTGTCGGCGGGGGAGAAGACGCGCGTGGTGCTGGCCAAGGCGCTGCTGAACGAGCCGGAACTGATGCTGCTCGACGAGCCGACCGCCTCGCTCGACCCGGACACGGCGGATTACGTGCGCGGCATGCTCGAAGCCTACCGCCGGCGCACCGGCACCACGATTTTGCTGGCTTCGCACAACATGTCCGAGGTCGAGCGGCTGTGCGACGACGTCGTCATGCTGCGCGCCGGCAAGCTCGTGGACCGCGGCACGCCGGCGCAGCTGCTGACGCGTTACGGGCGGCAGAACATGGAGGAAGTGTTCATCGACATCGCGCGCCAACGCCATCTCGAACTCGCTCCGAGCGGCAAACCGGCGGCGAAGCCATGAGCGAACTCGCGCGCGGCCATACCGGTTTTGTCCCGTCGCTGCGACGTATCAATGCGCTGGTATACCGGCATGTTTACCTGCTGCGCAGTTCCGGCCCGCGCATCCTGGAACTGGTGTACTGGCCCACGGTGCAGATGATCCTGTGGGGCTTCATCACCGTGTTCCTGATCGGCCACAGTTCGTGGATCGCGCAGGCTTCGGGCGTGCTGCTCTCCGGCGTGCTGCTGTGGGACGTGCTGTTCCGCGGCCAGCTCGGCGTGTCGCTGGTGTTCATGGAGGAAATGTGGTCGCGCAACCTGGGGCATCTGTTCGTGAGTCCGTTGCGGCCGTTCGAACTCGGCTGCGCGCTGATCGTCATGAGCCTGATCCGCACGCTGATCGGCGTCGGCGGCGCGGCGCTCATCGCCATTCCCTTGTTTCATTATTCCATCTTCAACATGGGATTGCCGTTGCTGGCGTTTTTTCTGAATCTCATCATCATGGGCTGGTCGATCGGCCTGCTGGTGTCGGGCATCGTGCTGCGCTACGGGCTCGGCGCCGAGAGCATGGCGTGGATCGCGATCTTCGCGGTGCAGCCCATCAGCGGCGTGTATTATCCGATCAGCACCCTGCCGACATGGCTGCAATACCTCGCGGCGCTGTTGCCGTCGAGCCACGTCTTCGAGGGCATGCGCGCGGTGCTGTTTGACCACAGCTTCCGCGTGGATTTGCTGCTGCACGCGGTGCTGCTCAACGCGCTGTATCTCACCGCCGGTTTCGTCTCGTTTCTGACGTTTTTCAGGATTGCGCGCGTGCGCGGCCAGCTGCTGCACGTCGGCGAGTGATGACAAGCGTTTGAGACCGGGGTAGCATTCCCCGGCTTTTAGAAACGACCGGAGCATTTACCCCATGCCTTATTTTGTTTTTAAAATCGCGGCCGACAAAAAATTCGCTCTCGTCAAAGCCTGTGCGCAATACAAGGAGGCGAAAGATCTCTGCCGTGAGCTGCGTATCGCCGAATCGCCGGACAATCCGAATGCGGTGCGCATGGCGTTCGCCGAGGACGAGCCCAAGGCCAGGCGCCTGCTGTCCGACAAGCGCCAGCCCAGCTCGCCGCTGGAGGAGTGGGAGGCCTGATTCACCTGCCGAGCGGTCGTGCTCCCGTAACGATCTTGTGCGTTAATAGTGTCTTCTGAGCGAGACGAAAGGAGGCAACCATGCAAGGAAATATCACCACAGCCCTGTTAGGCGGTTTGTTCCTGGTCATGGCGTTGGGCGTGCCGGTCTGGGCCCGGGCCAATTCAGACGAGGCGCAACTGGAGTCTGTCAGGAAAGACATCGACCGCGTCAGCACGTCTGCGTCCACCGACAGGATTCAAACCCTTTCCAGCCAGTTCAACGTCGATCCTTCCGTGGTCGAGAAGTTGCAGGCGACGAATCACGGTTGGGGCGAGACCACCATCGAGCTGGCCATGGCCCGGCGTCTGACGCTGACCGACGCCACCAATTATCCGACCATGACCGAGGCGCTGAACAAGATTGAAACCCTGCGCGGCCAGAAAATGGGCTGGGGCAAGATCGCCAACGGTCTCGGCTTCAAGCTCGGACCGGTGGTCAGCACCGCCAGCCATGCGCGCAACGAGTTACGCAGAGAATCGCGCGTGGAAAAATCGCCGGGTATCCTGAAATCTGAAAAGGCGGAAAAAGCGTCAAGAGTGGAGCGCGCTGAAAGCCCGGGATTTGCCGGACGTCCGGAACGGTCCATGCGCCCGGATCGGGCGGAACGCGCACGCTGACCGCTAAGCAGCTTGCATCATCAAAGGGCCCGCTCGCGGGCCCTTTTTGTTTTGGAAACCGGGAGATGGTGGGCGATGCAGGGTTCGAACCTGCGACCCCTGCCGTGTGAAGGCAGTGCTCTACCGCTGAGCTAACCGCCCGGGTGTCCGGGTCCGGGCATGCCGGAAAGCGCGCGATTATGCCACGCCGGCGCGCCAGACCGCGCGGCCG
>DAIDLH010000071.1 GCA_027449605.1 Candidatus Muproteobacteria bacterium | reverse complement strand
AGGCATGCAGCCATTCGCGTTTGTCGCGCCCCAGAAGTTCGACATAAGTGAAGAACTTGTCCTTGAGCCAGAGCGCCCAGCGTTCGTCGAGCGATCCGACCAGCACCTTGGCGTCGGCCGGCGACACCACGACGCGCGGGTCCCGCGGCATGGGGCGGCATTCCCAGTAACGGATGCGGCGCTCGAATACCTTGCGCGCGGTGTTGAGCGCCGCCGGCGGGTCGATGCATTCCGCGAGATCCACTCCCAGGCGCTGAAGAAAGCGCAGGTTGCCCGACAACTTGCGGCCCAGCGGCAAGTCGTAGTTCACGAGACTGAGCAGCTCCGAGATACGCACGCTCGTCAGGGTGCGAAACAGCCACGGCGAGTTCTCCCGCACGCGGGAATAGATCAGGTTTACCAGGCGGTCGGCGAACAGGCGCTCGTCGCGCACGGCGCCGGAACGGCGGTCAATATACTGATGCGGCATGGCGGTCGAGGTCCGGGTCGAAGTCGGTTTCATTGCCGGCCCGCGACGCGTCGCGATGGATGCTGACGAGCAGCAGCCGCAGCAGCTTGAGCAGTTCCGCCTCCGGCAAATCGGCGGCGAGCACCGCCGCGCGCCGTTTGCGCAGGAACGCGAGCGGCGTGTCGTCGCCCAATGCCGCGCCGAGCGCACGGCGCAGGCCCTGATCCGCGCGGTTTTCGGTTTCGAGGCTGCGCAGGTCGGCAGCAAACTCGTCGAGCGCCTGCTCGAGGCGGCGGCGCTTGAGCGTGCCGCGGTAGCAGCGCTCGGCGGCGGCGTTGTACTCGCGGGCGCGCAACGCAAACGGATGACGCGCCCCGGCCTCGGCGAGGATGTCCTTGCCGAGTCGCGCCGCCGCCGAATACATCTGCGGAGCGCGCACGCGCGATTCCAGATCCTCGATCACGTCCTCCAGCTCCTCGGAGGCGATGAGCGGCGCGGCGTCGGCGCGCAGCAGTTTCACCAGCGCCTGCTGATAGTCCTGCAGATAGACCTTCAGATAACCGCCGTAACGGGCGCTCGGGCGCGCCCGCTGGCAGTGCGCCAGAATGCGCTGCAAGAACAGATTCGGGGTGTCGCGGCGCACGTAGACGGCGCGCAGACCCATGGCGGAGGCGAAAAAAAACTGGCGGCGCTCGCTTTCGACGAAACGACTGTCGGGGATGCGGGCGTGGTCGACCGCGCCGCTGGCGATGTAGTGGTACGCCAGGGCGGTGATCAGCCGTTGCAACTCGACGGCGGGAGCGAGATCGAGCCGGCCGTCAGCGAACAGGCTGTAGAAGCGGCCTTCGAATCCGGAAAATCCGACGCGCTGATACTCGCGCGGCTTGTACAGCATGTAGAAGGACATGCGCGGGTCGAACACGCCCAGATCGGCGAGGTCGCGCTTGGCGCGCTCGTGGTTGCCGAGCGTGCCGTCGAGCGAGGGATTCTGGTCGGTGCTGGTCAGCGCCACCAGGTAGTCGAGCAGCCGGATGTCCGGCACCCAATCGCCCTTCAGTTGCAGCGTGCGCGCCAGCAGGGCGTCGAGCCACACCGGCCCCAGCGGCGTGACGGTGTGCCCCAGGACCTTGAGCCGCGCCTTCTGTTTCCACGCGCTCCAGAGCTTGCGCAGGTGCGTGAAGTCGAGCTGATGCGGCAGATAACCGAGCGCCCGTTCCGGATGGAAGTCGGTGAAATCGAGGCGATACGGCGCGGCGCTGTACAGCCCGACGAACAACGGCAGGAAGTGCTCGGCGATCTTGATGACGAGATCGCTCAGATGCTTCTCGTGGCGCGCGTCGAAGCCGCTCGCCGGATCGGCCAGGGCGCGTCGCAGGCGCTCGCTCCCGAGACTCACGTGCACGCCGTTGTTCGAAAGGCTCGCGTTCGAGGTATTGGGCAGCACCACCAGGTTGCTCGTGACGATGCCGGCGTCGCGCAGCCGGGCCACGGCGTTCAGGTGGCTGCGGCTCAGAACCTCGTGGCACAGCTGCATGTAATGGTGTTTCTCCTCGCCGCGCTCCCAGCCGGAGAGACAGGGGCTGCAGAAAAGCTCGCGGTAGAAGGCGTCGGACACGCCTTCGTTGATCTGCCGCTGGCGCAACGGCACGTGCGGCGAGAAATACACCAGCGGGCGCTGGCCGGTATCGCGCAGCGCGAACGCGGCGTCGGCGTACTGCACCAGCAGTTCGGTGAACAGGAACCGCTTGGCGCTCTCGCGCGCCAGCGCCGCGCCCGGATTCAGCTGGGTCGCGCCGCGCACCACGTAGAACGACAGAATCTCGGGCGATGTGTTGTCGTTGATGAAGTGGTCCATGAGGCGCTGGCCGGTGCGATGGATCGCGCGCGGCAGCATCGGCGCCGCGCCGAGCGCCTGGGCCAGGGACAGCTTGAGCAGGTAACTCACGGGTATGCGCAGCAGTTCCCCCAGCCGTTCGTCGCGCACGAAAAAACACGCGCGGTCCGTGCGCGGCGGGCTGCGCGGATTGCTGCGCTGCGCGCGCATGTCCTCGGCCAGCACCCGCAACGCCAGATCGTTCAGGCGCGCCAGCGGCACGCGCACCCAGGAGTTCTCCCATATCTGCGCGGTGTTGTCCGACAGAAACGCCTCGATCGCGGTCACCGCGCGCCGCGGCGTTTCCTGGGTTTCGGCATGCTTGACCACGTTGGCGAAATAGTTCGAGCCGCGAATCTGCAGCGCCAGATCCACGTGTCCGGCGTCGCCGGCCACCGCCGCCTGCAACTCGCACTCGGCGCCGAGCGTGACGTCGTCGCGCAGAAACGGAAGCTGGTCGGGGCGGTAGCGCGCGCCCGCACCGACTCCCAGGGCGCGCAAGGCGTTCCGCAGCGACGGCGGATCGACCGTGTCGCCGGCGGGTCCGGCGGCAACGGGCATCAGCAATGACGTGCGGCGATCGCGCGACACGGCGGCCGGGTTCGGAGGAATAGCATCGTGACCATGACCTGAAAGCTAGACGGCGAAAATGTCAGGCGGGCTACAAAACGGCGCGGGTTTTATGACGGAACGGTGAAGATTTGATGACACACGGCCTTGGCCGCCGGAGAACCGCGCGTGAAACACCGGCATGGCCGCGGGATTACCGCAGAGCCGATGCCGGGCGCTCCGCCGTTTACGATTTGGTCGCGGCCTTCTTCAGCAACGCCTCAATCTGCTCGGTGCTCAGCGCGCCCGGCGCCAGCTTGCCGTTCTGGAACACCAGCCCGGGCGTCCCGGTGATGGACAGCCGCTGCGCGAGCGACTGGATTTCGTCGAGCGGCGTCTTGCACTCGCCGGTCGCGACGGCCGGCTCCTTGCCGTGCAGCATGAGGTCGTCCCAGGCCCTGGCCCGGTCGGACGAGCACCACACCGCTTCGGCTTTCTTGCGCGCCCCCGGGTGCAGTTGCTCGAGCGGATACAGCATCGTGTAGATCGTGACGTTGTCCAGGAAGGCGAGTTCCTTTTCGAGTTGTTTGCAATACGGACAGTCCGGGTCGGAAAAGACGACCAGCTTGCGCGAGCCGTCGCCCTTGACCTTCACGATCGCCTGCGTCAACGGGATCTGCGAGAAATCGACGAACGCCACTTCTTCCGCGCGTTTCTTGGTGAGGTTCTCCCTGGTCTTCAGGTTGATCACGTTGCCGATGAACGCCAGCTCTCCCTTCTTGTCGGTGTAGATGACGCTCACGCCATTCACGACGACCTCGACGAGACCGGGAACCGGCCCGGGTCTGATCTGCCCGATCCTGGCGTCCGGCAGGCGCTCTTGCAATGCGGCGCGCAGGCTCGCATCGTCGGCGTAACTATTCATGGCGGGGACGGCGAAACAAGCTGCCATCAGCGCGGCTTTGAAAAACTTCATGGCGATCTCCTTGGTTTCGATAAACGACTCTCCAACGCGACGAGGCTCGGCTGCGGAGGGTCGAGGAAAGACATTACTCTAGCGGCTGATTCTGACGGAAATATGTCAGCCTGTTTTCAGCAGGGGTGGATCGAGACGAGAGACGCCGGGATGCGGAGCGAGTGCCCGCGTCTATTCGCCGAAGCCGAGCACTTCCACGCCGAGGAAACCCTGGCGCTCGTTGTTCTGCGACGCGATACCGCGCGTGGCGTCCTCGGCCACCTTGTTCGCGGTCGCGGCGATATCGCCGACACCGGAAAGGCCCGCGCCCAGCCCGCCGGTATCGGTCGGGACGCCGACCGAGGCGCCGCCGACCTTGATGTTGTCGGCGCCGAGCACGGCCGTGGCCGCGATCGTCAGGTTGCCCGCGCTGCTGATGCCGGCGTCGCCGGCGTTGATCACACCGACGGGGGCGGCCAAAAACACATTGCCGGGATTCCTGCCTGGCGTCCTCACCGAAGCGCCGATGCCGCTGCCGCTGATAGGCGGCGGGAACTCGACCGTAGTCACGGTGGTATTTGGGTCGGTATTGGCCACCGCCGGCGGAATCGACAGGGCGGTCTTGGCGCCCTTGCCGGCGTCGATGTCGCCCGTCGACGACCAGATCAGGATATCGCCGCCGTCGAGAGCGAAGACACGCGACGCATTGACCAGGAAGTCGTCGCGCACCAAGGCATTGATGTTACCGTCGCGCTGCACCACGATGCCAAGCTGATCGGGTTTTTTGTTGATAGCGGTGGAACTCGCGACGCCGGCATTGACCAGACCGCCGGGGACAACAAGATTGATATCGCCACCGTCCGCGGTGGTGATCTGACTCAGGAACGACTTGATATCACCCGGGTAGCTATCGGCCGGAAACAGTGTTTCGATCGCATTAGAACCTCTTTCGTAATTTTTGCTATCGGCCGCGGCAACGGCTGACTCACGCAATTCGCTGAACAACACTTCCAGGATGAACTTACGCTGTTCATCCAGTGGCTTGGCAAGAAATGTATCGACGCTCGCGTCCGTTAAACCAAGCTGAGTCATGTATTGCCTGACAAACTGCTCGTACTCCGGCGCCTGCGCTTGGCCGGCCATGATCGTGATATCCGCGCCGCCCGCCGGCAGCGCCGGGTTCCGCGTGCGCCCGGTCGAAATAATGCCGCTGGAGGCGCCGAGGTCCACATCCTTGCCGGCAATAACGTAGAACTGGCCGGGCCCGGCGATCTCAAAGCTGGTTGGATTCACGACTATCTTGCCTGCGTTGTCACGCCGGGTCGGAAACAGCACACTTCCCCCTGCTTCCACCGATGAAATATCGCTGCTGTGCGCGTGCTGAAGGCTGAGCGTGAGATTGCGCACGTCTTGACCGGCACTGAGACGAGCTGGCTTGGAAAGCTCGACAATAAGATTTTTATCCGGGCTATCAGGCAAAGCAGTGCCGATGGTTCCGTTCTTCGCCACGATGCGCACCGGTTTATCATCTTCAGCGTGAACGGGCGTCGCCGCATGGCCGGGGGCGCCAGTCAATAGCCTGGTTGTATCCGCCAGCCCCAGAGCAGGTGTCAGCACGCCTGGGAGCTGGCGGAGGTCGGCGTCGGACAACCGGATCGTTGTGCTGCCGTCCGTTGTGACGTTCCCGTCTGCCAGCAGTTCCAAATCACCTCGCGGCGCCGGCAAGAGAGTAAATCCACGACCACCGATACTGATGTCGCCTTGTAAGCTGTGGGCGCTCAAGGTTCCGGGATAAAAACCCACCGCACTGACGTCGCGCATAAGAGGAAACACGTTGGACGTAAGCAGCGCGGGGTCACCTCGCAATTCCGTGTCGCCGGCGATCGATTCCAAGTGCGCGGCGCTGTCGGGCGTGTAGGTGGCGAAATACGACGTTCCCGCTGCAAGCGGATAGTCCGGCGTGCCTTGCGTGAGGCTTTGGGGCAACATCGTCGGATTGACGATGGTTTCCAAACGCAGGTCCTTGCGCGCGCGCAAGATGAATTGTCCATCGCCCAGGGCCAGGACCGGATACACTGCCGTACCCTGAGCGCGAGTCACCGAGCCGCCGGCGCGCACGTCCGCGTGTCCCTTGTCCACGTAGAAGACGCCGCCGCGGATGTCGCCGCCCGCCTCGATGCGCAGATCGCCGCCGCCGGCAATATCCGGGGCGGTGCCCAGACCACCCCGGGGTTGACCCGTGGTCGGAATCGCTGCCGACAGGTTATCGAGGCTGCCGCCTGCCTTGAGCGTCAAGTTACCACCGCCCAAGGCGCCGATGTTTTGCCGGAAATTACCGACGGCCACCGCCCACGAAGCGGGTAAATTGAATGTTGTCTCAAAAGGATAAACGTCGATAAGCCCGCCGGCGCGAGGCAGCCATTCGTTGATGAGCTGCTGACTATTCGCGCCTTTGATATCGCCGCCCGCGTCGATGCGC
>DAIDLH010000070.1 GCA_027449605.1 Candidatus Muproteobacteria bacterium | reverse complement strand
GCATCATCGAAATCGCGCGCACGGCCTACCCCGATCCCACCGCCTGGGACCTGGAAAACCATCATTACGACCCGAAGAGCACCCCGGAGCGGCCGCTGTGGGACATGGTGGACGTGCGCTTCCAGCGCGAATTCAAACGGCCAGTCACGCTCGCCGCGATCCGGATGCAGCCGGCGCTGAAAAACATGCGCTTGGTGCAGCGCGGCAGCCGGCTGTCGGTCATGCCGGTCAGCGCCAAGGAATGGAGCACGATTTTGAAATTGGAAAAAATGGCCGCATCGAACCCGGAGGAATGAACATGAAAAAATTATTTTCCATCCTGCTTGTCATAACCATCGCCCCGCTCTTCATGGCCTCCGCTGCCGCCGCGGACAATCCGCGCGTGCGCATGACCACCAACCTCGGCTCGATCGAGATCGAGCTGGACGCGAAGCACGCGCCGGACACGGTGAAAAATTTCATGAATTACGTCGAGAACGGTTTCTACAAAGGCACGATTTTCCACCGCGTGATTCCCGGGTTCATGATTCAGGGCGGCGGCTTCCGTCCCGGCATGGACGAGAAGGTCAAAGGCCCGCCGATCCGCAACGAAGCCGACAACGGATTGAAGAACCTCGCCGGCACCATCGCCATGGCGCGCACGCCCGACCCGCACTCCGCCGCGGCGCAGTTCTTCATCAACACCGTGGACAACCCAAATCTGGATTATCGCGACAAGACCACGCCGGGCTGGGGTTACGCCGTGTTCGGCAAGGTCACGAAGGGCATGGACGTGGTGAAGAAGATCGAATCGGTCGCGACCCATACGGTCGGGCCATTTCAAAATGTTCCGGTGAAGGATGTGGTGATAGAGAAGGTGGAGCAGATTAAACGCTAATTTATTTAAAACGCTGATCGTACTCACGCGAGACGCGGGTCAACAAAGCGCTGTACTCCAATTGCAATAAGTTGATGTCCACCCACGCGAATGGATAAGGCTTTTTATTCGTGGCTTGGAATCGCATAATCAGAAACTCGTCAAACGCGGGCTTGGCTTGGGCTATCAAGCGAGCTTCCGCATCGGCGGCCTCTTGAATCGGATGTTTGTATTTCTTACCGTCAGTAGTGAAGGCGCGTCGTCCCTCGTAGGAGGTGTATTTGTCAGAGAAATTAATGCCGACAAAGCCGATGCAAATCGGATTTCCACCTTGGCCTTTGAACATTTCTACTTGCCGACGCAAATCGCCGATTACTCGGTCAATTTGCTTGATCATCGCCTTGGCGAGGATTTTCGTTTCCGCCCCAATTTCAATATTGGCGGTTGGTCCTCGCGCCACGACAAAACCCTTCTCGACAGCCGCAACCGCTGCGGGCACCAACTCGCCTAACGTTCCGTCCCCACGCCGTGCGCTTCTGCCAACGGCGACATTCTTGAGGTTGATAACGCGATCATGTGAGGCGATGCGCGCCCGAAGTTTCTCTGACTTTCCTAGGCTAACAATATCCTCGTAAAACTCGACAGCAACGAGGTCGCCAAGATTCGATTTGCGATGCAGATACCGCTTGCCGTCGAACAAGCCGCGGAATGTTTCGAGGAGGCGCATTCTTATTCTTCTTTGACTTCGATGTTGGTAGCACCATCTGTACGCTTCCGCTTCGCTTCCTTATGCAGACGAGCACGGGCTATCGCCAGATATTTTGGTTCGATATCGCATGCAATACTGTTTCTGCCGGTATTCATCGCCGCAATTGACGTTGATCCGGTTCCTCCGAAGGGGTCCAGCACTGTATCGCCGGCAAATGAGAAAAGCCGTATTAGGCGTTCCGCAAGCGAATCAGGGAATGGCGCTGGATGGCCTTTCCGGGTCGACTCGCCCTTAACGTCCGTCCAGATGGACCGCAACCAGGATCGCATTTCCTCGCGTGAAAGCATCGAAAGCGTTTTCTGGATAGGTGCGGGCGAACGGTACTCGCCCCCTTTCCGAAAGAACAGGATATATTCGACATCGTTTTTGATGATGGCACCCGGCTGATAAGGTTTGCCATAGAACCCAGCACCGTTTCCCTTGGCTTCCGTTGCCCCATTGGCGATCTTGGACCACAGAATGGGGGTCAAACAGTCTAATCCGATCTTGCGCATCCTTACCTGTATGTCGGCATGGAGTGGCATTACATAATGCTTACCTGCGCGCTTGCGCGGCACACAAACGTCACCGACAACACAGCAAATACGTCCGCCGGGGACTAGCACGCGCGCGCATTCGGCCCAAACCTTATCTAGCTCGTTTAGAAAAACTTCGTAGGAGTCGATATCGCCGAGTTGCCGATGGTTCGGCTCATATTGTTTTAATGTCCAGTACGGCGGAGATGTGACTATCAGATGCACAGAGCGACTAGGAATCCAATCGAGTTTGCGTGCATCCCCTTCCCGAATGACATGGGCCGTTGTGTTAAAGGGATATGGCCACTCACGCGACCTGATGGACTTGTTTAATTCGATTAGTTTGGCGACTGCTCCCCTTTCATTATCCTTGGCAACAACTAATTGTTCATTTCGTATATTCGCTTTTGTCACCATATCTGCCTATCGTCCCTTTTTAGGTATGGAGTTTGATGATTTTACGGCTAGGCACGCTTTGTAGAAAGGCATCCTAGCAGCTTAAAAAGAGCTTATACGCCGGATTCCCCGTCTCCTCGGCATATTCGTAGCCCAGGTTGTCCAAAAATTTCTGAAACTTCTTCTTGTCCTCCGGCGGGACCTGCATACCGACCAGCACGCGGCCGAAGTCGGCGCCGTGGGAACGGTAGTGAAACAGGCTGATGTTCCAGCTTCCGCCCATCTTGTCGAGGAAGTTCATGAGCGCGCCGGGGCGCTCGGGGAATTCGAAACGGTAAAGAATTTCATTCACCGCGTTCGGCGCGCGGCCGCCGACGAGGTGGCGGATGTGCAGCTTGGCCATCTCGTTGTCGGTCATGTCGAGCGTGGCGTAGCCGTGTTTGCGCAGAGCACCCACGAGCTTTTTTACATCCGCGGCGTCCGGCGGAATCTGCACGCCGACGAAAATATGCGCCGCCTTGGGGTCGGCGAAGCGGTAATTGAACTCGGTGATGTTATGGCCGCCGAGGATGGTGCAGAACTGCTTGAGCGCGCCGGGGCGCTCGGGAATCGTGACAGCGAAGATCGCCTCGCGCCGCTCGCCGATCTCGGCGCGCTCGGCCACGTAACGCAGGCGGTCGAAATTCACGTTCGCCCCGGAGGCGATGGCGATGAAATTCCTGTCCTTGAGTTTTCTCTCTTCGGCGTAGCGCTTCAGGCCCGCGTAGGCGAGCGCGCCGGCCGGTTCAAGGACCGAGCGGCGGTCCTCGAAGATGTCCTTGATCGCGGCGCAGATCTCGTCGTTCGTGACCACGATCATCTCATCCACGAACTGCCTGCACAGCTTGAAGGTCTCCTCGCCCACCTGCCGTACCGCCACGCCGTCGGCGAAGATACTGACGTGGTCGAGCAGCACGCGCTTGCCGGCCTTGAGCGACAGGTCCATGGCGTCGGCGTCCTCCGGCTCGACGCCGATGATCTTCACTTCCGGGCGCAGTTGCTTGATGTACACCGCGATGCCGGAGATCAGCCCGCCGCCGCCCACCGGCACGAACACGGCGTCGAGCGCGCCGGTGTGCTGCTTGATGATCTCCATGCCGATCGTGCCCTGCCCGGCGATCACCTCCGGGTCGTCGTAGGGATGCACGAAGGTCAGCTTGTGTTTATTCGCGATCTCGCGCGCGTGGGCGTAGGCGGCGTCGTAGTTGTCGCCGTGCAGAACAACTTTCCCACCGAAACTGCGCACCGCGTCCACCTTGATCTGCGGCGTGGTGCGCGGCATGACGATGGTGGTCGGGGCGCTGAGCCGGTAGCCGGCGAGCGCCACGCCTTGGGCGTGATTGCCGGCGGAGGCCGCGACCACGCCCTTTTTCAGCTCCGCCGCCGACAGGCCGGCCATCTTGTTGTACGCGCCGCGGCACTTGAACGAGAACACCGGCTGCTCGTCCTCGCGCTTGAGCCAGACGCGGTTGCCGGTGCGGCGCGACAGGATCGGCGCGTAGTCGAGCGGCGTTTCGCGCGCGACGTCGTAGACCCGGGCGGTGAGAATCTTTTTTAGATATTTTTGCGGCATCTTGCTCTCTTACCTGGCCCTTCCCCTGAAATGGCGAGCGGGAGGTTGGCGTGAACCCCTGATATAGCCAGATAATCTAGCATGAAGGAGGCTTCATTATCACACGGATAATAGGTATTCTTGCGCCCCTTCAGCATCACGAGAAACGTCATGACTCCGGACGACAAGAAAAAAGCGGTCGCGCTGGCGGCACTGGAATACGTGGAATCCGGCTGGGTGATCGGCGTCGGCACCGGCTCCACGGCCAATCATTTCATCGACGGGCTGGCCCGGATCAAGGGCAAGCTCGACGGCGCCGTGGCCAGTTCCAACGCCACCGCCGAACGCCTGAAGAAGCACGGTATTCCGGTGCTCGATCTGAATGCCACCGGCGACCTGCCGCTGTACGTGGACGGCGCCGACGAGGCGACCAGGCATCTGCACCTCATCAAGGGCGGCGGCGGCGCGCTGACGCGCGAGAAGATCGTCGCCGCCGCGAGCGGGAAATTCGTCTGCATCGCGGACGACTCGAAGCTCGTGGATGTGCTCGGCAAGTTCCCGCTGCCGGTCGAGGTCATTCCCATGGCGCGCAGCTACGTCGCGCGCCAGATCGTCGCGTTCGGCGGCCAGCCGGTGTTGCGCGACAACTTCAAAACCGACAACGGCAACATCATCCTCGACGTGCACAACCTGACCATCCTGAACCCGGTGGAGCTCGAGGAGAAACTCGATCACCTCGCCGGCGTGGTCACCAACGGCCTGTTCGCGCGCCGCCCGGCGGACGTGCTGCTGCTCGCCTCCGATCAGGGAGTGAAAACCTTCACGTAGTAGGTTGGGGTGAGACGCGCAGCGTCGAACCCCAACAAGCTTGCGTTGGGGTTCGCTACGCTCACCCCAACCTACATTGGCTAAAGCTGCATTCAGCGGTACAGCCAGCCGCGGCGCACCATCGCTTTCTCGATCTCGACGGCGACGAATATCAGCCCCGCCAGCAGCAGGCAGATCGCCAGCTCGGCCGCGGTCAGCGGCTGGGTGCGGAAGATCGGATTGAGCGCCGGGACGTAAATCGTCGCCAGCTGCAGCACGAAGGTGAGCAGCACCGCGCCGAGCAGCGGCAGGTTGGTGGTGAAACCGCGCGTGAACAGCGACTCGGTCTCGGAACGGATCGCGATCACGTGCGTCATCTGCGACAGCGTCAGCACCGTGAACACCATGGTCTGCCAGTGCGCGTCGCCCACGCGCATCGCCCACGCCTGCGTGATCAGGGACAACGCCGTGATCAGGCCGCCGACCCAGAGGATATGCTGCCAGATGCCGTGCGCGAACAGGTTCTCCCGCGGCGGGCGCGGCGGGCGCTGCATGATGCCTTTCTCTTCAGGCTCCACCGCCAGCGCCAGCCCCGGCAGGCCGTCGGTCACCAGGTTCACCCACAGGATGTGAATCGGCAGCAACGGAATTGGCAGGCCCAGGAACGGCGCCAGGAATAGCGTGCCGATCTCGCCGGAGTTGCCGGTCATGACGAAGCGCACGAACTTGCGGATGTTGTCGAAGATGCGCCGGCCCTCGCGCACCGCCGCGACGATGCTGGCGAAGTTGTCGTCGAGCAGGATCATGTGCCCGGCCTCGCGGGCCACGTCGGTGCCGGTAATGCCCATGGCCACGCCGATGTCGGCGCGCTTGAGCGCCGGGGCGTCGTTCACGCCGTCGCCGGTCATGGCGACGTACTCGCCCTTGTCTTGCAGCGCCTTGACGATCTTGATCTTCTGCTCCGGGGCGACGCGCGCGTACACGCGCACGCGTTCGACGTGTTCCTCGAACTGCGCCATGTCCAGGCGCGCCAGCTCGCGTCCCGTAAGAACCTCCGCGCCTGCTTCAATGATCCCGAGGCGGGTGGCGATGTTGCGCGCCGTGGCCGGGTGGTCACCGGTGATCATCACCGGCGTGATGCCGGCGGTCAGGCACTCCGCCACCG
>DAIDLH010000069.1 GCA_027449605.1 Candidatus Muproteobacteria bacterium | reverse complement strand
ACCGCCCAGGAGCGCAGCGCCGGACACCAGGACCACGATACCCACTTACTCGCCCATTCTTACTTATTGCAGACGTGCGGATGACGATTCCGTCATGTTGACGGGCAAGAGTCATAGCGGCCGGCACACGGACCAACCCCGGTTTTCAAGACAAAACGTAACTGCCCAGGTTCTCTTGTCGTGTCAGGAGATGCGGAGGGCTTTGGCGAGGATTTTGGGATCGTCGGTGAGGGCGTCGAGGATTTTCCAGCGCTGCTTTTTGGCGGTCGCAATGAATGAGCGGACGACGGCGAAATCGGTAGCGCCGTCGAGCGAGCGGAAACCGCCGGAGATTTTCTGCCGCAGCTTCATCATGCGTCCGTCGCGTTCGGCCTCGTTGTTGCTGAACGGCACGGTTGGGTCGTGCAGGAAGCGTAGCGTGTCCTGTCTGCGCGTCACGAATCGCAACAGCAGATTGTGTCCTGTGCGGCGCGGCGTGCGTCCGCGGCGTTTGCCGTCTGCTTTCGGCGTCAACGGCGGTTGCGCCTCATGGAAGGCCAGCCCTTGGGCGACAATCGCGGCGTAACGGCGTTCGAAACTCGCGATCAGGCGCGGCTTCAACACAACCTCCCGCTCTCTGGCGAGATTGGCGGCGTGACAAGCTCGGCGCAAAAGGCACTGCATCTTGCGCGCCCACTCCTCTTTCTCGATTTCGATGAGCGCTTTGAGTTCGCGAAGATGGTGGGCGTTGCACAGCGCATGCTGCACGCCCTCCATCGTGTAGTAGGGCTTCCAGTGGTCATGCACGACGATGCCGACGACGTTCCCCAGCAGGCTGCCGCGCTTGGCGCAGACACGGTAGAAGGTCAGCAGCGACGTGCAGGCGACATGCAGCCACTGCGTCTTGGCGCCGATGCGAAAGCCGGTCTCGTCCATGTGTTTGATCGGCCTACCCGCGATGTGATCGCGGATCGTCTCAACCAGACCGTTTAGCCGCCTGGCGCAGGCGCCGCTCATCGTCGCGAGGGTCGCTGCGGAGAGCTTGACGCCGAACAAATCGGCCATGAGGGCGACGAGGCGCGCTTCGGGCAGTAGTTGATAGTGCAGCAGATAGACCGCGAATGCTGCGATCCTGGGCCCATATTGCACGGGCGCGTTGACGCCTTCAGGAAAGTCCGCGCGCGTCGTGGCGCCGCAGGCGGCGCAGCCGCAGGTGTGCGCGCGATGTTCGGTGACAATCAGCGGTTGCGGTTCCGGCAGATCAAATACTTGCCGCGCCGCATGACCCCGAGCCATCTCCGGCGTCAGCGCCGCGCCGCATTCGCCGCAGGCCACGGGAAAATGATGTTCGACAGCGTCGGGCTCGGCGGTCTGCCGCAGCGTCTCCCCCGGGTGGCCCTTTTGCCCGCCCGGCTTCCTCTCGGATTTCTCGCGCAAGCTGCGCACCCGCGCCGGCTTCTTCAACCCGTCGCTCGACGGCGGCTTGCCGCTGTTGGAACTGTTCAGACCGAGCCGGCGCTCGAGTTCACCGATCCGCGCCTTCAAAACGCCGATTTCCGCCGCTTGCGCCCTGATCAGCGCAATCAGCTCTTCTCGCGAAGGCTCGTTCGGCGATTCGAGATTCATCCGATTCTTGAATCCGAAACGGACTCCGCCGTCGAGAAAAATCTACCCCGCCAACACAAATCCAAATCGCCGAACCTGGGCAGTTACCCGTCTTCCAACATATAGCGGCCGGGCAGGCTGACAGCCACGCGGTGGAAGCGACGCCGATCGCTCCGCGTCTTTCCGGCCGTGGGG
>DAIDLH010000068.1 GCA_027449605.1 Candidatus Muproteobacteria bacterium | reverse complement strand
AATGGACGGCCGCGCAGCGCCGCGATGCGGCGCGCTATCAGCCCGGCGATCGGATCGAATGGGCCAAAGACGAGAAGGACGGGCCGCGCAAGGGCGAGATCACGCCCGTCCTGGCGCAGCGCGACGGTCGCATCACCGTCGCGCGCGAGGACGGCACGCGATGGACCTTCGACCCGCGCACGGTGACGCGCTTCGAAGTGCACGATGCGAAAACGCTCGAGGTCGGCGCCGGCGCGCGGCTCGTGGCGCGGGCACCACTACAGGCGCAGCGCGAGGATGGCGGCGTTCAGCGCCTGCCCAATGGCAGCACGCTGACGGTGACCGGCCACGATGCCACGCACCTGCACGTGCGCGACGCGCACGGCCATCCGTTGAAGCTGGAGACAGCGCGCCCCCTGCGTCTCGACCACGGCTACGTGATGACCGCCGACGCAGCTCAAGGAAAAACTTGCGACACGGTGATCGCGTGGGTGCGCTCGACGCAGCAGAACTTGGCATCGCAGGACCGGTTCTATGTCGCGCTCTCGCGCGCCAGGCTGGGCGCCACGATCGTGACCGACGATGCGAAGAAACTGGCCGCGCGGCTCGAGATGAATCGCGGCGGCAACGAGACCGCGTTGACGCCCACCGCCGCCAGGGCGGTGGTGGCGCAGCGCGCTCCGGCGCGTGCGGCCGAGCCGGTTCACGCGCCAGAAAAAAGGCACGTAAGGCACGTGCCGTCGCACCCACGCGATCGCGAGTACGGTGCATCGTTGGCCCGCTGAGCGGTCAGCGGTTCCGGCGCGTGGGCGCCTCCGTCTCGAACCCGTTGAACGCCTGCGCTCGCGCCCGGACCCATTCCGGCAGTGCGGCGTCCTTGGCAGCTTCGGCGCACGCGGCGTGGATGCGCTTGTCGAGCCGCTGGGCCGCGCGCGCCGACAGTGCCGTGGCCCTGACTGGGCCGCGCAGCAGGTTCCGCGCCCGTTGCAGGCAAAGCTCCCTGCGCCGAGGGTCCACCGCGCCAATGGCGAACAGGGCCGCCAGGCGGCGCGTTCGTACGCGCAGCGACGCGTCGCTCTTGTGCGCTTCGTGGATCAGCGCCTCCAGCGCTGCCTCCACTTCGCGCGCCGCGCGCGGCTCAGTATTCTTCATCGTTGTCGTCTTCTTCATGATCGTCTCCGTGAGTTGTTTAGTTCGGGCCTTCTGCTGACCCGCCCGCATCCTGTTTCTGGTTCTCCAGCCAGCCCGCCTGCCGCCGTGCCTCGAGGTGCTGGAGCAAATCTTCCGGCGTAGCACCCGCCGCGAGCTGCGGCAGTTCGGGTGCTGCTGGCGGTGGTACGGCGACACCAGCACCGCCGGCTGGTGCGGACGGCGAGTCATCCGCCAGCGCGGGTTCGGCTGCGAGATCGGGTGGAACCTCACGCGGCACGAACTGCGGCGCGACGTCCGCGAACCGGCATTCGTCGATGCGGATCGGCGCGATGGGCAGTTCGGGAAGCCTCAAAAAACCGCGCCACCGCTTGAGCGTCCCGGGCGACAATTCGGACGGCATCAGCACCCGTTCCGTCCGCAGGGTTCGCTGCGTCGTCTGCTGGGCGACCGCATCGGATTGCGAACTTGAGCGCGTCACGACCGACTGCTCTTGCTCGCCGAAAAGCTTCGACACATATTCCTGCGTTTCCACATCGCCCAGCGCCAGCGCCAATAATGAGGCGCAGCAACTGATGAGCGCGCTGGCGCCATGTTCGCCATATTCTTTTCTGAGCTGGGCCAGCGTTTGCACGCCGAGTATCGCGGCTCCGCCAGCTTTTCGAGCGCGTGCCAGAAAGCCTTCGAGGGCGCCGATTTTGCTTAGCGCGCTGAGCTCGTCAATAACCAACCAAGTGCGCCGCTCTGGCGAATCGGGTTGTTCGAGCACGCCAAGCGCGAGCAAATCGAAGTGCGTTGCAATTAGCGTGCGAAGTGCGTCGAACTGCGATTCGAGGTAGGGCCACCAGCACGCCGCGATGCTCGCCTCATCGCGCGCCCAGCGACGCAGGCTGAACGCCTCTACACCCGCGTCCGGCGGCAGCCAATTCAGCGCTTTTATGTAGGGCGATGCGGTCGTCCGGATATCGCCGAACATGTTGCCGCCGCGCGACTCCTCGGAGAGCAAGCCAGCCGCCGGCGTCCCTTGCAGGCGCTCGCGCAGTTCGTCGCGCGGTGCAACCATCATGAGCCGCGTGATCTCGGCATTCTTCAGTTTTTCGCGGATGGCATGGAGGAGCACGCCTTCGAGCATTTGTTGGGCAAACCGATGCCAGCTGGCATCCCTCCCTTCGCCGTCGGGGATTAAACTTCGTGCTACCTTGGCCGTATCCGCCGGCGCATGAATTTCCGCTAGGGGCGACCAATCAACACTCCGTTTATCCAACGGATTCAAAATCAAGTCGCCCGGGCGATAAAACCGACGCAGATAATCGCCCCGCGCGTCGGCCACGAAGACGCGATCACCGCGAGCGCGCATCGTTGAAATCATGGGCGCGATCGCGGTGCTCTTGCCCGTTCCGGGCGCGCCAGCAATCAAGAAATTCAGCACTTCGAAATCACGCGGTACCGGCACGCCACAGATTTCAAGCCCGCCGAGCCGGCCCTTGTAATTTTTGCAAATCAAGCGTTCCACGTCTTCACTGTCTTCGATCAGTGCGCCGCGGATATGCTTTAATTTGCGATTCCTTTTCCATGGCCGCAACCAGGCCAGCACGATCACCGGGACACTGCCGGCGAGCAACACGATGCGATTATGCGAGAACCAACCCACTGCGATCGCAACCGGCAGCAATGCCAGACTGAACCAGTC
>DAIDLH010000067.1 GCA_027449605.1 Candidatus Muproteobacteria bacterium | reverse complement strand
GCGGGCGAAATCGCCCGTGAGCAGCCAGGCGAGAGCGCGGTTCCAGTGGGCGTCGGCATAACCCGGGTTCAGTTCGACGGCGCGGTCGTAGCAGGCGAGGGCCTCGTCGAGCCGTCCTTGGGCCTGGTGGGTGACGCCGAGATCACAGTGTGCTTCGGCGTATTCCGGTCTGAGGCTCAACGCTTGGCGCAGATGCTTCTCCGCTTCCGCGGGTTCATGTTGTTTGAGCAGACAAAGCCCCAGGTTGTAGCGTGCCTCTACATAGTCTTTCTTGTTCGCCAGAGCCAGTTGCAGGCTCTGAGCGGCTTCGGCAAATCGTTTTCCGTCCATGAGAACGAGACCCAGAATATTATGCGCTTCAGCGAAACTCGGTCGCAACGCAAGCGCTCGGCGGCAGTACACCTCGGCTTGCGTGGTATCTCCGAGGGCGCGCAGGGCGAGCGCAAGGTTGACGAGCGTGGATACATTGTTTGGTTCGACGCGCAGCGCGCGGAGATAGACATCCGCTGCTTTCCGCTGTCGGTCGAGCGATTGCAGCGCCACACCGAGGTTATAAAGTCCCTGGGCGTGGCGTGGCTCGATCTCGACGGCTCGCTCGCAACAGCGCACGACTTCCTCCAGTTCGCCGCGCTGTGCGTGCACCCCGGCTCTGACGAACCATCCCTCGGCGTCGCCGGGATGGGTCGTGCAGTAATTCCGGCAGCGATCGATCGCCTCGTTAAGCCGTCCCTGCTGGGCGAGTGCGATGGTATGGCTGAGGTTTGAAGTTGCACGGCTCATGCGGGTGTAGTCGCGTGAAACGCGAGGGCGCATCCGGTCACGCCGACCTCGTTTCGCCTCGGCATGGTAAGTGATCCGCGCGGATTGTTAGATGTGTGTACCGCATGCGTGTGTTGTGCCCGCTGTATCGTCGTCTTGCAGCGCGGCAATCAACGGTCCCAGGTGGCGCTCGTAGTGCCTCCAGCGGGCGATCGATTTTTTGTAGAGCGGCCGTCGCACCTGATCGTAGCTCGGCGTGGTAACGGCGCGCTTCGATTCGTGGAAGTACAGGCAACGGTCATCCCATTCGAGACCGACGAACTCGATGAGGGTCCGGATCGTGGGCTCGGGGTCGGCCACGAGTTTTTCGTAGTTTATCTCGAGCACCGGGATGCGAAGCACAGTTTTCCAGTGCGTCATCAGCCGGCGATACTGTTTGTAGTAAAGCCCAAGATGCTCAAGATTGTGCGAATAGGCGTGATGTTTGTTGAAGTGCAGGAAATAGATCGACAAGCAGGTATCGATCGGATCCCGTGTGCAGTGGATGACGCGAGCCTCGGGGAAAAGCAGGTCGATGAGCCCGAGGCCCAGGAAGTTGTGCGGCATTTTGTCGGTGACACGTGCCTTGCCGTTCGCCAACCGCCCGAGCCGTTCGAGGTGGCGTTGGGCGATAGGGTCGATGTTCTTGCGCGTTAGTGCATCGAGGCACTTGGGGTAAGGCAAGTTTGTGCCGAGCGTCTCAGGAAGCGATTTGGTGATTTTGTGTATGTCTTCGAGCTCACCGGCGCCGTGAACGAGCGGGTGACTCGCCAGGATATGCTCAACGAGAGTGGTGCCCGAGCGCGGCATGCCGACGATGAACACCGGCAGCCGTGAGCGGTTCGATGCGCGCGCGCGGGCGGCTTGTTTTTCCTCAGCAAATGCACTGATCAGATCATTAAACATGCTCTCATTCGAGCCAGGATCGAATCGGTCGGGAGACAGATCGTTGGCTTTTTCATAATGGCGAAATGCATTTTCGTAGTCCTTGATTTCATCGTAGAGTTTACCTAACGAGAAATGCAGATCCATGCGATGTCGCAGTCGCATGTCGCTTTGTTCCTTCAGCACGCGCTCCAGCGAAGCGATTGCGTCTTCGCGGCGATCGATATGACGAGACAATGCTGCGTAGGCGAGCGCGGCGGCGCTCTCCCCGGAAAATCCCTTGTCGAGCAGTGGCTGCAGCATCTCCCGCGCTCCTTCGAAGTCACCCATCTGTTCGAGAACCAATGCCAAATGAGCGCGTGCGTCGTCATGTTGGGGTTGCAGCGCGAGAGCATGCTGTAGACAGGTCTTGGCTTCGTCCAGCCTGCCAAACTGCTTCAGGCAGTTGCTGAGATAGAAAAAAGCAGCGGCGGAATCCGGATCCAATTCAAGTGTTTTACGGAAGCATTGTTCCGCAGCGGCAAAGCAATCCCGGTCATCACCCAGCTCATGCAGGGCGATGCCGAGTTTCAGGTGGGCGTCAGCATGATCAGGTTTAATCGCGATAGCGTTGCGATAGTATTTTTCTGCGTCGCGGTAGCGTTCGATGCGGGCGAGAGCATTGCCGGCGCTCAGTTGCGCATCGACATTCTTGGGGCTTAGTCTGGCGTAGCGTTCGAAACTCTCTGCTGCCAGGTCAAGCTGGTTGCGCTTCAGGCGTAGTACCGCAAGATCCCTGTGAGCTTCGGCATAATCGGCTTTTAATTGTATGGCTTGCCGGATGCAAGATTCGGCTTCGTCGAGGTTGTCCTCCTTGTAGAGACAGAGGCCAAGGTTGTAGTGAGCCTCGGCGAGTCCGGGATTCAGGCGCAGCGCTTCACGGAAGGCGCCCTTCGCTTCGTCGAGTTGTTCGATACTTTTCAGGATGAGGCCAAGATTGTTGTGCGCCACCGCCATCGCTGGATCGAGACGAATGGCCTGGCGTGCGCAGGAATGCGCCTCTTCATATTTGCCTTCGCGCCAGAGGGTGAGTCCGAGATTGGAGTGCGCTGATGCAAATTCGGGTTGCAGGCGGATTACCAGTCGGTAGCTTTCGGCAGCCTCGGTGTTGCGTTCCAGTGTTTGCAGGGCGACGCCGAGATTGTAATGCGCCATCGTGTTCCCAGGCTGAAGGTTGGTGACCCTGCGACAACAGGATACAACCTGCTCAAACTCGTCCAAACCGGCATGAATACCGGCAAGCAGGAACCAGGCCTCGGCGTCCTCTGGTGTGCGCTGGCAAAGTTGGATGCAGAGACTTTTGGCTTGCGCTAGACGGTTGGTTTGGATCAATCCAAGAACTTGTTGTTTGGCAGATATCGGGGAAAAATTGGAAGTCTGCATATCTGCTCGAATTGTGAAGAATGTTTGCTTTGAACTTAAAGAATTGAGCGGTCTACCGCGCCATTTTGCCAGGTTGCATAAATATCGCACCGACTTTGGGGTTTTTCCTACTGTAACGTCTGTATTCGCTCTTGGCCAGATGTAAAAATATACACATGAAATCTGCTGTTTCATGATCTGAACTCAACCAGAATAATATATTCGTCGTAATTTTTTACAAAATCGATTTTATTTTTTTATTCTTCGCATTTAATTTCTTTGTTTACAATAACTTAATTCAGTTGGCATTCGCATTGCTATAAAGTTTTGTAGTTTGGGTTCCAAGAACCCAGATGGGAAACTTTGGTCCTCACTTGCGTGGATTCATCAACCATAATTTTTGGAGGAGAATCAGATGAAACTTGAAGCGAAACTCAAAAAAACGACACTGGCAACCGCGCTTGCCGCAGTGATCGGCGCCTCCGTCATGGCGGCGCCAGGTACAGCGTCCGCTACGGTGGTGACGTTCGATTACACCGGGTTGTTTACCATGTTGACGAGCGCCGGCAACGCCTTGGTCAATACTGATTATCAGTACAACAGCTGGGGTGGTAACCGCACCGATATTACCGGCACGATGACTTTGGATCTTGCCACCGGCATGGGCACGGGCACAGTGGTGCCGTTCAACTTCTTCAACGGCGGCCCGGCCGTGGCGGCATCCATCAATATGCAGATGATCGGCAATGGCATGGGTGGGCCCGGCACGCTGATCCTGGGCAACATGCTGTTCAACTGGAACGGCAACAACGGCATTCCGGTTTCGATCGTTCTGGATGGCGCCGGCATTATCAATACGATACAGACCGGTCTGCCGACCCTGGGACAGGTGATATCGGGTCTCGGTACCTTTGCCGCGAGCGAGGGCATGGCGAAGGGCAGCTACGCGATGGGTCTCTTGCCTATCGTGACGACCACTTGGAACACCACCACCGTTCCGGGGACGACGTTTGGCACCAATCCGAGCGGCCAGCTTCCGTTGATCGCGGATAGCGGTTTAGTCACGAACTATGACGTCAATCCGCTGCTACCTGGTTACCAGAGCTGCCTCGACCAGAGCACCGCAAGCGGCAATCAATGCGCCCTTGGGATCGGCGGCACTCCCATGCAAACCGCGCCATTCCCGGGATATAACGCCAACTTCGATATCTCAAGTCTTACAGTGACCAGCATCAGCGCGGTCCCGATTCCGGCGGCAGTGTGGCTCTTCGGTTCAGGACTACTTGGCTTGGTGGGTATCGCCAAGCGTAAGCGGATTAAAAGCATTTAGTTTTGAGAATTAGAGATGCAGCAAGCCGGGGCTACAGACGCGTAGCCCCGGTACCTCATTTGAATCCAGCAAATTAACCGGGGGAACAATCCTGACAGTCTTGCTCTATACACAGCAAATTCAAAAGTTCTTCGAATTTTATTCTGTCGAAAAATCTTACTTTATTTCAGCCACTATTTTATATCTATATAAATTAATTAGTTATAACGATTTCTAATTTATTCATAAATAAAACTGAAAATTATGAATAAATTTAATTATATGAATTCATTTGTTTTTTTATTTTTTATAAAAATCAGTTGTCGATATATTTTACGAAATCCATTTTTTATTTTTGTGTTTTTGCCTTTAATTTGTTTATTTACAATAACTTAACATAGTTGGCATCTGGATTGCTATGAAGACCTTGCTGTTCTAGGTCCATGGAGGACCAGCCGTGAGAACGGTTGGAGAAAGGATGTTTCTTTTCTCCCGTAATCCGCGTGGATTCATCAACCATATTTTGGAGGAGAATCAGATGAAGTTTGAAGCGAAACTCAAGAAAACGGTACTGGCAACGGCGCTGACCGCTGTGATCGGCACCTCCGCCATGGTGGCGCCGGGCACGGCCTCCGCCGATGTCATTACGTTCAACTGGTCGGGTCTGTTCACCATGTTGACGAGCGCCGGCAATGCTCTGGTCAACACCGACTATCAGTACAACAGCTGGAGCGGCAACCGCACCGACATTACCGGCACCATGACCTTCGACACCGCCACCGGTGCTGGTTCGGGTACGGTAGTCCCGTTCAATTTCTTTAACGGCGGTCCGGCTGTGGCAGCGTCGATCAACATGCAGGCGATCGGCGACGGCCAAGGCGGTCCCGGCACGCTGATCCTGGGCAACATGCTGTTCAACTGGAACGGCAACAACGGTATTCCGGTCTCGATCGTTCTGGATGGCGCCGGCATGTTCGGCACGATGATGGGTGGCCCGCTCACCGTGGGTCAGACGATCACGGGCGTAGGCACCTATGCCGCGAGTGACGGCGTGGCGAAGGGAAGCTACGCAATGGGTGTTATGCCGGTCGTGACAACCACTTGGAACACCACCACCGTTCCTGGTACCACGTTTGGCACCAATCCGAGCGGCACGCTGCCTCTGATCGCCGACAGCACCGTCGTCACGAACTACGACGTGAACCCGGCTCTTGCGGGTTACCAGACCTGTACCGACCTGAGCACCGCGGCTGGCAATCAGTGCGCGCTCGGCGTTGGTGGTACACCCATGCAGACCGCGCCGTTCCCGAACTACAACGCGAACTTCGACATCTCGAGCCTGACGGTGACCAGTATCACCACAGTTCCGGTGCCGGCCGCGGTGTGGCTGTTCGGTTCGGGCCTGCTCGGCCTGGTTGGTATTGCCCGTCGTAAGAAGAACTAAAAGGGCAACATTCCTAGGAATAATTTAAAAATGAAGTTGCATTACAAGCAATAGGGTGAGGCGGGGCAAAGTTTGCCCCGCCTTTTTTATTTAATTTATGGATTGCGGGAGGATGCAACAGTGAGGAAGAAGACATGGGTACTGTTTGCGTTAGCGGCGGTTTCGCAAACAGCGTTGGCAGCCGATTGGGTGACTAATTACGATTCAACAACCTATAGCGCGTCAGGTACTATTACCTTCAACGACTGGGGCTACCAAGGGCCAACTGGAGTTGGCGCGATGGATTTTCAGGTTGGTTCCGGGTTCGATGCGTCACGCTTGGGCCAGATTCAGCATGTGCAGACGGTAGCTGCGGACTGGCAGACGTCGGATCCCGGCAAAACGGTTGTAGGCGATCTGTTTGGAACGCCGACATTCAGCAACGCCAACATGGACGGTAACGTTAATTTCTACCGTTGGGCTTACACAACCCCGACCAGCAACTTCAATAATATGCAGATCGACAAGGCGGGCAATTACTTTGTCGCCAAGAGCGATATGCAGTTCGGGTTTTACAATAACTTCAATTATCGGGACACGACCGGAACGAATCCTGACGATACGTTCGATACCAACATCAATTTCCAGCCTTACGCTATTTCGAATGCCAAGGGTTGGTGCGGTTCAACACTGGTGACTAACCCCAATGGAGTCGCCACGATGGCGGGTCAGGTCACGTTCGATTTCGCCTTCGATGCTTACATGAGCAATCAGCAGGATCCGAACGCCGCGCCCGATAACACCCAGATCGTCCCCGGTTTCGTCATGCGAAGCTATGGCGATTACACGGTCAACGTTGCCAAAGGCACCTATACGCAATCCTACGTCGGCCATGCGGTTGGCAACAACACCAATCCGAACAGCATTGTCGCCGGGGCTGGAGGTACGCTCGATCCGGCATATCAGAACCGTGTGTCCTTTCTCGGTGCCGGTGTGGTTCCGAAGGGCGTGTGGGTATTTAACGAAGGCGACCGTGCTAACCTGACGGTGGCGGCGGATCAGGCGGTGCCCGGAACGACGGCTGGACAGGTGCGCGGGTCGGATGGTGCGGTGTGGCACGTTAATGCGTTCGCCGGCTACGCCTTCCTGTTGCGTGCTGACGCCGATCGCACGCTTGAGTGGATCAGCCCAACCGGTCATTCCGATTACGTCAGTACCGATGCGGCAGCCTATACCTCAATCGGTCAGGCAGTTCCAACCCCGGTACCGGCGGCGGTGTGGCTGTTCGGTTCCGGCCTGTTGGGATTGGGCGGCATAGCCGCGCGCCGTCGCAGGCACTCGGTTCAATAAGATTTGTTACAACAATACAGGATTTGGAGGAGGGGGAGATCAATAAAAAAGGGCGCTACGCGAGGGAGGAAGCTCCTCCCTCGCGTTTTATACATAAGCGTAGCCACATAAAAAATTGTATAGAAGAACAGGACAAGGCGAAGCAGTAGACACCAAGCCGGACGATGAACCGGAAACATCTGTAATTTGCGGAGCGAGAGGAGATGCGGCTAATGAAAAAAGCTATTAAATGCGCGTGTGCAGTGCTTGCGCTGGTCGGGGCTGCGGGGCTGCCTGGCGGAGCCTGGGCATCATCTTATGCCGTTTCCTACAACACGATCAGCGGTTTTAACCTCACTTTCGGCGGCGGCGCGGGCGGCCTGACCCCGTTTACCTTTTCGGTCGACGCCGCGCTGACGACTTACGGTGTTGATGCCGGCCTCAGCATGATGGACGCGCCGGCTGCGTGCGTGAACTGCGCCTACAACAACAGCTTTACGTCACATGGCACGGCGACGGAATATGCCTACGGCGACGCGATGATCGCGAATGCCAACGTACAGGGCGGCGTTGGCGCTGCAAGCAGCATCGGTGAAGTCTCGGCGTTCAATAGCGCGGGCTTGGCGGTCGGCAGCAACACCATGACGGCGAGTTTCACGATCAGCGGGACGCCCGGCACGGTGAGTTTCGGTTTCCTGTCCTCGCCTTATATGAACACCATGCTCGCGTCGGGCGGCGTGAGCGCCAACGCCAACCAGCTGATGTCGGTTTCAATCTACAAGGGATTAACCAATGTTTTTTCGTGGCAACCGGATGGAGTCCTCGGAAACGCGTTCGGCGGGACCGAATTCGCCGACCCGTTCACCCTGAATTCAAGCCTCGCGGCGAACGCTCTATTCGCTCCGGGTAGCGGCAATTTCGCCGCCGCCACGAACAGCCTGTCGACGGGAACGTATTCTCTGAAAATTACCATGGCGAATTACGTCAACGCAACCAGCGCAACGGTGATCCCGCTGCCGGCGGCGGCATGGCTGTTCGGCTCCGGGCTGGTTCCATTGCTGGTTTTCAGCAGATCTAAAATCGGACGCAAGAAAATTTCCGCGAGCGCCTGAAACCACGGGCGCCAGGACGACGGAAGCCAGGGCGGCGGGATACGGAAGGTCTGCGTATCCCGCCGTTTTTTTTGATGGAGGAGGAGAATAAAAATGGCGTCGTTTGATGCGAGGCGCCGATTGGTGTGTCGGGTAGTCGGGCTCTGCATTGCCGCGTGTTTTTTGTTCGCGGGAGAGCTGCTTTCGGCGGCGCCGGCGGCGAACGGCGGCGCCGGGTACTCGCACGAAATCCAGCAATGGATCGACGAAGCCGGCCGTAACCCGGCCGCGGCGGCTGTCCCGGTCACGGTCATCGTCGAAGCGGGTCCTTCGGCAACGATTTCCTCGCTGATCGGCACCGAGGGCGGCAAATTACGGCATCGCTGGGGCCGTCTGCATGAGATCGCTATACCGGCCGGCCGGCTGGCGTCGCTGGCCGCTCACCTCCCGGTTGGCACAGTCGTGAGGCCGCCTTATCCGCACCAGGCCTTGGCGGTAACTGGCCAGGGCGTGGGGTTGACCGGCGCGGGAGACATGCAGGCTCTCGGCAATAACGGCGCGGGCGTCAAGATCGGCATCATCGATCTGGGGTTCGCGAGTCTCGCCAACGCCCAGGCCTCGGGTGATCTGCCATCGAACCTTTCCATCACGGACTACACCGGCACCGGCACCGGCGGAATCGATCACGGTACCAACGTCGCCGAGATTGTTTACGAGATGGCGCCGGGCGCGCAGTTGTACTTGGCGAAAATCGCCACCGAGGTGCAATTGCAGCAGGCGATGACCGATATGGCATCCGCTGGTGTGCGCGTGATCAATCACTCGGTGGGTTGGTATGGCGCGGCCTTTTATGACGGCACCGGCCCGATTTGCGATATCGCCAATCAGGCGCAGCAGAACAACATCCAGTGGATAAATGCCGCGGGCAATGATCGTTACGGGCATTACATGGCTACCTTCACCGATGCCGATGGCGACTTGCGGCATGAATTCGCTGCCGGGCAGAACTACAATACGATCAGCCTCACGGCAGGCACTGAAGTTACATTGGTTCTGAATTGGGATGCCTATCCGAGCACGAACGTCGATTACAACCTCTATCTTTACAGCGGTAATCCGGATTCTGGCGGCACAGTGGTCGCCAAATCGGATGCCAAGCAAGGCATCACCACTACCGAACCATCCGAGACCATCAAAAAATATACTCCCAGCACGAGTGGGACTTATTACATTGTTGTAAAAAAATATCGAAGCACCACTCCGAACATGCGATTCGCCCTATTTTCCCTGGGCTTCAACTTGGGTGTAAAGACCTATTCCAGCAGCCTTGTACAACCAGCAGACTGTGCCAGCGTCATGAGTGTCGGCGCGACCGATCTGAACGATTCTCCTGAGTACTTCAGTGCCGAAGGGCCAACTACGGATAGTCGTGCAAAGCCGGACGTAACCGGACCGGACCGGGTGCAGACATCGCTCACGAGCTTGTTTGCCGGAACGTCGGCGGCCTCGCCCCACGTCGCTGGTGCCGTCGCCTTGCTCATGTCACAAAATCCCACCTTCACGTTGGCGCAGATCAAGTGGCTGCTGACCAGCACCGTGAAGGACGTGAACACCGCCGGTTACGACTACCGCACCGGTGGTGGACGCATCAGTCTGGATGCCGACGGAGACGGGGTAAATCACGACACTGATAACTGCCGGCTGGTATCAAATCCCGATCAGGCCGATATGGATCATGACGGCATCGGGGACGCCTGTGACAACGATATTGACGGAGACGGATTGAGCAACGCGCAAGAAGCAACTCTTGGAACAGACCCGAGAAATCCGGATACCGACGGCGATGGTTTAACGGACGCGCAAGAGGTTAATGTATATAAGACAAACCCCTTGAATCCGGACACTGACGGCGACGGATTGATGGACTCGACGGATCCGCTTCCGCTCGTTTTCAATTATAACGATGGAGACGTGGCTCCTCTGGGGGTGTCAGATGGAGTAGTGGATGCGGCGGATTATATGGTGATGCAACGAATCGTGTTGGGGGAGATTCAGGCAACCACCAAGGAACTCGCGCACGGCGATTTGTATCCGCCCGGCGCGCCGGATGGCGTGATTGATCTGTCCGATCTGACGGTCCTCCTGAGTCGCGTCAGGTGAAGATGATGGATCAACGTGATTTCGATGTTAACTACCTCATTTCAGGCGATCAACAATGCGCACTAAATCACTGAATTTCGTTCTCATTATCCTGCTGGCGGCGCTGGGGGGATGTGTCGGGGCACAGACTTTTCATGAAACAGCGCAGGCGGGCGATACTGTAGCAGTGGCAGCGGGATGGAAACACTATTTCACGCGCGATAACATAACCGTCACCATCACACCGTCCTCGGGGTCGCCCATCGTGTATCTGCCGAATGATCCCGCGGTCAGGGCAGCGGTGAATCTCTATCCAGATCCGTTATCCAGCCTGCTGGTATCGGCGGAAACGAAGCAGGATTTGACCCCGTCCGCCCAGACCTACGCCAGTCTCGTTTCCGGTAATTTCACACAGGGTGATAAGGATTGGTGGCAGACGACGGTTTTTGTCGATCTGCCATCTTCTTTACCTGTCGGCGGCACAACTATCAGCATAACTAATCCGCAGGGCGAATCGGTATCTTCCGATGTGGCAATCGTGACCGGCGCCGGCCAGTCAACTACTTTTGAAGCCACTACGGGCGCTCTCAATGTCTACCAACTAGCTTCCATGGAACGGGTAGGACATTACACTATCCGATTCTCTGGTACGACAATTCCTTATGCAATTCAGATTGATCTTTCGCATAGTCCCGACGTCGATCATGGCGGGACTGGCAGGGCCTATGTCGTCAATCCTCGAGGCGACATCAAGAATACAGCCTGGAAGGACGACGGCAGTAACTTGCGGGTGATTCTTACGCCTGTCACGGGGGCAGTTCCCGGCACGATAAAAGACTTCAAGTTTTATGTAGCCGGCGGGATTGCCAGTTTGCAGCTCGTCAACGTGAAGGCGATCGATATTAATGGTAACCCCGTAACCGGTGTCACGGCCGCTGTTTCGCTCGGAGACTGAATGCGCGTTACCTCAGAACAATAGCGCAATGATTTGAAGGGAAGATCCGGCTCAACTTTGTTCGATTAATATCCAGAGCTTAGATAGTGACCGTGATTTTGGTTCCAGCCGGCGTGGTTGTTCGGCTCGGGACTGCTAGGCCTGGCAGGGGGCGGTGCGTAAGAAAAAGAACGGCCAAGGCTGGAGACAAGGTTGGGGCTGGAGGGCGCCTGCTCTGCTGAGCAGGGTGGACGATCCGGCATTAGATAGGCGCACGCCATACCGTTCTCTCGTGAAGAAGCGCTGGGGCAGCGAGTGATTTAGTTGATTCGTGGCAGGCCCAAATTCAGGTTCAGCGCTCGTCTGCCGTTTCCTTGGTCGTTACCGAATATCGTGAGCAGCGGTTCCAGTTCCGCGACGCGTTCGCGCGGTACTGCCGATCCAGCGAACTGGAGCTGGCCAGTTTGGGCCTCCCATTGACCCTGACCGGTAAGTTCGAGAGCGCCGCGCAGCGTGGTGAGTTTGAGGTTGGTGGTTTTTCCCGCGCCGTTGATTTCCAGGCGGTAGTTACCGAGTGGCTGTACCGTCGACAGATTGCTTGCCGCATTCTGCCATTGGATTTCCGCGTTTCCATCCAGCCCCTTGCTGCTGATAACGAATTTCCCGATCTGGAGCGACACTTGGCCCTGTGGCGAGATCAATGACGCCGGAGAATAAAATGAACTTAAGGCCGATGCCGGCAGGGCGATCTTCGTATCGAGCAATTGCATTTGATTGCCCCCGAATCTCAGGGTGGCATCAACCTGTTGATCGGGAGAGCTGGCTTGTAAATGCATCTGCACCCGACCGGTGACCAGCCAGAACGGATTAATAGACCACTCGGTATTCCCCAGATCGTGCGGCACGGTTTGCGGGTAGTAGATCACGAGCTTCCCATTGCCGTGCCATAAACTGCCGGTTAGAGGGTCGAGCCGCGCCATGCCGCCGCTGTAACGGTTCAAGCCCCACGCGAACCAGGAAGCCGGCATTTCAACAATGAGAAATAGCAGATACAAGACGAGCCCAAAGACAACATACAGCAACAGACGTTTCTTCACGCGCCGGAGCCTCGTAGCGTGAGACGCGCATTGACCGTGCCCGCCGTTGCCTGTGCCTCGATCGTGGCTTTTTCCACGCGCACGCCGCCCTGGGTGTAAAGATTGCCGAGCCAGCCGATCATGGCGTTGAAATCGACGCCGTCCAGCGACAACCGCGCGCCATTCGACCCGTCCGGTTCCATGTGCGAGATGCGGGCACGAATGCCGCTGGCCGTGGCGGATTGCTCCAGCCGCACCAACAGATTGCCGCCCGCTATCGGCTGGCGTCCGCTGGCGCGAAGCTGGTTGACTTGCATGGCCTGCACCTGCATCTGCGCCAGCTGCATTTTTTCCTGCGGGACACTGGTGCGCAGTCGTGACAGTTCGCGTTGCACCGGGAGCCACAGCGAGAGATACAGGATCAGCAACAGGGCGGCGGTGCCGCCCGCGTAGACAAGCTGCTGTTGTGGCGTGAGATTACGCAGCCGTTCCAGCGACAGTTTTTGCAGCTGCTCGCGTATCATGTTCCGGCCTTGCTGGTCTGGCCCAGACGCAGTCGGCCCTCGATGCCGGCCGGCGTGCTGTTGGCGCCGATGACCTCGACCTGCATGCCGCGCGTCGTAAAGGTGTTCTTGATTGTATCCATGGCCTGATAATCCGGCACTGTGACGTCCAGTGTCAGACGCGACTCGCCGTATTGCATGCCGCGCAGCTTCAGTTGCGGGCTCGCCTGGACAACAGGCGCGATATTCGTCAGCAGCGGCAACATGTCGCCGCCGGACGATTTGCCGCCCTTGTCCTGCATTTCGCCGATGAGGCGCTGCATTTGCAGCGCCGGATCGACCACGGTCTGGGCTTCGGGGAAGGTGCGCTTGAAGAGAGCCACCATCTCCTGACGGAGGCTCTCATGGGTTTTTTTCAATTGCCACCATTCCCAGAGATTGAATCCCAGACCGCCGACCAGCCACACCGCCAGCATGATGGCCGCCGGACGCAAGGCCGGTACCATGGCATGCATCTGCGATGACGGCGCGTAGGCGCCCTGCAGCAGATTCAGGGCCGGCGCGGGTTCGTGATGGCTCGTCCAGAAGTCCTGCGCCTGGACCTGTATCGGCAATCCCAGCGGCGTGGACCAGGTGGCCTGATCGAAGCCCTGGGGCGCCTGGATGACCAGCAGACTTTGCGGATTTGTCTGCTTTTCGCGCGCTTCGTTCAGGGCGGTCACCAGCATCGACGGCGGCGTGCGTGCGCTGGCGGTGCAGACGAAACCGGATGCCGGTCCGGAGCGGACCCAGATTTCATCTTCATAAAACGCCGCCGACCAGGAGTCGCCGATCAGCGGCAGCGCCAGTTGCGCCGGACACAGGCTGGTCGGTCGTAGGCCCGCGTCGGTGAATTGCCCGATCCAGGCCTGGAGACGCGCGCGGGATGTAACGGCCACGGCAAGAATGCCGCTATCGAGCACCCGGTAGGCAAAGTGCAGTTGATCCGGTTCGCCGATCAGCTGGTCTTCGAGCGCGAACGGCAGCGCCTGCTGGATTTTCGCGCGCGAACGCGTCGGGAGACTGACCTGCGTCAGCAGGGACTCCGAAGGAGGCGTCCAGACGTGGACCCGCGTCATGGCGCTCACCCCGGGAATCTGGTTCAGTTCCGTGACCTGTCCGTGCGGCGTCACGTCGGCCTCTCCGCGCAATCGCCACTGGATGATGCCCCGGTTTTCCGGCCATCCGCGCGGCAGCAGCACTTCCAGGGTATTGCCCTGGCGCGACCAGGTTTGCCGCAACGTATGCAGCATTTTTTCAAACGGGTTCACGCGTTTCGCTGATGAAGTTTGTCGCTTTGCCATCTAGATCACGGGTCCGACACTCTGCGCATCATTATATATGCCCGTCCGGCGTGGTATTGGACTTATCGCCAGACGCCGCACTCGAAGTCGCTATCTTAGTGGGCAGAAGCTGACGGTGCCAGAGCACTCGCGAGGCGCTGTCGACCGCTCCGTGCTGAATCAGCGCCTGCGTGACGCGCTGGTATCGGCCGAACTGGGTTACGACGGTGACTTCGAAATAGTTGCTTTGGATGCCATAGGAAGCCTGTGAAGGCAGACTGGCGCCGGCTGGCGGCGGCGGGAGCGTTTGCGTGATCTTGGACAGATCGGCGTAGGGCCGCTGTGATATCAGTTGTTCAATTGCGGCAGGCGGCAGAGTATAGAACAGCGCACCCAGAACCTCCTTGGGGGCGGTATTGATGTTGATCGTCGTGTTTTGGGGCAAGGCGGTAATCCAGGGACGCAGCTTTTCGACGATTTTCGGCGTGAACCCGCGCACCAGGCGCAGCTCGTCCACGCTCGTCAGCGGCCGGTTCGCGGCGCGATAAGGAGTCTTCATTTGCAGGTAATCGAGGTCTTCGGCCCCATAGGCAACCTTATCGCTGTCGGGGTCGATCCAGTCCACGACCGCATCCGAGAGATTGGGGTCGATCGAAAGCGACAGAAGCAGGTGCTGGAAAATGCCGATGTTGTCTTTGCTGGGCGCCCCATTCTGTACAAGGTTGTTGATATTGAATCGTGCCGTTGCGTCGGCAATCTGACCCGTCACCTGACCGCCTTCCACGGCGAGCGGCGGCAGCGGCTTGGCCCAGTTCTGTGTCAGGTCAACGGTTTTCTTGTCCTTGAGTTCCTTGGCCAGGATGATGACGGCCCATTCGATTGCGCCGGCGCGCACCGCCTCGGCCTGGGCGCGGTCGGAGAGGTTCTGCGCCTGGCGCAGCCAGATCTGCTGATCGAGACTGAGATAGGCCGCGGTCGTGGCGGCGATGGCCACCACCAGCATGGCGGTGATCAGGGCCAGCCCACGTTGTTTCGTATGAATCATAAGACGATGTTTGTAGGGTGGGCACCGCCCACCATTCATGGTTTCGTTGTTCGTCCGATGGTGGGCGGTGCCCACCCTACATGAATAGTAATTTGCCAGATCAGCCATTGATGAGGAACAAACGCGTGAATTCACCGCGTCCGGTCAGCGTCAGTTTTATTTCCACGCCGCGCGGAAGAATTTCATTGATTCCCTCGCCGGGCCATTGATCCAGCCATACGCCGGCGGCCGAAAAAAAACGCACGCGAAATTGCTCGACGCGCGAGATCAGCGGCGACTCGGAGGACTTGGTCTCCGGACCCCGGTCGAGCACCGGCCACGCCAGGCGCTTCAGGGTTCCGTCGTCGAGACGGTAGGCGACGCGCTGAAGATCGCTGCGCGGTCCGGTATCGAACGTCAGGACGCCGCCGCGCGTGAATTCCACGCTGGGCAATCCCGTGGCGCGCGTGTCCGTCGGTTGTCCGCGGAACGCCGGCTGGAGAAATCCGATCGCGTCGCGCACCGGACGTTCCCGCGCCTGCGATAGATCGTCTTCCATGCGCGCGAAGGTCAATGACAAGCTGCGCCAGAACTCGTGTTCCGCGTCGAGTCGCTGGCGATCTGCGAGCAGTCGGTCGAGGCTGCCGTAGGCGATGACCGAGACGAGCGCAAAAATCCCGATCGCCACCATCAATTCAAGAAGCGTGAAGCCGCGGTCGCGTTTCATGGACCAGGAGAGTTGGCGCCAAGCTTGTTACGCAGGAAGCCGACCAGCCGGGCGCGCGAGTCCTTGGCGTCGTCGGTGCGTCGCACGGTGATTTCGATGCGCCGGATTTTCGGCTCCGGCGTGGTCGAGACCTGTTCGCGCCAAAACCATTTTTCCCCGCCCATCTCCGCCTCGCCGTCGATCGTGTCCGCGGCCGGCCAGTCCCGCCGCATCTCGTGTTCGACCAGCCGGTTTTGCGCCACCCACAGCGCCACGTTGTGCTCGCGCAGGCTGGCGGTGGTGTCGATGGCCTGGGCCATGGCGCGCATGACCGCGGCCAGGGCGATGGCCAGCACCGCCAGCGCGACCAGCACCTCGACCAGCGTAAAACCTCGGGAGAGGGGGCGCATCAGGCTTTGCCCGGCGCTGACGCGATCTGGGCGGTAATTTCTCCCGTGAGCTCGCCTTTGACGTTCCAGCGCGTGTTGCCGCGGGAGAAAGTGACGCTGAACGCCGGCAGCTCGCCCGTCGGCAGCAGGATCAGTCGCGGCGTTTCGGTTTCGGGAGCGCCTTCGATCTCCACCGAAGTAATGGCGACTTCGGAAGGCAGCGGGCGCGGATACAGCACGTCGTCTCCGGATATCGGCTTGAATTCGCCATTGTCGTTCAGGACCAGGAATGAATAACTCTGGCGTTCGATGACCACCGCGAGGACCTTTCCCTGCAGGATCGATTCCTGTTGCGCGGTATGCAGCAGCAGCGCCAGCCGTTGGGCTTCGTCGCGTACCACGGCATCGCGATCCGGTTCCAGGTTGACGCCGACGATGCCCAATATGATGACGATCACCAGCATCACGACCGCGACTTCGATCAGCGTGAAACCGTTGTTCCCTCCCCTTTTACTGGGGGAGTTGAAGCAGGAACCCCTCACCCCAGCCCTCTCCCGCAAGGGGAGAGGGGGTTTTAATGGAGCGGGGCAACTCATGGCAGCTTTCTCCTAACTCTCCCTCCCCCTTTACGGGGGAGGGCGGGGGTGGGGGTGTTTTTCAGCGTTTGCATAATTGCTTCAACTACCGTATCTGTATTACACAGCACGTCGTTATCCCAGAAACGCAGCACACGAAAATTCTGCGAGGCGAGCCATTTGTCGCGTTGCTCGTCTTTTTGTTTCTGTTCAGCATGCTGTCCACCATCGACCTCTACGATCAATCGTGCTTCTAGGCAAACAAAATCCGCGATATATATGCCAAGAGGAAACTGCCTGCGAAACTTATATCCATTGATTTGTTGTCTCCTCAATCGCGACCACAGGCAGCGCTCGGTATCGGTCAAATTCTTGCGCAGCGTTCTTGCGCGCTGGGTATTGGTGTTTTTTCCTATCACCCCTCCCCCTATCCCCCTCCCGCAAGGGGAAGGGGACTAGATTCCATGTCATGAGGGAGGAAACTCATGACCGAAATATCAGTTCTCGAGATTCCACGAACCGATGTCGGCGCTGGTGCCGTCGCCGCCCGGCTGTCCGTCGGCGCCCAGGCTGAACACGTCGATGTCGCCGTGCAGTCCCGGATTCAGGTACTGGTAGTCGTTCTTCCACGGATCTTTCGGCAGGCGGTCGAGATAACCGCTGCCTTTCCAGTTGCGCGGGATCTCGCCGGTCGCGGGTTTCTTCGCCAGCGCCTGCAGGCCCTGTTCCGTGGAGGGATAGACGCCGTTGTCGAGCCGGTAAAGTTTGAGCGCGCTGATGATGGCGCGGATGTCGCTGCGGGCCGCGACCACGCGCGCCTCGTCCGGCCGGTCCATGATCTTGGGCACGATCAGCGCCGCGAGAATGCTCAATATGACCACGACGACGAGCACCTCGATCAGGGTGAAGCCCCTCGATCTGCGGCCGGAAAATGTTTCAAAAAAGCCTTGGCCCGTGTTTGTAGGGTGGGCATCGCCCACCAATACGGCTTTGCCGGCAGCCCAATGGTGGGCCGTGCCCACCCTACATTCTTTTTTGAGACAGCTTGTATAACGTGACATGTATATCATGGACAACCTCATTTGATGAGCTGGTTCATTTCAAAGATCGGCAGCAGGATCGCGATCACGATGAACAGCACGATCGCGCCCATCACCAGGATGAGCAGGGGTTCGAGCAGCGCGGTAAGCGCGCGCACCCAGTTCTCGAGTTCGCGCGTCTGCGCCTCGGCGGCCCGCTGCAGCATCTGGTCCAGTTTGCCGGTGGCTTCGCCGCTGGCGATCAGGTGGATCACCATCGGCGGAAACAGTTTGGTCTTGCCGAGCGCGCGCGACAGGCTGCCGCCTTCGCGCACCTGGCGCAGCGCGTCCTCCACGGCGTCGCGCATCGGCAGGTTGGTCACCACCTGCACCGCGGACTGCATCGCGCTCAGCAACGGAATGCCGCTGGCGGTGAGGATGCCGAGCGTGCTCGACAACCGCGCCGCGTTGGTGCCGCGCAACAGCCGGCCGCCCAGCGGCAGCCGCAGGGTCAGGCGGTGCCAGCGCCGTCGCACGTGCGGTTCGCGCAGCGCGACACGGAACGCGAGGATGCCGGCGACGACGGCGATCAGCCACCACCATCCGCCGCCGCGCGCGAAATCGCTGACGCCGATCAGGACGCGCGTGATGACCGGGAGCGTCTGGCCGGTGTTTTCGAACACGCGCGTGACCTGCGGCACCACGTAAACCAAAAGTCCCACGACCACGGCCGCGGCCACGAACGTGACCAGCGCCGGATAGATGAACGCCAGCATCACCTTCTGTTGCAGCGACTGGCGGCTTTCGGTGTAGTCCGCGAGCCGCTCGAGCACCTCGTCGAGCCGTCCCGATTGCTCGCCGGCGTCGACCATGCTGCGGAAAATGTCCGGAAACGATTCGGGAAACTGCGTCAGGCCGCGCGACAGCGACTGACCTTCCAGCACCCGCGTGCGCACGCCGGCCAGCACGGAACGCGAGCGGGCCGATTCCGTCTGCTCGATGAGCGCGTTGAGACATTCCTCGATGGTCAGGCCGGCGTGAATCAGGGTGGCGAATTGGCGCGTCAGCAGCGCGAGCTCGGAGCCGGGAATGCCGCGACGGAAGGAAAACGAGAAAGCGCTGCGTTTGGTCTCGGCGCGCTGATCGATGACGTCGACGCGCAGCGGCGTCAGCCCCTTGTCGCGCAACTGGGCGCGGACCTGTCGCTCGGCGTCGCCTTCCATCACGCCCTTGACGGCGTGTCCTTGCGGGTCGAGAGCCTGATATTCAAATGCCGCCATGATTACTCGCGCGTGACACGCAACACTTCTTCGAGGGTGGTGGCGCCGGCGCGCACCCAGCGCAGGCCGTCGTCGCGGATGGTGCGCATGCCGCGCGTTTTTGCATTGTCGCGCAGTCTTCCCTCGGAGGCGCCGTCGTGAATCAGGCTGCGCAGATTGTCGTCGATCGTCAGCAGTTCGTAAATGCCGGTGCGACCCTGGTAGCCTGTGTTGGAGCAGGCCGTGCAACCGACCGGGGCGTAGATCGTGATCGCGTTGGGTTCATTACCGTTCGCGGCAAGCTGACGCAGTTCCGCGGCGTCGGGCGCGCGCGGCTGGCGGCAGAGCGGGCAAAGTTTTCGCACCAGACGCTGCGCCAGCACTCCGATCAGGCTGGAGGCCACCAGAAACGGCTCCACGCCCATGTCCACGAGTCGCGTCACGGCGCCGACGGCGTCGTTGGTGTGCAAAGTGGCGAGCACCAGGTGTCCGGTCAGGCTCGCCTGCACCGCGATCTGCGCGGTTTCGAGATCGCGGATTTCGCCGATCATGATGATGTCCGGGTCCTGGCGCAGGATCGAGCGCAGCGCGCGCGCGAACGTGAGTTCGATTTTCGCGTTGACCTGTATCTGGCCGACGCCGTCGAGATCGTATTCGATCGGATCCTCGACCGTCATGATGTTGTGCTGCGTGCTGTCGAGCTTGCCGAGCGCGGCGTACAGCGTCGTGGTTTTGCCCGAGCCGGTCGGTCCGGTGACGAGAATGATGCCGTGCGGCTGGTTGATGAGATGGACCAGGGTTTTCAGCGTGTCGCCCGGCATGCCGAGGCCGGTCAGGTCCAGTCGTCCCGCCTGCTTGTCGAGCAGGCGCAACACCACGCGCTCGCCGTGGCCGGTCGGGACCGTGGAGACGCGCACGTCCACCGGGCGTCCCGCCAGCCGCAGCGTGATGCGGCCGTCCTGCGGCAAGCGCTTTTCGGCGATGTCGAGGCTGGCCATGATTTTGATGCGCGACACGATCACGCCGTGCAGCGCGCGTTGCGGCTCGACCACGTCGCGCAGCACGCCGTCGATGCGGTAGCGCACCACGGAGCGGGTCTCGAACGGCTCGATGTGTATGTCGGATGCGCCTTCACGCACCGCCTGGGTGAGCAGGGCATTGATCAGCCGGACGATCGGCGCGTCGTCCTCGCTCTCCATCAGGTCGGTGGCCTGGGGCAGATTGTGCGCCAGTTCCTCGAGGTCGAGGTTGTCGCCGATGTCGTCGACGATGTCCATGGCCTGCGACACGCCGCGCTCGTAGGCGCGGTTGAGCGCCGAATCGAACGTCGCCTGGGTCAGCTCGCGCACGTGAATCGGTTGACCGAGCGCGCGGTAAAGCTCCGCCAGGGTGGCGCTCGACACGCCGGGCTTGGCCCAGATCTCAAGCTGCCCGTCGCGCAGGCAGGCGCTGATGACGCCGTGACGGCGCGCGAAGTGATACGGCAGGCGCTGGGTCCAGGCGGGGTCCAGGGTTTGAAGATCGGGCGCGTTTTCCACGGCGGCGGCCGGTGTTGAAATATCAGGGAGACGCGCCGTCGGACGGCGGTTTCGTATCCCGCACGTTGGGCGGGCCGAATATCCTGTCCGTGGGGATTTCGTCCGAGACTTTTTCGTCCTTCTTTCCCTGCGACGGACCGGGCGGCAATGGTTCCCTCGGTTTGAAATTTTCAAGGATGGGCGCCGGCTGCTTGCTGAGTTTCTTCTGCTCCGCCTGGATATGCGCATAGCGGCTGGCGCTGAAGCCGTAACTGTCATCGGGGTTGCGCACGATGACCGGGCGCAGGAACACCATCAGGTTGGTCTTGGTTTTTTTCTCGGTGCGGTATTTGAACAGCCAGCCGAGCACCGGAATCCGGCCGAGAAAGGGAACGGCCTGGGTGTTCTCGGTGACGCTGTCCTCGATCAATCCGCCCAGGACGATGGTGTTGCCGTCGTCCACGACCACGGTCGTGTCGAGCGAGCGCTTGTTCGTGATCAGGTCCGAGGCCCGCACGCCGGTCGCCTGCGCGACGGTCGAGCTTTCCTGGGAAATCTGCAGCTTGACGGTGCCGCCCTCCGATATCTGCGGTTTGATCTTCAGGGTCAGGCCGACGTCCTTGCGTTCGATGGTCTGAAACGGATTGACGGCGCCGGTGGTGGAGGTCGCCTGCGAGAAGCTCCCGGTCACGAACGGCACGTTCTGGCCGACGACGATTTTAGCTTCGGCGTTATCCAGCGTGAGCAGATTCGGCGTGGATAAAATATTGCCGATGCTTTTTTCCTCGAGCGCGCGCGCGAGCGCCCCCAGGCTGCGCACCTCGGTTCCGTCCGACAGCGTGATTTTCTTGCCGAGGTATGCCAGCGACAGACCGCCGGACGAAGCCAGTGACGCCGGATTCGTGGCGACACTGGCGATGGAGGCGCCAGAGCCGGGGAAATTGGCCATGGCGCCCACGACGCCGTTGCCGGCCTGTTTTCCGCCGGCCCACTGAAAACCGAATTGCGAGGCTTTGTCGGTCGTGACTTCAGCGATCAGCGCTTCGACATACACTTGCGCGCGCCGCACGTCGAGTTTCTCGATGACCGCGCGCAGGTTGTTGAACACGGCGTCGGGCGCGCTGATGATGAGCGAATTGGTCGCCTCGTCGGCCTGGATTTGCGAGGCCTCGGCCCCCGACTTGCCGGCGGCCACCGGCGCACGGCCCGGTATCGCCGCGGCCGTGGCGGTCTGGGCGCGCGCCTCGCCGGCCAGCAGTCCGCGCAGCACCTCGGCCAGTTTCACGGCCTCCGCGTTGCGCAGGTAGACCACGCGCGTATTGCCGCCGACCTTGGCCGGCACGTCCAGTTTTTCGATGAGCGAGCGCAAGTCGTTGACGGTGCCCAGGTTTTCGGCGCGGACCAGCAGGCTGTTGGTGCGCAGGTCCGGCATGATGGTGACGCGATCGGCTTCGCCCCCGCCCCCCGCCGCCGGCGCGACCGGTCCGACAGATTGCGTTACATTGGGATACAGCCGCACGATGATTTCCGCGACGTCCAGCGCCGAGGCGTATTTCAGCGGGATGATGGCGAGTTCCGAGCCGCCGCGCTGATCGATGATTTCAATGATATGCACCAGGTTGCGGATGTTGTCCGCGTAGTCGGTGATGATGAGCGTGTTCGCCGGCGGGTAGACGGAAATCTGGCTGGTGGGCGCCATCAGCGGCCGGAGCAGCGGCACGATTTGCGCGGCCGAGCCGTGCTGTACCGTGACCACGTGCGTGACGGTTTGCTCGCCGGGGCGGGGAGTGGCGCCTGTCGTCACTTCGGCGGACTGTTTGGCGTCCCCCAACGGAACCAGCTTGATGAATCCACTGGCGCTGTTGATCGCGGTGTAGCCCTGGGCCTTCAGCGCCGCCAGGAATATCTGATAGATGGCATTTCTGGATACCGGCTGGGTGGAGATGATCGTGAGTTTGCCTTTCACGCGCGGATCGAGCAGGAAATTTTTTCCCGTGATCTGCGATACGGTTTTCACCACCGCCTGGATGTCCGCTTCCTGAAAGTTGAACATCATCTCGCCCGCTTTGAGCGTCGCCCCCGGCGAGGCGCCGGGACGGTTCATGACGGGCGCGGCGGGAGTCGACGGCCTCGACGACGGCGCCGGGCGCATTCCCCGGTTGTTGCCGGGGAACGGCGCGGGAGGCGGCACGACTGCGTCCTCCGGAGGTGCGGGCGGTGCCTCCGGAGCGGGTTCCGTGGCATCCGGCTGCTCGCCGTCCTGTGCCTGGGCGAGCTGGATTCTTTTGGCTTCCGCCGCCAGCGCTGTCGGGAAGACAACCTGGGCGCCGAACATCAGCACGCCAAGGATTGTCGCGACGAAATGTCGTGTATCAGTCATTCTCTGTGGGCCCGCATTCGCAAATGTTGGAATATCGCGCTTAATTTTGTGAAAATTGATAATAGAGCGTTTCAGGTTTTCCGCCGCGCACGATTTCCAGTTGCACGTCGCTTATATTGGATAATTGCTGATACATCCGCATGGCGTCTTCCGCGGAATTGAGCGGTTGTCCATTGATGGACTTGAGGACATCCCCGGTGCGCAGCCCGAGTTTTTCGTAAAGGCTGCCTGGCTGTATCTGTTTCATCAGAAAACCGCCGCCGCCGGACGGCAGCACGGTGGCCTGTTTCAGGAATTCCGGGGTACGCAACTGGCCCGCGAGCTGGTTGCGTTCCACCGTATAACTGTTGGCTCCGGTTTCCTGAACGATGTTTCCGGCCGCGGGCGGCGGACGGTAGGCTGCCGCGGGCGGCGTCCATTGCTCCGGCGGTGTTTTCTCCGCGCCTTCCAGCAGCAGGCTTTCCAGAACGCCGTTGCGGCGGATCACGACACGGTCCGGATACACCGCCTGCAATTCCGCGCCGCCGGTGACGGTCTGACCGATGCCGAAGGGTTCCTGCGGCTGACCGTTGACGGAAATCAGCGCGTACCCGCCGCTGGCCGAGGCGATCACGCCGGTCAACACCAGGTTGAGGCTGCTGATGGGCAGATTGTCGAGGCGTCCACCGGTCAGCTCCTGGCTCACCTGTCCGAAGATATGCGCGGCCAGCAGCGGTTGCAGTGAAAAAGTGTTTTGGGCCGCCGCCGGCGCGGGCGGCGTCGCTACGATCGGCGGCAGCGGCGGTTTGGCGAGCAGCCAGGTCCATTGGGCCAGACTCGCCGTCAATAACAGCAACATGCCGCCGTTCAAAATACCCGGCAACCATTGTCGGACGCGGGGATTGGCGAAAACCTCGACAATATTCATTTATTCAGTATCAGTTGCTTGCGTCACGCCGTGGATGTTTCTGCTTAACATTATATCTTGGTCGCCGGAAAAACCTAATCAATATAAGGTATAATCCGCGCCACGCAGTTCCGGATATCCAGCTTCCCCGACCCATGGATTTACGGTCAAATACCGGCGTGAGCCGGCCTTTTGTTCATCTCAGAGTCCATACTGAGTTTTCCCTGGCGGACGGCATCGTCCGCACGGACGATCTGGTCAAAACCGCCGCCGGTCTTGAAATGCCCGCCGTGGCCGTCACCGACCTGGCCAACCTCTTTGGCGCGGTCAAGTTCTATCAGGCGGCCTGCGCGGCGGGAGTGAAGCCCATCATCGGCGCGGACCTGTGGCTGGAGAATCCGGCCGACCCGCACAAACCGCACCGTCTGACGCTGCTTTGCCGGAATGCCGAGGGTTACCGGCGCCTCAGTCGTCTGCTCACCCGCGCCTACGTGGAAGGACAGCATTCCGGCCGGCCGTGCCTGAGCAAATCCTGGCTGGAAGCGCCGCTGTCCGGCCTGATCGCGTTGTCCGGCGCGCACGAGGGTGAAATCGGCCAGGCGCTGTTATCCGGCAATATGGCGCAGGCGGAAGAATTGACCCGCGCTTATCTCGACTGGTTCCCGGGAAGTTTTTATCTGGAACTCCAGCGTACCGGTCAGCCGTTTCAGGAAGATTACAATCATGCCGCGGTCGAGCTCGCGCGCCGGATGTCCCTGCCGGTGGTGGCGACCAATCACGCGGTGTTCCTGAAACCGGCGGACTTCGACGCGCACGAGGTCAGGGTCTGCATCCAGGACGGCCGTGTGCTGACCGACAGTCGCCGCCCGCGGCGTTACACCCCGCAGCAATATTTCCGCAGCAGCCAGGAGATGGCCGATCTGTTCCAGGACATTCCCGAAGCCATCGACAACACGGTCGAGATCGCGCGCCGCTGCAACCTGCGCCTGGAGTTCGGCCGCTACTATCTTCCCGCCTATCCGGTCCCGGAGGGCATGACCATCGACGCGTTGTTGCGCCAGCAGGCGCAGGCCGGACTCGACGTGCGCCTGGACCTCATGCCGCCGGAAACGCGCGAGGCGGCGCGCAAGACTTACCACGAACGCCTGGAACTGGAGCTTTCCACGATCAACAAGATGGGATTCCCCGGCTACTTCCTGATCGTGGCGGATTTCATCCAGTGGGCCAAACAAAACGGCATCCCGGTCGGTCCCGGCCGCGGCAGCGGCGCCGGGTCGCTGGTCGCCTGGTGTCTCGGCATCACCGAACTCGACCCGATCAAGTATGACCTGCTGTTCGAGCGTTTCCTCAATCCCGAGCGCGTGTCGCTGCCGGATTTCGACGTCGACTTCTGCATCGAGGGCCGCGACCGCGTGATCGAGTACGTCAATCACAAGTACGGCCAGGACAAGGTGGCGCAGATCATCACCCACGGCACCATGGCGGCCAAGGCAGTGGTGCGCGACGTGGGTCGCGTCATGGACCATCCCTACGGTTACGTGGACAAGATCGCCAAGCTGATTCCGTTCGAGATCGGCATGACGCTGGAGCGCGCGCTCGAAATCGAGCCGCAACTGGCGGAGCGTTACAGGAACGAAGACGACGTGCGCGACCTGATCGACATGGCGCGCGCTCTCGAGGGCATGGCGCGCAGCGCCGGCAAGCACGCCGCGGGCGTGGTAATCGCGCCGGGCCCGTTGACCGATTACATGCCGCTCTATTGCGAACAGGGCAGTACTCAGACGGTCACGCAGTTCGACATGGGCGACGTCGAGGCGATCGGGCTGGTGAAGTTCGACTTTCTCGGCTTGCGCAACCTCACGATCATCGACAAGGCGGTCAAGACCATCAACGCCGGGCGCGCGCAGCAGGGTGAGGCGCCGCTCGTGATCGAACGGCTCCCGATCGACGATGCCGCGACCTACGCCCTCATCAAGTCCGCGCGCACCACGGCGCTGTTCCAGCTCGAGTCGCGCGGCATGAAGGACCTGATCCAGCGCTTGCAGCCGGACAACTTCGAGGAAATCGTGGCGCTGGTGGCGTTGTTCCGCCCCGGGCCGCTCCAGTCCGGCATGGTCGACGATTTCATCAACCGCAAGCACAAGCGCGTGGCGGTGAAGTATCCGCACCCGAGCCTCGAACCGATCCTCAAGCCGACCTACGGCGTGATCCTGTACCAGGAGCAGGTGATGCAGATCGCGCAGGTGCTGTCGGGCTACACGCTCGGCGGCGCCGACCTGCTGCGCCGCGCCATGGGCAAGAAGAAGCCGGAGGAGATGGCCAAGCAGCGCGACGTGTTCGTGACGGGTGCCGCGGGGCGCGGCGTGAATCCGAAGCTGGCCGCCGACATTTTCGACTTGATCGAAAAATTCGCCGGCTACGGTTTCAACCGCTCGCATTCGGCCGCCTACGCGCTGATCGCCTACCAGACCGCCTGGCTCAAGGCGCATTACCCGGCGGCGTTCATGGCCGCGGTGCTGTCGTCCGACATGGACAAGACCGACAAGGTCGTGACCATGATGGCCGAATGCCGCGACATGAAGCTGAACATCCAGCCGCCCGACATCAACCGCTGCGAATTTCACTTCGTACCGGTCGATAACGAGACCGTTTTCTACGGCCTCGGCGCGATCAAGGGCCTGGGCGAGGCGGCCATCGACGCGATTCTCCAGGAACGCAACGGCAAGGGTCCGTTCAGGGACCTGTTCGATTTCTGCCAGCGCATCGACCTGCGCAAGGTGAACCGGCGCGTGCTCGAATCGCTGATCAAGGCCGGCGCGCTCGACGGACTCGGCACGCATCGCGCGGCGCTGATGGCGTCGCTCAACAAGGCGCTCGCGGTCGCCGACCAGCAGACCCGCAACCGCGACGCCGGACAGGTGGACCTGTTCGGCAACGTCGTCACGCCGGCCGAAACGCATGTGTACGAATCGGCCGCGGAATGGAGCGAGGAACAGCGTCTGACGGGCGAGAAGGAAACGCTCGGACTGTACCTGACCGGGCATCCGATCGCGCGCTATGCCGAGGAGCTCCAGCGCATCACCGACGCGAGCATCGCCGAGCTCAAGCCGACGACGGACAGCACCGTCGTGGTCGCCGGCCTGGTGGTGGCGAGCCGCACCATGCAGACCCGCCGCGGCGACCGCATGGCGTTCGTGACGCTCGACGACCGTTCCGGCCGGCTGGAGCTCGCGGTATTTTCCGATCTTTACGCGCAGAGCCGCGAACTGCTGGCCAAGGACACGCTGCTGGTGGTGGAAGGGCAGGTGAGCATGGACGAGTACTCCGGCGGATTCAAAATGTCCGCCGAGAAGCTCTATAATATGGACCAGGCCCGCGCCGTGTTCAGCAAGCGGCTGGTGATCGACGTGACCGCCGATCAGGCGGGCAATGGTTTCGTCGACGAATTGAAGGAAATTCTCGGCCCCGTGGCGCAGGGGAAATGTCCGGTGTACCTGCATTATCACGGTCCACGGGCGGAAGCCGAGATTGCACTGGGTGATGAATGGAAAATCAGTCCGACCGATACGCTGCTCGAACGCCTGTCGCGCCTCGCGGGAGAGCGCAGCGTTCATCTTGTCTACCGCTGATCCATCATTGATCCCTCACGCATGAATCAGAACTACCTCGACTTCGAACAATCCATCGCCGATCTGGAAGCCAAGATCGAGGCGCTGCGTTACGCCGACAAGGGCGGCGCGATCAACATCAACGACGAGATCAGCAAGCTCAGCGCGAAAAGCCGCAAGCTGACCGAGTCCATTTTTCATTCGCTGACGCCGTGGCAGATTTCGCAGTTGGCGCGCCACCCGCTGCGCCCGTACACGCTGGATTACCTGGCGCGCGCGTTCACCGATTTCGAGGAACTGCACGGCGACCGCGCGTTCGCCGACGACCCGGCCATCGTCGGCGGCGTGGCGCGGCTCGACGGCCGGCCGGTGGTCGTGATCGGCCATCAGAAGGGGCGCGACACGCGCGAGAAGGTGCGGCGCAACTTCGGCATGCCGCGACCGGAAGGTTATCGCAAGGCGCTGCGGCTGATGCGCCTCGCCGAACGCTTCAAGCTGCCGCTGATCACGCTGATCGACACGCCCGGCGCGTATCCTGGCGTCGGCGCCGAGGAGCGCGGCCAGAGCGAGGCCATCGCGCGCAATCTCTACGAGATGGCGCGCCTTCAGGCGCCGATCATCAGCGTCGTGATCGGCGAGGGCGGTTCCGGCGGCGCGCTCGCCATCGGCGTGTGCGACCGGCTGCTGATGTTGCAGTACGCGACGTATTCCGTCATTTCGCCCGAGGGCTGCGCCTCGATCCTGTGGCGTTCGGCGGAAAAGGCGTCGGAAGCGGCGCAGGCCATGGGCATCACCGCCGAAAGCCTGAACCGCCAGGGACTGGTGGACGAGATCGTGCCAGAGCCGCTGGGCGGCGCGCACCGCGACATGGACGAAATGGCCAAGACCCTCAAGTCCGCGCTCGTTTCTTCGCTGAACCGGCTCAGCGCCGTGCCGCTCGAGCGCCTGCTCGATCAGCGTTACGACCGCCTGATGCATTACGGCGAGTTCGAAGAGCATTGATACGAACCTCTGATTAATTCCTCCGTTCGTGGTGAGCTTGTCGAACCATGAACGGAGGACGTCGTGGCATCAGCAAGTTGCACCATCGCCCTTCGACAAGCTCAGGGCGAACGGAATTAATCAGAGGTTTCATAACATGTTTTCTTCCCAGGCACTGGCGGAAACCCTGCATCGCCTCGGCCTCTCCGCGGAAACGCCGCTGAAAGTCGCTTTCAGCGGCGGTCTCGATTCCTGTGTGTTGCTGCATGCCCTGAGCGTTCTGCGCGGAGGTCTGTCGCTGCGTCTGAGCGCGGTGCACGTGGATCACGGGCTGCAATCGGATTCGGCGGCATGGGCGCGGCACGCCGAAAAATTCTGCGCGGATCGGGACATTCCCTGCGTCGTCGAACGCGTCCAGGTGGCGACGTTGCACGATCAGGGTCTGGAAGCCGCGGCACGCGCGGCGCGCTACGCGAGTCTGGCGCGCCACGTGAGGGTGGGGGAAGTGCTGTTGACGGCGCATCATATCGACGACCAGGCGGAAACGGTGCTGCTGCAATTGCTGCGCGGCGCCGGCACGCATGGACTGGCGGCCATGCCCGAAATCGCGCCGTTTTCATCGGGGCGACTCGCGCGTCCCTTGCTGGGCTGCACCCGGGCGCAGCTCGCGGATTACGCCGTGCGGGAAAAGTTGCACTGGGTCGACGATCCCAGCAATCGCGATGCGCGGTTTTCGCGTAATTACCTGCGGCACGAAGTGTTTCCGCTGCTGGAAGCGCGCTGGCCCGGCGCCGCGCAGAGAATCGCGCGCGCGGCGAGTTTGTCGTCCGAAGCGGCGGGATTGCTCGACACGCTCGCGGAAACCGATTGGCAGGCTTGTCATGGCGCGCAAACCTCGACGCTGTCGGTCGCGGCGCTGCGCATGCTGCCCGCGCCGCGCCAGCGCAACCTGATCCGCTACTGGCTGCGCCGGCAGGGATTCCAGGCGCCGTCGGCGATGCATCTGGAGCATATCCTGGCGCAGGTGGCGCACGAGCCGCGCACGCGGCATGCCGAGGTGCGCTGGCCGGAAGCGGAAGTACATCGGTACCGGGACGAACTGGTGGCGCTGAAACCGCGGCTGGAAACGGATTTCACCGCGAGTCTGTTCTGGGATCTGAGTCAGCCACTGGAGATCCCGGGCGTCGGCCGGCTTCGCGCCGTGCCGACCCGAGGCGACGGCCTGTCGCAGGATCGCATCGGTCATGCGCCGCTCACGGTCGGCTGGCGCCAGGGTGGTGAAACCTGCCAGC
>DAIDLH010000066.1 GCA_027449605.1 Candidatus Muproteobacteria bacterium | reverse complement strand
TCGAGCGGTCCCCTTCGACGGGGACAAGCGCGCTCGCCCACAATGGCTTGACGGCGCGATGGGCTGGCTGCTTCGCCCGCCAGCCCGCGCCTACCGCGGACTACTCGCCTCGGCGCTTCGCGCCTTCCGTGGCTCGCAGCGTATGAAAAATGCCAAATAACGCCCCCTACTCAATTCTTATTTTACATGGCGACGAATACCCTCCTCGCGACAACATGACGTCTCGATGCTGATCTGCCCAATAAGCCAAGGACACTGAAAGCGCCATGCCGAGCCAGGAGCGCGACTAGGCCCTCATATCGGCCGATCGGATCGCGGACTTGTGTGGCCGACAGGTACAGTCACAGGCGGCGAACAGCAGCCCCTCGACAACCAGGGTCCCAGCCATGGAGTCCCACAGGCTCAGGCCGAGACGCAGGTTCATCCCGGGCGCGAGCGGCAGGTTGCTTATTGTGCGTAGTCGATCGTGACGCCCTGCTTGAGCAGCTCCGGCCGGCGCGTGGCATTGAACTTGGGGAAACTGTCGTATTGCTTGTAGTGCTGGCCGCTGACGTAGTCCAGCATTTGCTTGAAGTGAAAGTGATAGAACATGCCGTCGATGCGCGCCTGCTCCCGGCCTTCGTTGAACAGCACGATGCCGGGACGATAGCTCAGCTTGAGCCGTTCCGCCCAGCGCTTCGGCGTGGTGGGTTTTCCCTGGATGTCGGTGATCGGCTGGTCCGAATCGGCATCGAGCCGGACGACGAGAAATTTGGCCAGCTCCGGCGCCACCTCCGGATGTTTCAGCACCTTGTCGTGAAATTCATCGCAATCCGTGCAATGGCTGTCCTCGAAAATTACCGCCAGCGGCTTGCGGTAATTCTTGAAATTCGAAACCGCTTGAAACATCGGTTCGGGACGAAGCCGGTAAGGCTCCTGTTTCTGTTTCGCGATAAAACTCGCCAGCGATTCGTTTTTATAAGCCTTCTGTTGAACGTATTCGAGCGCATGACGCATGACTTGACGCTTGCGGAAGCCGTCCAGACGCAACGCAATGCGACCCTCGGGATCGACGAACATGATCGTCGGTGTGGCGTACACTTTGAGCCTCTGCGTCAGCGTTACTTCCGTATACGTCTTGCCGTCGATCCATTCGACGGTCCGATCGCCGCGAATGTTCAGCGCCACGACGTCGAAATGCTTCTCGGTGAACTCTCTGGTGTCGCCCTCGCGAAAATTTTCATCGAGCGTGCGCGCGCAATAGGGACATTCATCGAGATGAATGAAAATCATCAGCTGTCGCCCGCCGGCGCCGGCTTCTTTCAGATCCTCTCGTATGTCGAGAAAACTGACCTTGAACCACGATGGCAGGTCATAACGTTGCCCACCCGTGATTCTGCCGGGTGCCGGCTCCGCGGCAGTGACGGGAGCATTGACGAGACACAGCGCCAGCAGCAGCGAAGCCAAGAGGCATCTCATCAGAATTTCCCCAGATAATCCTTCTTGCCGATCTCGAGCCCGTTATGCCGCAGAATGTCGTACGCGGTGGTGACATGAAAATACAGATTGGGCAAAGCGCGATTCAACAGGAACGTCAGTCCGTCGAGCGTGAGCGTGTCGTTGCGAACCTTGAGCGTAATTTCCCTGTTCTCGGAGCCGTCGATCTGCCCGGGCTTGAAGCTGTTGAGATAGGCAATCGTCTTATGCAGACGCTCGATCAGTTCGGGAAACGTCGTTTCCTTGTCCTCGTACACGGGCGGCTCCATCCCGGCGAGTCGCGCCGCTCCTCCCTTGGCCGTGTCCGAGGCGATCTGGACCTGGCGCGCCAGCGGAAACATGTCCGGGTACAGGCGGCTGGCGAGCAGCGCCGCGGGCTCTATTTTTCTGGCTTCGGCATAGGCCGCCGCTTTTTCCAGAATCGCGACAAGATTGTTCAGCATGCGGATAAAAACCGGCACCGAGGCCTGGTACATTGAGATCGTCATTATCTTCTCCCGAAGAATCACAAACGCGGATAACAAAATAAAGTTCGCCCTTCGACAGGCTGAGGGCGAACGGTTTTTGAAGCCGTTCGTGGCGAGCTTGTCGAACCACGAACGGAATTGATCGGAGTTTATCTAACCGATCATCCCGTCATTTCCATAGCCCGGGCGTATTTTCCATCGCGCGCCAGCCCGTTCAGCTGGGAGCGTTTTAGGAGTGCTTTTTGCGCGGCGGCCACGTTGCTCTCCTGCCCTTTCCACGCGGACAGCACCGGCGCCTGCAGTGCGCGCCCGTAAGAGAAACTGACCTGCCACGGATGCGCGCCCATCGCGTTCATGGCGTTCAGGTGGTCGGTGGCGTCTTCCGCGCCCTGCCCGCCGGACAGGAACACGATCCCGGGAACCGCCGCCGGCACGTAGCGGGTCAGGCAACGCATCGTGGCCTCGGCCACCTGTTGCACGCTGGCCTGCTTCGCGCACTTCATACCGGGGATCACCATGTTCGGCTTGAGCAGCATGCCCTCGAACGCCACGCGGTGCGCGTCCAGCTCCGCGAACACCGCCTCGAGCACTTGCGACGTCACCGTTTCGCAACGCTCGATGCCGTGCGCGCCGTCCATGAGCACTTCCGGTTCCACGATCGGCACCAGATCGATCTCCTGGCACAGCGCGGCGTAGCGCGCCAGCCCGTGGGCATTGGCGCGGATGCCGAACGCCGAGGGCACATTGTGTTCGTCGATTTCGATCACCGCGCGCCACTTGGCGAACTTCGCGCCCAACTGTTTGTATTCGGCGAGCCGTTCGCGCAGGCCGTCGAGTCCCTCGGCGACCTTGTCGCCGGGGTACAGCGCCAGCGCCTTGGCGCCCTTGTCCACCTTGATCCCGGGAACGATCCCGCGGCTCGACAGGAGCCTGGCGAAAGGCGTGCCGTCGCGAGTGCCCTGGCGCAGGGTTTCGTCGAAGAGAATGACGCCGCCGATGTAGCGTTCTATTCCGTCAGTGGTGAAGAGGATTTCGCGGTAGCGCCGCCGGTTTTCCTCGGTGGACTCGACCTTGATCGAATCGAATCGCTTCTTGATCGTGGGGCTGCTTTCGTCCGCCGCCAGTACGCCCTTCTGCTTCGCCACGATGGCGTTTGCCACTGACTTGAGCGCATCGATGTTCATGATTTCGTCCCTCCGACAGGAATGGTTGCCCCGCCTATTTCAAAAGCGGATGATCCTTCGGCAATTGCTTCGAATACCAGATAGCCAGCTTGTGGCGCATGGATTGTTGCGAGACCTGGTCTTCCGGAAGGGGCTGAATGACTTTATCGTGGACCAGCAGCCGGTAGATAAACAGGATCTTCTCGCCGGCCGAATCGGTCGGCTCGAAGATGACGGCGCCCCGATCAACTCCATACTTCATTCCCGCGAGGATCGCGCCCTTCACCAGTTCCGCTTCGTGCTTCAATGGCTTCATGGCAACCTCGGATGCTTGTTCGGGCTTATAGTAACGCCGGGCCGCGGCGTCAGGAAGCCGAAATAAAAACGCCCCCGATCGGGGGCGTTTTCAAGAGACTGCAAAAGTAACGACGGTTACTTCTTCTCTTCCTTCTTCATTTCTTCTTTCTTCGGTTCCGGGCACTTCACGTCTTTACCGTCGACCTTCACCATGTCACCCGGCTTCTTGTCCTTGCAGGCCTTGGCGGTGGCTTCGGCCATGTGCTTCATGGCCATGCTGGCGGTGCTGAAACCGAGGCCGGCGATGAAGGTAAGGGCCATGAGACTCGTCAGTAACTTCTTCATGTGTGTAGTGCTCCTAATGAATAAGATGGTTAACCCTGAAATATGGCAAGGAGGCCAAATTCAGCTTCCCTGCGCGGCAAAACTGTATCGTCCGCACGGCTGGACGTCAACGCGGGGAATCGGGCCGGAACCCGGGCCATTAAACAGCGTGGCACCGGGTATTTTTGCAATCCTGCCGGCCTTCGGGGAATACCGCCCCCGCACTACAGGTGATCGCTGTAACGGCCGTGTTTCGCGTCGGCGAACAGGTTCCGGAACTGCTCGCCGCTGACGTGGATCAGCTCCTCGTGATCGCCGGCCTCGAAATAGACGTCGCCCCCTTGCAGCAGGCTGTCGTCAACGAGGGTCTCGATCCCGTAGGCGGCGCCGACCGGCGGGATGGCGCCGAGCTCGCAGTCCTTGAACAAGCCGGCAAGCTCGCCTTCGGTGGCAAGCCCGAGCTGGCGTTGCAGCTGATGATGCAGTCTCCCCAGTTCCAGTCGATGCGTGGACGGCAGCGCCACCATCAGATAGCCCTGATCGTCTTCCACGACCACGCTCTTGATCAGGCGGTTACCGGGAACGTGCGCTTGCGCCGCGGTTTGCATGCTGGTCATGGTGCGGGGGTGTGTAACGACATCGTAAGCAACGTGATGCGCTTTCAGGAAATTTTCCAGCGTGGTTGCGATAGCCATGGCTGCACCTCCTTGCGAGGCTCCTCGCCCCGCGCAAGACAGGGTTGAGAGGAAACGAACGAAGTTATGATAACGCTGACCAGGGTTCAGCGATACCGCCTCGGGCATGTCCAAAATCATGCCGTATTGCCTTGCCTCCCGGAAATACAACACTCCCAGCCATGGAATGGATGCCGCCATTCGCCCATTCGGCGCAATGCCTGGGCTTGCCTGCAACGCGCTTTTATACTGTGAACCGGCCACCCTGCCGGGAGGCGTCCCGTCCATGCCACAGGTGCAATTGCGCTTCTATGAGGAGCTGAATGATTTTCTGGCGCCGGCGTTGCGCAAAATCACGTTCCCCCACGAGCTCACGCGACGCACCTCGGTCAAGGACCTGATCGAGTCCTTCGGCGTGCCGCACACCGAAGTCGAAGTGATTCTGGTCAACGGCCGGTCCGTGGATTTTTCCTACATCGTCCAGGCGGACGATCGCATCAGCGTCTATCCGGCGTTCGAGAGTCTGGATGTCAGTCCGCTGATCCGGCTGCGGGACAAGCCGCTGCGCGATCCGCGCTTCGTCGTCGACGTGAATCTCGGGCAACTGGCTCGCTACCTGCGCCTGCTGGGCTTCGACGTCGTCTACCGCAACAGTTTCACCGACCGGGAAGTGGCGCGGATCGCGAGCGAGGAAAAACGCATCGTGCTGACCCGCGATCGCGCCTTGCTGCAACACAGAATCATCACTCACGGCTACTTCGTGCGCGCCGTCAAACCGCGCGAACAGGTCCGGGAAATCCTCGCGCGCCTGGACCTGTACCGCGCGCTGCGCCCCTTCACCCGCTGCCTGCGCTGCAACGGCGAGCTGGAGGACGTGGACAAGGAAACCGTGCTGCACCAGTTGGAACCGAAGACCAGGAAGTACTACGAACGGTTTCGACGCTGCAAGGCCTGCGGTCAGGCGTACTGGAAAGGCAGTCACTTCAACCGCATGGAAAAGCTGTGCGATTACTTCGCGGCGCCTTTGGCAGGCAACTGAAAAACTCTTTTTCCTTCTCCCTTCGGGAGAAGGTTAGGATGAGGGGAATATTAAAGCCATGCTTTGCGAAAATAAGATCGCCCTCGCCCCTGCCCTCTCCCGTGGGGAGAGGGGGTTTCAGAAACTTATTAAATCCCGAACCACAGTTTCATATCTCCGCGTCCTTTTGTATCCTAGGCGGATGCAGGTCCGGTTTCGTCGGACATAGAAACAGCAGGAGAGAAAAACGGCAACACATGGGCAAACTCGTCATCAAATTCCAGGGCAAACCGGTCGGCGACGTGAACCTGCGGCTCGGCGACATGACGATCGGCCGCCATTCCACCTGCGACATCGTGCTGAACAACGACAAGAGCGTCAGCGGCACGCACGCCGTGATCAAAACGGTCGGGCGCAAATCCACCATCGAGGACCTCGACAGCACGAACGGAACCTTTCTCATCAGCGGGCGCATCACGCGGCACGAGCTGCGCCATGGCGAAGGGATCATCATCGGTTCGCACGAGCTGATCTATCGTGACGATCTGGTCCTGGATGCGCCCGTGTTCGGCAAAGGTCCGAGCGCGAGCGCCGCGCCGGCCGACTCGCGCGACAAGACCATGGTCATCTCGGTACAGGCGCAACTGGTCGCCACGGACGGAAAAGACAAAGGCAAACGCGTGCCGCTGGTGAAAGAGGAAACCCTGCTCGACAACCCCGGCAAGAGCCCGGCGCGGATTTACCGCGGCCCCGACGGATACGTGCTGCACGCGCAAATCGGACCCGGCGAGCCGCGGCTCAACGACAAGCCGGTGCCGCCCGGCGGCCAGTTGCTGGAGAGCGGCGACATCATCGAAGTCGCGGGAACGAAGTTTCAGGTTGTTATATAGCCCGGATGTTGGGGTTCATTTCATTCACCCCAACCTACATCCCTGCAGGTTAGTTTGTAGGTTGGAGTAAGCGCAGCGAACCCCAACACAGCAACTATCGACCTACCCCGCCAACCCTGCGTAGATGTTCTGCACGTCATCGTCGGCGTCGATGGCTTCCAGGAACGCTTCGACTTCGGCGCGCTCCGCCGCGCCGAGCGTCACCGGATTTTTCGGCCGGTAACCCAATTGCGCCGACTGCACCACGAACCCATGCGCCGGAAGCGTGCGGGTCACGGCGTCCAGGTCGGTGGGATCGGTGAGAAACAGCGTCGCGCCGTTCTCCGCCGGCTCCAGATCACGCGCGCCGGCCTCGATCGCGGCCACCTCCGGGTCGGCGCCCGCTTTCTCCGGCGTCGCTTCGATCATGCCGAGATGGTCGAAATCCCAGGCCACCGAACCCGAGGCGCCCAGGTGCCCGGCGCGGAACAGCACGCGGATGTTGGAAACCGTGCGGTTCACGTTGTCCGTCAGGCACTCGACGATCACCGGTACCCGGTGCGGCGCGAACCCTTCGTAGAGCAGCTTCTCGAAGTGCACCACTTCGTCCAGTAGCCCGGCGCCCTTCTTGATCGCGCGTTCGATGTTGTCCTTGGGCATCGAGGCCTTCTTGGCCTGCTCCACCGCCATGCGCAGCTTGGAATTCATGTTCGGATCGGCGCCGCCGCGCGCGGCGACCATGATTTCCTTGGCCAGCTTGGTGAAGATGCGGCCCTTGACCGCGGCCGTCGTCTCTTTGATCTTGGTTTTCCACTGCGCACCCATGCTTACGTCCTCGTTATTCCTGCGTTGACCGCATAATTATAAAGAAAGACCGGCAATAATGTAGGTTGGGTGAGCACAGCGAATTATTAAATGTCGTCACCCCGGCAAAGGCCGGGGTCCAGGCTTTACATATAGATTCCCACCTTCCTTGAACATAATCCCCGCACAGCGGGGATTCCTTATGCCTTTTTCACGAACTCGGACTTGAGCTTCATGGGCCCGACCCCGTCAATCTTGCAGTCGATATTGTGATCGCCCTCGACCAGCCGGATATTTTTGACCTTGGTGCCGACCTTGACCACCGACGACGAACCTTTGACCTTGAGGTCCTTGATGACGGAGACGCTGTCGCCGTCGTGCAGCAGGTTGCCGTGGGCATCCTTGACCACCAGCCCCTCCTCCGAGACTTCGGCGACCGCCTCTTTCGACCATTCGTGCGCGCATTCCGGGCAGACGAACATGTCTCGATCTTCGTAGGTGTATTCGCAGCCACACTTCGGGCATTTGGGTAAGTTGCTCATGGGTCTCTGTCGTGATGATTATTCAATCGGGTAATCCAGATCATGCTGGTGTCGTATCGCCGAGACACGGACCTGATCCGGTACGGGCAGAAATCGATATAAAGCTATGTATCCTGTCTTGCCGTAAGAAATCACCAGCTCGCGCAGTTCGCCTGCTACGATTCGGCCGATCAATGGATGGTTGGAAAGAGTATCGACAGCTTCGCCAATGCTGCGCGCGGCGCCCAGCGCCGCCTGCGGGTCGTGTTTGGCGAGAGAATCAAATGCACGCTCCAGATTCGCGAGCGCGTTCTCCGAATAGACTACTTGCGCCACGGCTTGGGCCGGGCAGCCTTTCGGTTCTTGGCCAGCCGTTCCAGCCAGGGATGAACGTCCTCGGCCCGGTACACGGCCGCGCCCTCTTCGATCGCGGCGTCGGAGACGACCGCCTCACGCACGAACTCCCGCATCCGTTCCTTGCGCGCCACCTCACGCTCCAGCGCCTCGACCATGAGACTGTGCGCGGAACGCCCGGTTTCCCTGGCCAGACGAGCGATGCGCGTTTTGAGTTTTTCCGGCAGCTTGAGCGTGGTCGTGGCGGTCATGACGGGACATAAGAATGTGTAAGTAACACTATAGTAGCACCGCGAAGCCATTCCAACAACCAAGTTTTCGCTTCGCTCTCCCTGGCGTGCGGCGCTAGACGAGCGATCCATCTTGCCAGCACATTAAACGCCGTGCCCGGAATTTTCAGAACGCCAAAAACAAAAACCCCCACCCTTGCGGATGGGGGCTGAAAAACTTCCTGGTTTGTCAACGCGCAGACGTCAGGTCTTGTTCCCCTTCAGCAGCACGTACAGCGATACGAGGATCATGACCAGCAGATATTCCATTCCGCCCACGACATGGACCTTGGAAACGGTAAAGCCCATGTCCGTCCCGTACACCATGAACATCACGATCAGCAGGACCGGTATCAGCATCAGCGCGCCCACGCGGGTCATCCAGTCTTCCAGGAAGCCGCCCGTGAGCACGAGAACGCCGCCGCCGATTTCCCCGAGCGCGAGTACCATCGCCAGCCCGTGCGACACGCGCAAGGCCTCCGCGAACCCGGTAAGGTTCATGAAGTTGCCGATGCCATGAATCACGAACACGCTGCCCAGGGCGATCCGCAGCAGCCAATGGCCATAGGGTTTGAAGTCATCGAGGAAACTAAACATAAGCACCTCCGTAAGGAGTACCAGATGCTCCGAAACAATAGCCGCACTTTGGCGATCTGCGAGAAAATTTTTTTATGGCTGTTTTCCGCAGATACCAGCGGCGATTACGGCGCGGAATCAGTGCGTTAAATATGTGCAATGGGCGAACTATAATTTCTCATACTTTCAGAAGAACCAAGAACGGGGGAGCCAATCACGACCGCTGCGCGTGACAGGTGCGCGTTTATGTTTTTCATCCGGCCGCCGCCCAGCAGGCGGATTTTGTCCGCTCAATCCGCACTTCATCTTTCTATGTATCGTATGTTGAGGTGAGCAAAGCGAACCCCGACAGTCATGGTTTTCCCGCGTGATCTTCCGGTTGAAGCAAGGCAAGGCCTTGCGCTATCGTCCGCGCATGAATTCCGACCTGCTAAAAGCCATCGACGCCGCACTGGCCGGCGACTGGGACCGCGCGCATAAAATCGTGCAACAGGACGAAGACGACCCCCTCTTCTGCTGGGTTCATGCCGTGCTGCACAAGATCGAAGGCGACGCCGGCAACAGCCGCTACTGGTATTCGCGGACCACGCATTCGTACGGTGAATTTTCCAATGTCGAGCAGAAGCTGGCGGCAATCAAACACGAGGTAGAGAGCGGACGCTGAGATCTGCTGGAGCAAGCATTAGCGAAAACTATGATCTGGTTCCGTTTTCCAATGCTATGCGGCGAGCACCTGAAGCCCCTTGGTCTCAACCAAGCTCAGCAGTTTCAGCGATGGTCCGTTGGGTTTCTTCTCACCGCGCTCCCACTTCTGAACGGTCGAAACGCTGGTATTGAGATACGCGGCGAACACGGCCTGGCTTGCCTTGTTGCGTTCGCGGATGCGCTTGATCTGCGCGGCCGTATATTCCTTGACCCGAGGCAGGCACAGCACGTCAAACTCACGCATCGTTTTGGGTTCTATTAAACCGGCATCGCGCAAACCGCGAGCGGTTTCGTGCACCACTTTCAACACAGATTTATGCTTTGCCATCGACATTTACCTCAATCAGTTCGTCTGCTTTAACAGCCTTGGCTAAGCCCTGTTCGTCATAGCCCAGCAGCTCTTTTGCCAATAATCGCAATGCCTTTAATTCATCGTTGCTGATATTGGCTCGTTCGTTTTTCGGGTAGCCATACATGAAAAACGCCCTCTCGCCCTGCCTAAACGCAATCAACGTGCGCACACCACCCGCGTTTACCACGGCCCGGGAGGGGGAGGCCAATGCGCTTCTTTAAGAGTCAAAAGGGGCGACAATCCGAATCCTATGCCCAAGTCGATTATCGAAATCAGACTATACCGCGCTAGAGACGGCGGTCTGCCCTAGATATAAAGATTGGGTAGTAGCGGGACGGACGGCGCGGGCGGGATCAGTCAATCCTGGTTTTCTTGAACTGAATAATCTGACGCCGTTCCTTTTTACTGGGGCGCCCTTTGGGAGGGGTGACAAGACGCCTTTCGGCGGAAAGCCGGGCGGCCAATTCGTTCCGCGTCGCTTTGCTCGATTCGCTTTCTTCGTAGAGCTTTGCGGCTTGCGGCGCCGGGCCGCGCCGGGCGGACAAGGCCCGCACCCGCACGACATATTCATAAGGGCCGATATGGATGTTCAAGGTATCGCCCGGGCGAATGGTCTTGGCCGCCTTCACCCGTTCGCCATTCACCTTGACCTTACCGCCCGCCACCGCTTCCGCGGCCAGTGTCCGGGTCTTGAAGAAGCGCGCCGCCCACAGCCATTTGTCGAGGCGCAAGGTGCTGTCTTGTGATTCTGTCGCGGCCATTTCAGGTTTTCTCAAGGCTTCCTGCAATTCGAACAGATCATCTGTCACCCCCGCGAAGCTTGTCCTCGCATGTAGTAGAGCCTGCCCCTGCATGCATTAGGCAGGGGCAGGGATCGGGGGCCCAGGGTTTGCATGATATCGCGCGCGAAGCGCGCGATGACATAAACTGCACTGTTGCTGCCCGGGGTGCAACACACTTCGTTGCACCCGTTCGGCGGCGCGAACACACGTTAAGTGTGTTCGCGAAGACCTCGCCTCACCCCGCTTCCGCGGGAATGACAACATTTTGTGTTGTTAGGTCACCCTGTAGGGCGCGTACCGCGCGCCGTTCCACCAACAAGTCGTCACCCCCGCGAACGCGGGGGTCCAGGTTGTACATGTTGATTCCCACCATCTAATCCTGCCCCACCCCGGTATTGCGTCTATAGTGAGAGTGCATACACACGAATCAGCACGCGCAACACTTCATTCCCCTCCCTCTTTATGGAGAAGGGCCAGGGTGGGGGTCAGGCGCAGTCGAGGAACCGCATTATGGAAGGCATCAGCGATATCAGAATAGCGGGCATCGACGAAAGGCGCCCGCCGCGCATCCGCCGGGAACCGTACATCGACCTCTGCTTCCGGCTCACGCACAAGGCGCCGGTGGACTGGTGTCAGGATTTCGTCGATCGCCTGACCAAAGAAGGCTTGCCGGCAACGATCGATGCCAAGGAGTGCCTGTACATTGAAACCTGGGTCCGCTTGCCCGACGAGATCGTCGGGCGCCTGCAAATCCTCAAAAAAGCCGTAGGAGACTGCAACGCGCGCTACATTGCGAAAATCGAGGCGAGCGAGCGCGACAAGGACAGCAACATTGATGCGCTGGCCAAGGAAGCCGGCCCGCAGGGGCAACTGAACCGCATCATCGCCGCGCTGGATTTTGGCGACTGACGCACAGATCATCGTCGCCCCCCCCGCGAACCGTGGTCTGGCGTCAATTGCGTGGTTTACTTGCGTTTCGGCTTTTCGCCAAGCATGCGTTGCGATGAGGAAATCAATGCCGGCACTCCCTGAGTCGCGACAGTAAAAAGCCGGCGATAATCGATTTCACCATATTCATGGGCCAGGACGTTCCGGAAACCAATAATGCCTTTCCAGGGGATTTCGGAGTGTCGGGCCTGTAACGCTGGAGATACACGCCGCGCCGCCTCGCCGATGATCTCCAGCGCGCGCTCTAGCGCGTAACGGGTGCGCACATCTTCCATCAGCTCATCGAAACTGACATCGGTAATCAGTTCTTTTGCATGGCGCGCCGCATCGAGCAAGTCCCAGAGGTGGGCGGCATCGCGCTCACCTGGCTTCATAAAGAACCTTCAGGTCGCGCTGGATGGTTTTACGACGGTATGGATTGCGCATTACCTCGGGCGGGACGATATCCACCGCCCGGTTTCCAAACAGCGCGGAAAACTCCTCATTCAGCCCGGCTGAATCCCACAACGACGGAGCCCGGTCCGGCTCGAATTCGATCATCAGATCCACGTCGCTGTCGGGTTTCATCTCGTCCCGCGCCGCGGAACCGAAAAGCGCAAGCTTTCTGATGTGAAAACGCCGGCACAACCGCTCCAACCGCTCTTGGGGGATTCGCAGAGCCCCGCTTCCGCGGTTCATGGCGCGGGCCTTCGGACGAAGACGCGATTCATTGGCCGATGATCCGGAAGACGTTGAGCCACGCGTATTGACCAGTGTTTTTTGAGCGATAAGCCGCAATTCATCAAAGATGGGCGCATCGTGATTCGCCTGGTAATGCTTCTGGTTGCCGACTTTTTTTACCGTGACCAGATGTACGGCAGACAAACGCGCCAACTCGCGCAAAACCGCGCCGGTTCCGGCGCCGGCGAACCGTACTATCTCGTTGGCGTAATAGCTGCGGTCGGGATCGCCAAACAGCAGTCCCAGCACCCGACGCTGGGTCTTGGTAAACAGCACTTCGGACGTCCTGGAGCGAGTCATTCCCATAATGAGAATGATAGCTCCCATATTGGGTATGATCAACTCCCCTGCCAAAGCGTGCGGGTTCGTGGTCGAGACCTGACTATACCGCGACGCAGGCGGCAGTCAGCCCTAGCTATATAAGGGTTGGACATGAGACAAGACAACGGAACGGCGTGGAGTCTTACCGCCCTGAAACTGTTTCAGCAGCGCGTAGGGCGATGTGATGGTCTCCTCCCACTTCTTAATCGGCGTCGAATGCGCAATAGCGCAGCGTATTGCGCCGAATGCGAACCGCGTGCCGACGCCGCATCCGGCGGGTTACATCGCTGCGCGACTAACCCGCCCTACGAATAGGAAAAGGCGGGAAGTCCAATCCGACCCGGCTTTTATTTCGGCCAGGAAACCTCTGATTGAGTCCCCTCTCCCCCTGAAAGAGGGAGAGGGATACCAGGGTGTTGATAAAGTCAGAAAAACATCCGATACCGTCATTCCGGCGTAAGCCGGAATCCAGATATTACTGATTATGTTTGTTTAATAATCTGGACCCCGGCTTTCGCCGGGGTGACGATGAGTTTTTTTCAACAAGCTGTTAGGGAGAGGGGGCGCTGTCCTTCGACACTGGTTCAGACCTTCCCTAAGTCCCGCAAAAAGTTTTGGACACCACCTCTTCCGGCTCGGGCGGCAGGCGATAACGCTCTTTCCCGGCCTGTTCCGCATACGGGTTCTGCAACACGGCGCGCAGCGCATGAAACACCGAAAAATCCCCGCGGTCTTCCGCTGCGCGGATGGCCGCCTCGATTTGATGGTTGCGCGGGATATACACCGGGTTCACCGCCTGCATGCCGGCCTGCCGCGCCGCATCACTCCGAGGCTCGCGCTGGAGGCGCTCGCGCCACTGCGCGGCCCAGTCATCAAACGCCGCGGGCCGGGCAAACAAGTTGCGAATGGCATGATCCGGCGCGGGTGAGCCGGTGCCGAGGCACGACAGGTTATAAAACGTGAGCGTAAAGTCCGCCTCGTTGGCATCCATCGCGTCGAGCAAGGCCTCGATCAGTGCCTTGTCCCGCGCGTCGGGGTCCACACCCGCCGTGAGGCCCAGCTTCGCGCGCATGCCCGCCAGCCACGCGGCTTCGTACTGGCCCTGGTAGGTTTCGAGATGCGTCTGCGCGATTTTCACCGCCTCGTCCGTCGATTCCGCCAATAACGGCACCAGCGTTTCGGCCAGGCGCACCAGGTTCCACAGGCCGATGCCCGGCTGGCTGTTGTAGGCGTAGCGCCCGTGGCGATCGATCGAGCTGAATACGCGCTGGTGACGATACCCGTCCATGAAGGCACAGGGCCCGTAATCGATGGTCTCGCCGGCGACGGACATGTTGTCGGTATTCATCACCCCGTGAATAAACCCGAGCTGCATCCAGCGCGCGATCAACCGCGCCTGGCGCGCGATCACCGCCGCGAGCAAGGCCCCATAGAGTTGATTGGCAGGCTGTTCCGCCCCGGCCAGCTCCGGGTAGTTGCGCGCGATGACATAGTCCGCGAGCTTTTTCACGGCCGCGACATCCCCGCGCGCGGCGAAATACTCGAACGTCCCCACCCGCACAAAGCTCGCGGCCACGCGCGTAATCACCCCGCCCGGCAAGGCGCGCTCACGCGCCACCGATTCGCCCGTGGCGACCGCGGCCAAGGCGCGTGTGGTCGGCACACCGAGCCGTTGCATCGCCTCGCTCACCAGGTATTCGCGCAGCACCGGCCCCAGCGCCGCGCGGCCGTCGCCGCCACGGGACCAGGCCGTGCGCCCGCTGCCCTTCATCTGAATATCAAACCAGGCGCCGTTCGCCGCGCGGATTTCGCCGAGCCAGATCGCCCGCCCATCGCCAAGCTGCGGAACAAAGTTGCCGAATTGATGGCCCGCATACGCCATCGCCACCGGCGCGGCCCCGGGCGGCAGCGCGTTACCGGAGAAGAGCTGCGCCAGTTCCGCCTCGCTGGCATCCTCCACCACCATGCCCAGCTCCCGGGCCAGCGCGTGATTGAACTGGATCAGCACCGGCTGTTTCACCGGCGCGGGTTGCGTCTTGGCGAAGAACTCTTCGCCAAGCTGTAGGAATCGATTGTCGAAGGGAATGTGGATCATGATTTCTGTATCGGCGGTACCAGACCGGGTGACAGTGTAACCGAGTGGACGTTCGTTAAAGACCGGGAATTGTCAGGGGTATTGGATGGGGAGCCAATCTGCCATGTGACCTTTACCAGAAGTCACACAACATGACAACGGCAATCAGACAGCGCGTAGGGCGCAATAGCGCAGCGTATTGCGCCGAATGCGAACCGCGTGCTGTCACCGCATCCGGCGGTTACGTCGCTGCGCGACCAACCCGCCCTACGAGCAGAAAAACAAAGCCCGCTTGTAGCGGGCTATGTTTCAAAAAACTGCGACTTTGTCAGGTAACACGTTTGCCGACCCAGTCCTCGACGATTTTGCCATCGCGATATACCACGACATAGCCCGTGGAGCGCCGCGCCTGATCACGCGCGCGCTTTGCCGCGCGACGCAGTGCGGCTTCGGAGCTCACTAAATCCGGGTCACGCGCAGGCACACGGGTTTTCTTGCTCTCGTTACTCATGATTTTCGGATTCAATGATCTTTGATTCACCGAGGCGCAGGTAGAGCGCGTCGGATTTTTCGTCGTAGTGCATTTTCATAACTTTTCTCTCATAGACCGGTCAAAATAAGCCGCCACTACCCGCCATGGTTCGGTGCTCCTACAGCGGTTAATATCTTCGGTTTAGGCCGCCAGCTTCACATGCCCGATGCGCTTGGCGGCAGGTTTCACCTTTATTTCGATGTCGTAGCCGAGCCGGTTCAGACAATCCATGAGCTTGCGTTCGGAGATGTTGCTGAAGTTACCGCGAAACAGGCCGGACACCTTGGGTTGGGACAACCCCATGCGCCGTCCCGCCTCTTCCTGCGACAGACCAAGACGACGCACGGCCTTCACGATCTGGATAACCAGACCGGATTTGATTTTCAGCTTTTCTGCATCTCGCAAGCCAAGATCGGCGAAGACATTGCCTGAACTCACCTCGGCTTCGAGGCCTTTAACGACTCGCTTACGCATCGCGCATCTCCTTTATCATTTGCTCCGCGACTTTCAGGCGTTCGCGGATGATATCCAGGTCTGGTTTGGGTGTTGCAATGCCGTGCTTGCTCTTTTTCTGGAACACATGCAACACGAATATCGCCTCCCTGAATTTGATCGTGTACACGGCCCGATACGTGCCACCGCGGCCGTCTTCAATGATTTCCAGGACCCCCGCACCGCCAAAGCCTTTTAGAACCTCGGCCGCATCATGTTTGTCGCCGTGCTGCGCAAAATTCAAGGCATGGCCGAAAAACTTCCGAATAGGAACGGGCAGCGCCATCAGATCTCGCTTGCTACTTCCTATCCACACCAGCGGTTTTCTTGTTGTCCAGTCATATTGAGTATACCTGAAATGGTATACAATGAAAGAAACCCTTGGCGACGGTGGAAAAGCGTAAATCTCTACAGCATCGAGACCACCGCTGTTAATCCCCTCCCTCGTATCGAAACCTGACTATGCCGTGACATAAGCGCGTGTCAGCCCTGGATGTAAGGGTTGGACATAAGACCAGACAACGGAACCGCGTGGAGTCTTACCGCCCTGAAACTGCCTACTTAAATCTTCCTCTCCTTATGCCGTCATTCCGGCGAAAGCCGGGTGAGGCGGAGTTTTCGTGAACACACTTAACGTGTGTTCACGCCGCCGAACGGGTGCAACGGGTTTTGTTGTACCCCGGGCAGCAACAGGGTTTGAAAAAACATCGGCCGATAGGCCGATTCCGATTCACCGCCCGGGCAAGGCAACTTCAACCGTCTTGCCGCCATATCCGTACCGCTGATCCCGGGCCTGGATCACGACCACGCGTATGCCAGGCGGAATTTTCACGCCGTAGAGATCCCGGGTGAACGGTTGCTCGCCTGCGTGGTCGTGCAGCAGTTTGCGCTCGTCGAATACCGCGCCGTCCTTGCCCATGACGCGAAAGGCATCCGCGTATCTGGCCGGCGTGTCGTACGGCGAAGAAACCGTGACGTCGAAGTCGAAGGTATCAGAGCCGCGCGGCTGAACTGTGGCCGAAACCACGTCGGGGAATTTCTGCGGCTCGGCCGCCAAGGCCCCTCCTCCTGCCAGGAGCAGAACAATGCCGATAAATAGTTGCTTCATATTTAGGGAACCTCTGATTTATTCCGTCATTCCGGCCAAGGGCCGAAGGCCCGCGAAATGTTACGTGCTACCGCAACACTTCTTGTACTTCTTGCCGCTGCCGCACGGACAGGGATCATTGCGGCCAATCTTCTCGCTGCGCGCGGACTGCCGCGCTTCGATTCGTGGTTCCGATAGCACCGCCTCGTAGAGGGTCCGCCCAATGCGTGCGTAGCTTTGCATGGCATCCGGCAGCGCCTTCAGCAATTCGCCAGCCAACTCCTCCAGCGAGATATTCCTGCTCTTGATCTCCTTTCGGTAGGCTTCCGCCAACTTGCGGCTGGCGAAGAAGCTCAGCACTAGAATGTCGGCACCCAACACCTCGTCCAACTCTTCAGGCGCGTGCTCGTCCCACGCGTTTTCGAGCCAATCGTGCCCGCCGCCAAAACCGCGCGCCCACTGGCTGAGCGGCGCATCCGGTTCAACGTTGGATATTGGCTCGGCGCGCACCGTGCAACCTGGCGGCAGAGCCGGGTTCCCCTCCAGCACGCCACTGTTGGCGTGGTTGTAGAGTGCCATGATCGCCGGAAGAATTTCCTGTGCCTCGTCGAGGGTCTCGAAGCCCCCGTCGTTCTCGTTGAACACCAGCGGCAACCACTCGGACGGTTGCACCAGCTCCGGCGAACAAGCGATCGCAAAAAGGAAACCGGCGAGTTCGCAGTAGCTCATCGTGCCTTCCGGGCGCTCCGGCGCGCTCAAGAAAGCCGCGAGCCGAGACGCCTGGGCGTCGGTGAATGCCGGTGGATTGATCATTGTTCCTGGCTCTCCGCTGTGCCACCGAGATCCCCGGCAATCTCCCGAAACTGCTCCAGCGCCGCTTCCAGATCATCCACGATCTCCTGCGCCAACACATCCGGGTCCGGAAGGTTGTCTGAATCCGAGAGTGTTTCATCTCTGAGCCAGAATATGTCGAGGCTCGCCTTGTCGCGGGCGGCGATTTCGTCGTACGAGTATGCGCGCCAGCGGCCCTTCAAACCAGATTCCCCCTCCCCTTGCGGGAGGGGGCTAGGGGGAGGGGTCGCTCCTTTCTTCTTTTTCCCCTCCGCCGTTCGCCCTGAGCCTGTCGAAGGGTGAACGGCGGCTTCGCTCCAAGTCGGCTTCCTGTTATGCCGATTCTCCGTGTTGTAGCACTTCACGAATTCATCCAAGTCTTCGCGCTTCAAGGGATCGGTCTTGAGCGTGAAGTGGATGTTGGTGCGCAGGTCGTAGATCCAGAGCTTCTTGGTCCACGGGGTAACGCTCGCGGGTTTCTTGTCGAAGAACAGCACGTTCGCCTTCACGCCCTGGGCGTAGAACAGGCCGGTGGGCAGGCGCAGCAGGGTGTGGACGTCGCACTCGTGCAGGAGTTTGCGGCGGATGGTTTCGCCGGCGCCGCCTTCGAACAGCACGTTGTCGGGCACGACCACGGCGGCGCGGCCGTTCTGCTTGAGCAGCGTTTTGACGTGCTGGACGAAGTTGAGCTGTTTGTTCGAGGTGGTGGTCCAGAAGTCGCCGCGCTCGACGATGTCGCGCTCTTTGCTGACCTTGCCCTCTTCGCCCACAATCGTGGTGCTGCTCTTCTTGCCGAAAGGCGGGTTGGTGAGCACCAGGTCGAAGCGGTCGCCGGGGTCGGCGGCCAGCGAGTCGGACACCACGATGGGCTCGAAGTCCTGGCTGCCGATGCCGTGCAGCAGCATGTTCATGGCGCACAGCCGCGCCGTGGCCTGCACCAGCTCCCAGCCCTTGAAGGTTTCCTCCTTGAGCTTGGTCTTTTGCGGCTTGGTCAGGTTGGGATTGTGCTTCACCACATAGTCGTGCGCCGCGAGCAGAAAGCCGCCGGTGCCGCAGGCCGGATCGCTCACGGTCTCGCCGGGCTTCGGGGCCATGACATCCACAATGGCCTGGATCAGCGGGCGTGGGGTGAAGTACTGGCCGGCGCCGGACTTGGTGTCCTGGGCGTTCTTCTCCAGCAGGCCTTCGTAGGCGTCGCCCTTCACGTCGGCGCTCATCGACACCCAGGTTTCCTTGTCGATGAGGTCCACGATCAGCCGCCGCAACTTGGCCGGGTCCTGGAACTTGTTCTGCGACTTGTTGAAGATCAGCCCGAGCAAGCCCTTCTGGTTGCCCAGCGCCTCAAGGGTGTGGCGGTAGTGATCGAACAGCTCGTCGCCGTCTTTCTTGATGAGGCTTTGCCAGCCGTACTGCTCAGGCACCGGGCTTGGCTGGTTGTA
>DAIDLH010000065.1 GCA_027449605.1 Candidatus Muproteobacteria bacterium | reverse complement strand
CGGCCGCGTGGCGCCGGCGTGCGCCATGCGGATCAAACCGGCGACGTCCAGAATCATGGCGACGGTGCCGTCGCCGAGTATGGTGGCGGCGGAAATGCCGTCCACCTTGCGGTAATGGGTTTCGAGACTCTTGATCACCACCTGCTGCTGTCCCAGCAGATCGTCCACGTGCAATCCGGCCTTCTTGCCGTCGGATTCGACGATCACCAGCAGACCCTCGGTCAGATCGGCCGAACGCGGCGCGACGCCGAACAGATCGCAGAGCCGGAGCAACGGCAGATATTCCTGGCGCAATCCAAACAGTTCGCCGCCGCCCGCGGGCCGGCTGATCTGCTCGGGCCGGATGCGGACCGATTCGATGATGCTCACCAGCGGCAGAATGTAGGTGTGGGCGCCGACCTGAACGCTGAGACCGTCGAGAATCGCCAGCGTGAGCGGCAGACGCACGATGAAACAGGTCCCCTCCCCGGCGCGCGAGGCGATTTCCACGTTGCCGCCCAGGCTGTGGATGTTGTTGCGCACCACGTCCATGCCGACGCCGCGCCCGGAGATGTCGCTGACGACCTCGGCCGTGGAAAATCCGGGCAGGAAAATCAGCTCGGCGATCTCGTCCGGCGAGAGCTTGGCGTCCGCCGGAATCAGGCGGCGCTCCACGGCCTTGGCGAAGATGCGGTCATGATCCAGGCCGCGACCGTCGTCGCGGATTTCAATGATGACATTGCCGCTCTTCTGGTATGCCTTGAGTTCGATAGCGCCGATGGGATGCTTTCCGGCGGCGCTGCGCACGGCTGGCGGCTCTATGCCGTGATCGAGACTGTTGCGCACCAGATGCAGCAACGGATCGATCAGCCGGTCGATCACGGTCTTGTCGATTTCGGTCTGTTCGCCGCTGATGACGAGCTCGACCTTCTTGTCGAGTTTCTGACTCATGTCGTGCACCAGACGCGGCAGGCGGTTGAAGGCGAAACTCAGCGGCAGCATGCGGATGCGCATGACGCTTTCCTGCAGCTCGCGGGTGTTGCGCTCCAGTTGTTCGATGCCGGCGAAAAGCCTGGAAATGTTGTCGAAGGAAAAATTGGACGCCAGCTGGTTGAGCATGGTCTGTGTGATCACCAGCTCGCCGACCGTATTGATCAGCGCATCCACTTTCGGCACGCTGACCCGCAAGGTGCCGGCGTTGATATCCATCGTCGCCACCGCTTCCGCGATGGCGCGCGCGGACAAAACGACGCCGGCGGCGGGTTGCTGGCTGATGTCGAGCCGGCAATCGTCCGTGACCCAACTGAACACCTCGGCGATCGTCTCGCGCGTGGTATTGCCGGTGAGATCGATATTCCAGGAGAGATAGCAGTCCTCCGGATTCATGCGTTCCCAGGACGGCAGACCCGCCGTCTCCGCCGTCACCTTCAATTCTCCCAGGTCGCCCAGCTCGCGCAGGATGCGCAACGGGTCGTTGCCGGTGTGAAACATCCGCGCCAGCGGGTGAAACCGGATGCGCCAGCGCGTCGTCTGCGCCGCTTCCGACGAAGACGGTTTTTTTTCGTTCGCGGTCGGGACCGGAGTCTCGTTTTCGAGCCGTTCGAGCTGCAGGCGCACCGCTTCGATGGCCTTGAGATCGGCCTGCTTGTCGGTCCGGGCGGCGATGATCAGGCTGCGCAGGCAATCCACCGACAGCAGCAGCAGGCCCACCACGCGCCGGTCCGGCTGGGAACGTCCGTCGCGCAGCGCGTCCAGGCGCGATTCGAGCACATGCGCGAAGGCCGCGACCTCGGTGAATCCGAAAGTGCTGCTGCCGCCCTTGATCGAATGGGCGGCGCGGAAAATAGTGTTGAGAATCTCGGCGTCGGCGGCCAGCGTTTCGCGGCCGTTGCCGTCCGCCGTCCGTTCCAGGCGCAGCAACTCGGTTTCCATGCCGGCCAGTCCTTCGAGGCTTTCCTCGAAGAAGGTCTGGTGGAACTGGCGCATGTCGATGGCCATGGGGTTATCCCAGAACCTTTTTCACCACCGTCAGCAGTTGCTCGGGATTGAAGGGTTTGACGATCCAGCCGGTGGCGCCGGCGACCTTTCCCTGGCTCCGCTTGGCTTCCTGCGATTCCGTGGTCAGCATGAGGATGGGCGTGAATTTGTAGTCGGCGAGCGCGCGCAGCGATTTCACCAGCGTGATGCCGTCCATGTTCGGCATGTTGACGTCCGCGATGACGAGGTCGACCTTCTTCCCCTCGAGCATCTTGAGCGCTTCCTTCCCGTCCGAGGCCTGGATGACCTCATGGCCCACGCTGTGCAGCGTGAAGCTGATCATCTGGCGCATGGAGGCGGTATCGTCGACGGTGAGTATGGTTGCCATGGCGGCTCTCCTTCAGAACAGCTCCACCGCGGGCCCGTTGTCCGTGCCCTGTTGAACGGCGGGATGTTCCTGTACTGTGTTTTTCATCGGTTTTGCGGCGGTTTCCGGCGCGCGATCGTCGCGCATCCGCGACAACCAGCGTTCGTTGTTCGGCAGGTTCTTGAGCAGGCTCTTGTCGAGGCCGATCGTTTCCTGCATCAGGTGGTACAGCGAACGGCGCAGATCGTCCATCGGCTCCAGCATGCCGCTCAACTTCTGACTGGTGATGTCGTGGAATTGCAACGAGACGACGACGTTGCGCACGTCCTGCGCGATCTCCTTGCTGATTTCGTTGATGCAGCTGACGGTCTCGGCGACTTCTCGGTTCTTGTCCTCCAGCGAGCGCGTGAGCGAGACGACGTCCTCCTTGATCTGGAGCGCGTGCTCCATGTCGGCCGCCGACAGCATGCGCATGTCGCCGTAGGTCTTGCTCAGGCCGGTTCTGACTTCCTTGAGGTGCACGCGGATGCGATCGCTGAACTCGTGCGAGCGCTTGCTCAGGCGCCGTACTTCCGAGGCCACGACCGAGAACCCGCGACCGTGTTCGCCCACTCGCGCCGCTTCGATGTCGGCGTTCAGCGCCAACAGGCTGGTCTGATCGGCGAGCTTTTCCACGTCGAGCAGGAATCCGTCGATGGCCTGGGTGCGGTTCTGCACGCCGTCGAGTTCGCGCACCATGTTCACCGACAGATCGGCGACACGCACGACTTCGTCGGCCATCTTGTTGAGCCGCTCGTCCGACACCTGGATGAAGTCCTTCAGCGATTGCGGCACGCCGTCGCTGGTGGCTCCCTGCGTGCCTTCAAGAAGCTCCATCGCCTGGCGCGCCTGGATCGTGGCCTTGTTGATCACCGCCTCGAAGCTGCTGGCGATGGTGTTGGCGGCCTGCTCGGTCTGCTTGATGACGGTGTAGATTTCCTTGCGCAGCACCAGCGCGGCTTCGCTGTAACGCTGCGCCACGTCCACCCAGCGGCGCATCAGGTCTTCGAGGCGGCGACGCTGGTTGTCCGCCGCCATGTTCTGCAGGACTTCGTCCACCTGCGGTATCTGTTCGATGTCCCGGGACGGCGACATGATCGCGTCCACCTGTTCCAGAACCTGTTTGGCGTCGTGGCCTTCGAGGACTTCCTCGCCTTCGAGCGGCCTGGCTTCCTCCTGCTTGCGGGCGTAAAACGCCAGCACCGTGAGCGTGAGCAAGGCGCACAGGCTGCTGCCGAGCACCGCCCACCAGGGCGTGAACGGAATCATCCACATCAGGGAAACCGCCATGCCGACGGCGGCCCACAGCCACCACCGCGGCCAGGATCGGGTGCGAGTCAGAATGCTCGGGCTGAACGAAATCGGTCCGTTCATGATTTCATCTCGAGAATGGATTCCAAGCCGAGCAGTTGCGCGGCCTGCTGGATGCCGGGCGACAGGCCCTGCCAACTGACGGCCAGACCGCGACCACAGGCGGTGCGGAAAAATACGGCCAGTATCTGCATGGCGGCCGCATCGAGGCGCTCCACGCGGCTGCCGTCCAGCACCACCGGCGTGGCGCTGGCCAGCGCCGCGCCCAGTTTTTCGTGCATGATGCGGGCGTCGGCAATGCCGAGCGCCGCTTCCAGCGCCACGTGCGTGGTGTCGGCGGTATGCTCGATGCGAACCGGATCCATGCTGTGTCCCGTCACGATGTTTCCTTTAAGATCATCGTCAACCCATCTCTGC
>DAIDLH010000064.1 GCA_027449605.1 Candidatus Muproteobacteria bacterium | reverse complement strand
GTTCGACACCTGGGGCGGCGTGCTCACGCCGCGGGATTACCGCGAGTTCTCGCTGCGCTACATGGAACAAATCGTCCGCGGTCTGACGCGCGATCACGAAGGCCGGCGCGTGCCGGTGATTCTGTTTACGAAAAACGGGGGCCAGTGGCTCGATGCTCTAGCGGCATCGGGCGCCGACGCGCTCGGCATCGACTGGACCACCGACCTGGGCGACGCCCGCGCGCGCGTGGGTGACCGGGCGGCGCTGCAGGGCAACATGGACCCGTCCATCCTGTATGCCTCCGCCGACCGCATTCGCCGCGAGGTTGCCGCCGTCCTGGCCAGCTACGGAAACGGCGGCGGACATGTTTTCAATTTGGGCCACGGCATTCACCCGCATGTCGAACCCGACAAGGTGGCCGTGGTCGTGGACGCGGTGCATGAGCTGAGCCGTCAATACCACACCTGAATGCGGAATAAGAAGAGTTAACATTCTTTAAATTCCGCATTCCGCATTTTATGAGCGCCCGCTGCCCGTTCGAGAAAGCCATCCTCAGCGCCCGGTGCGCCTGTGAAATGGCGACCCGTTTTTCCGTCGCCGAACAGATGGGCGTGGAATGTCGTTCCGACATCGCGCGCAACAATTGCGCCACGCTGCTCGGGTTCCTGCGCGAACGCGCGCGTTTCGCGCTCAAGGTGACGGACAGCTCCGCAAGCCTGCCGTTCGGCAAGGAGCTGAAGGTCATGCTCGGCGGGCTGATCGGCCTGCAGCGGCAGATGACGCCGGACGAGGGGGCCGCCCGGGTGCAGAATATCCATGCGCTGGTGCAACAGGCGCAGGCGGCCTGCGGTTCGCTGGAGTCCCTGCCGTACCAGGAGATCGTCAAATCGATCGTGTCGTTTCAGGGCAAGCGCCGCGGCCGCGCGCGTCCCTCGCGCTGATTCCCGCTTAACCCGGGCCCTTCAATGTCGACGATAAGTCTTTGATACGCGTGCATTGCGGCGTGCCGACGAAGCGCGCGCGTTGTCATTTGTTATACGCACGGGTAAATTGACATCCATAAAGCTATAAACGGACGTCTAGCCTCAAGAATAACGACATGCTGTTTCTGCGGCCGCCTCACAGGGATGCGGTGCCTGTGCCGCGCGAAAGCGGACGATGTGTAAGCAAACACGCCGTCGCGGAAACAGGAGGTGGGGAAGTGGCGCAGAACGAATCCGAAGCGGACCGCGCGTCTGCTTCGAAACGAATGCTCAGTCTGCTCGACGGGCTGAAACGAACCTCCGCGGGCATCGTCATCTATGACCAGATCGCGCGCCTGGTGGGAGAGCAGGAAGGCGTGCAGGCCCGGGTCGATCATACCTACGCCGCGCTGCTGCATCTGCTGCTCGACGCCTACGCGCGCGATCCCTCCGCCGATCACGTCACCCGTCTCAACGCGCGCCTGATCCAGTTGCGCCGCGGTTTCGCCCCGGCCGCCGGCGGCGCGGTTTCCTCCGACGATCTCGACGAGCGCATTCGCCAGGCGGCCGCCGGCGTGACCGCGCCCGCCGCGGAAAAATCCCGCCCGGAACCGGCGGCCGCGCCCAAAGCCGCGGCGCCCGCGGCGAAGGAGGAACCTCCGAAAACGGTCGTGGCGACCGAGAGCGGCGCGCTGACGGTCGAGCGCCGCGTCAACAACGCCTATCGCCTGCATCTCGACCGTCAGCGCGACGAGATCGAGAAACTGCAGGAAGCGCTCGCCAAAAGCGTGACCGACGCGCTCTCCCAGAACCGCGAATTCGGCGCGCTGTTGCAGATCGAGCTGCGCGCCTTGCAGCAGGCCGAAGGCGAGAAGGAAATCGAACAGCTGCGGCAGATCCTGGTGGGCGGTCTGGAAGAGTTGATCACAGGACAACATTCGCTGGACGAAAAGCTGCACCGCAGCGGCGGCTACTTGAAGCTCATCAAGGCCGACAGCGAACGCCTGCACGAGGAACTGAACAAAGTGCGGTTGCTGTCGCTGACCGACGAATTCACCGGCCTGCCCAACCGGCGCGCGTTCATGCGCCGGCTGCAGGACGAGATCAGCCGCGCGCAGCGTTACGGCGCGCCGCTGGCGCTGGCCATGATCGACCTCGACGAATTCAAGGCCATCAACGACGCCTACGGACACGCCGCCGGCGACGCCGTCCTGCGCTGTTACGCCGCCGACGTGCTGACGGTACTGCGTCACCACGACATGGTGGGGCGTTACGGCGGCGAGGAGTTCGCGGTATTGCTGCCCAACACCCGGCAGGACGGCGCTGTCGCCGCCGTCAACAAGGCGCGGCGGCGCGCGCTCGAGGTCAGCTGCAATTTCGAGGGCCGCGCGTTCCGGCTGCCGACCTTTTCCACCGGCATCGCCATGTATATCCCCGGCGAAGGCCATACCGACCTGATCGACCGCGCCGACCGCGCCCTGTATCGCGCCAAGCGCCTGGGCCGCAACCGCATCGAAACGGAGATCGCCGTCGTGCCGCCGCCGCGTCCCCAGGGCCTGACCAACGACAACGGCGCCTGAAGCGGCGTTTTTGCCTCTCGCCCCCCGTTAACCGCGGCTCGGTGCCATGCGGCGGGTTGTGAACCGGGGCTCCGCCGTCTACTCTCAATGACAGGCCACTCACGCCGGTTATTGAGGAGATTGCCGTGGCGGGTAAGGACAGCTCAGCGGATCCGTCGTTGCTGCAAAGCCTCAAGCATCACCTGGAAGGTCTGAAGCGGACCGAACACGGGCTGATTCTCTACAACCAGATCCAGCGCGGCCTGCAGAAGTACGGACACGCCGATGGGCGCATCGAACTCGTTTTCGTCAGTTTCCTGCACGGCCTGCTCGGCAAGTACGCCACCAGTCCGTCCTGCGACCCGGCGACGCGCGTGAAGGCGCGGCTCATCCAGCAGCGACTCACGCTTTATATTCCCGCGTCGCCCGCCGCGCCCACGGTCACGACGCCGCCACCGCCGTTGGCGCCGCCCGTGGCCGTCGAAAAGAAAGCGGTGACACCGCCCCCGGCGGCGCAGGCCCCGCCCGTTCCCGCACCGCCGGCGCCGGAAGCCGTCGTCCCGATCCCCGAAGCGCCGCCGATCACGCGGCGGGACAAGATCGAAGCGCTGGAAAACTCGCTCGCGCACAAGGTGACCGAGAGCATCCAGGCCGATCCGAAACTGGGCGAGCTGCTGGAAAGCGAACGCGCCGCGCTGCGGGACACGCACAGTCCGCTGGGCGAGCTCGGCGATCTCAAGCAGATCCTGGTCAAGGGACTGAACGAACTGATCGAGGAGCGCCAGGCGCTGATCGAGAAGCTGTCCACCGCGAGCGATTACCTCAAGGCGGTGGAAACCGACCGCGAGCGGCTGCGGCAGGAGCTGGGCCAGGCGCGCAAGCACAGCATGACCGACGAACTGACCGGGCTGCCCAAGCGCGAGGTGTTCATCAAGCAGCTCGAGGCCGAGATCGGCCGCGTCAAGCGCTACGGGTTCGCGCTCGCGTTCGCGGTCATCGACGTCGACAACCTCGAGTCGGTGAACAAGCGTTACGGCCGCGCCACCGGCGACGCGGTGCTGCGCTGCTATGCCGGCGAAATCCTCTCCAAGTTCCGCACCTACGACCTGGTGGCGCGCTACGGCGGCGACGAGTTCGCGGTGCTGTTCCCGAACACGCAGAAGGACGGGGCGATGCACGCGCTCGAAAAGGCGCGCAAGACCGCCACCAGCACCTTCATCCACCAGGACGGCAAGAACATTCCGCTGCCGAGCTTCTCGAGCGTGCTGACGCAGTATTCGCCCGGCGAGCCCCCGGCCGCGCTGCTCGCGCGCGCCGACGAAACCCTGACCCAGGCCAAGCTCGGCGGCGCCAACCGCCTGGTGGTAGCCCTGCCGACGGCCTAGCGGTTACGTTCCTCCGCCGGTTCTGGCCGGCCCTATGACGATCGGTTAGTATTGCGCCGCCGTCATTTTATGGAGGAAAGAATTCCATGCGTCTTCGGATATTTGTGGCAGCGGTGGCAGCGGGTTTCAGCGTCCCGGTGATGGCGGATTCCCTCGACATCAACCTCAACAACGACAGCGTGCAGGCGACTTACGCCACGGCCTGGCGCCAGGCCGAATTCAACGTCGGCCTGCTTTCCAACACCGATCAGAACGACTGGGCCGCGAGCATGGGCCTGCTCGCCTCCGGCGAGAAGCAGACCGCCGACGCGCGCGTCGAGGCCGGCCTCGGCGGCAAGGTCTACGCCGCCTCTGTCAGCAACAAGGACGTGCTCGCGCTCGGTCTCGGCGGCCAGTTCAGCGTGCACCCGAACAGCTTCCCGATCGGCTTCGGCGGCTACCTGTATTACGCCCCGGACGTCATCACGTTTCTGGACGGCAAGAAGTTCTGGGAATGGGGCGCGCGCGTCGAGTTCGAGGTGGTCAAGAAAACCGCCAATATCTATGTCGGCTACCGCAAGATGCGCGCCGAGCTCGACAATAACAACAACGTGACGGTGGACTCCGGCGGCCACGTGGGCGTGAAGATCAGCTTCTAGTCCCCGGTCGCGGCGCGAGCGAACCCGCGGCGGGTTGCCCCGCGCATCCCATGAAAAGCCTCTGGAACGACACCGAAGCCGCGCAATTCCCGGGCGAGCTGGGGTTGCGCGTGTACAGCTCGCGCCTGCTCGGGCGCGACAAGACCCTGGTGCTGCACGGCGGCGGCAACACCTCGGTCAAGATCGCGGAAAAAAACCTGCTCGGCGAAAACGAGACCCTGCTGTACGTGAAGGGCAGCGGCTCGGACCTGGAGTTCATCGAAGCCGCCGGCTTTTCGCCGGTGCGCATGGAGCATCTGCTCAAACTCGCGCAGCTCGCGCAGTTGTCCGACCCGCAGATGGTGAACGAGTTGCGCACGCACATGACCCGCGCTTCCGCGCCCACGCCCTCGGTCGAAGCGATCCTGCACGCGATCCTCCCGCACAAGTACGTGGACCACACCCACGCCGACGCGGTGATCACCGTGACCAACACCGCCAAGGGACTGGAACGCATCCGCGAGATTTACGGCGACGGCGTCGTGGTCATTCCCTATGTCATGCCCGGGTTCGACCTGGCGCGTTTGTGCGCCGGGGAGTTCGCCAAACAGGCCGGCAAGAACACGATTGGCATGGTGCTCATGAACCACGGCATCTTTTCCTTCGGCGATACCGCGCGGCAATCGTACGAGCGCATGATCGAGCTGGTGACGCGCGCCGAGGGCTATCTCGCGAAGCACAGGGCTTGGCAGTTGCCGGCCGCCACGGAAACGCCGTCGCCGGGTCCGCTACGGCGGGAAGTGGCGGGGCTGCGGCGCACGTTGTCCGAAGCCGCCGGGTTTCCCGTGATTGTCGCGGCGCATGAAGACGCCGCCAGCCTCGCGTTCGCGCGCCGTGCCGACATCGCCACGATCTCGCAACAGGGGCCGGCGACGCCGGATCACGTGATCCGTACCAAGCGTGTGCCGATAGTCGGACGTGACGTGAAAGCCTATGTCGAAGCCTATGAAAAATATTTCAGCGAACACGCGCCCAAGGCGAAAGAATCCAAGACCATGCTCGACCCCGCGCCGCGCGTGATCCTCGACCGCGACTTGGGCGTCGCCACGATCGGGCGCAGCGCCAAGGACGCCGCGATCTGTTACGACATCTACGCGCACACGCTCGAGATCATCCAGCGCGCCACGGTCCTCGGCGGCTGGCAGGCGCTGCCGGCGAAGGACATTTTCGACGTGGAGTACTGGGACCTGGAGCAGGCCAAGCTCAAGGGCGGCGGCAAACCGCCGGTGTTCGCCGGCGAAGTGGCGCTGGTCACCGGCGCCGCCTCGGGCATCGGCAAAGCCTGCGTGGACTCGCTGTTGGCGCGCGGCGCCGCGGTCGTCGGGCTCGACATCAATCCCGCCGTCACCGGTCTTTACAGCCGACCCGATTATCTCGGCCTCGTGTGCGACGTGACGGACGAAAAGCAGCTCACCGATATGCTGGAGAAAACCGCGCGCGCCTTCGGCGGGCTCGACATGCTGATCCTGAATGCCGGAATTTTCCCGCCCGGCTGTCGCATCGACGCGCTCGTGACCGCCGAGTGGCAAAAAGTCCTGCGCATCAATCTGGATTCCAATCTGGTATTGATGCGCGAAGCGCATGCGCTGCTCAAGCTCGCGCCGCGCGGTGGCCGTGTCGTCGTGATCGGCTCGAAGAACGTCCCGGCGCCCGGCCCCGGCGCCGCGGCCTATTCCGCCTCGAAAGCGGCGCTCAACCAGCTCGCGCGCGTGGCCGCGCTCGAATGGGGCGCGGACAACATCCGCATCAACTCGCTGCACCCGAACGCCGTGTTCGACACCGGCATCTGGACCGACGAAGTGCTCGCCGCGCGCGCGAAACACTACGGCCTCACGGTCGAGCAGTACAAGAAGAACAACGTGCTCAAAACCGAAGTCACCAGCCGCGACGTCGCCGAGCTCGCCGCCGAGATGTGCGGCCCGCTGTTCGCCAAGACCACCGCCGCGCAGCTGCCGGTGGACGGCGGGAACGAGCGTGTTATATGAGCTTTCAACGCAAAGACGCGAAGGGTGAGGCGGAGGTTTCGCGAACGTTCAGTGAACGTTCGCGCCGCCGAACGGGTGCAATGATTTAATTGCACCCTGGGCCGCAACAAAACAAAAACTTTTGCGCTCTTTGCGCCTTTGCGGTGAGAAGTAGTTTTTAGCTGACTTTTTCAGAAGTTCCCTAATATGCGAAAACTGCCGCGAGCGTTCTATGACCGGGACACGATCGTCGTCGCTAGGGATTTGCTCGGCAAATACCTGGTTCACGTATCGCGCGGTGTTGCGCGCGTCGGCCGGATCGTGGAGGTGGAGGCCTATCTCGGGCCGCACGACCTCGCCGCGCATTCCGCGCGCGGGCTGACGCAGCGGACCCAGGTCATGTTCGGCCCGCCGGGCCGCGCCTACGTGTACATGATCTACGGGATGTATTTCTGCATGAACGTCGTGACCGAACGCGAAGGCCACGCCTCCGCGGTGTTGTTGCGCGCGGTCGAACCGGTGAAAAATATCGAAGAGCGGACCCAGGGTCCCGGCCTGTTGTGCCGCGCCCTGCGCATCGACAAACGTCTCAATGGCTACGACCTGACCGGGAAAAATTTTTACATCGCCGCGCCCGCGAAACCCGAACCCATGACCATCGTCAAGCGGCCGCGCGTCGGCGTCGACTACGCCGGGCACTGGGCCCGGCGGCAGCTGCGTTTTTATATCAAAGGAAATCCCTTCGTCTCGAAGCGATAACGCGAAACCAATCGCTTACCTGTCGCCAGCGTAATGCACCACTTCGGTTCCGGTCCGGTGCGTGCTTCACGGTATTGGTGCATGTCACCGGCGCGGAAACGCCGTATTTCTCTCTAGTCGCTTGATTTGACGGGAACTCCCGACATGGCACAGCGATTGCTTTTGTGAAGACAGCTTCAGAGGCTATCGACATGTCATTGAGTGTGCTGCTGGTGGACGACGATCCCGAGCGTGCGGCGATCGTGGAGCCGGCGCTGCGGGCGGCGGGCTACGAAGTGGTGACGGTGGTGGATACCGCCACCGAAATGCTGGCGCAGGTGCGCGCGCGGCGGCCGGACGTGATCATCATCGACCGCGACTCGCCGGACCGCGACACCCTGGAACACGTGTGCATGATCACGCGCGACGATCCGCGACCGATCGTGATGTTCACGCAGGACCAGGACCGGACGCTGATGCGCGCGGCCCTGGAGGCCGGGGTCAGCGCCTACGTGGTGGACGGATTGTCGGTGGAGCGCGTGCGGCCGATCGTGGAAGTGGCGCTGGCGCGCTTCGAGCAGTGGCAGGCGCTGCGCCGCGAGCTGGATCAGGCGCAGACGAACCTGGCGGAGCGCAAGCTGATCGAACGCGCCAAGGGCATCATCATGAAACAGCGGGGCTGCACCGAGAACGAAGCCTATCGCGCATTGCGCAAAATGGCCATGGATCGCGGCAAGCGGCTGGTCAACGTGGCCGAGACTCTGGTGGCGGCGGAGGATTTGCTGGGGTAGGCGCCAGGTGTTGCGCGTTGGGGTGCGTCACGTCTTCTCGTGCTTGAAATGGCGGCGGTAAACCGCGTAACACGCGTGCGCCGTTCGAAGCAGGAGGTCGATGTATCGACCTTATATAGAAGCAGAGCGAAAGTATTTGCGGGCCAACGGCGGTCCGCGGCAGTGGGCAAAGGCGTCCATCGCTCCGGGAATTCCCGGATGCATGGGCGCCTTTTTTGTGTGCGATGAACCAGACGACAGGAGAAACGAGATGACCCCTATGCAGAAGAAGTTGGTGCAGAGCAGTTTTGCCAAGGTGGCGCCGATCGCCGATACCGCCGCCGAGCTGTTTTACTCCAAGCTGTTCGCGCTCGATCCGGCGCTCAAGCCGATGTTCAAGGGCGACATGAAAGAGCAGGGGCGCAAGCTCATGCGCATGATCGCCACGGCGGTGAACGGGCTCGACCGCCTCGATGCACTCGTGCCGGCGGTGCAGGACCTCGGCCGGCGGCACGTGGTCTATGGCGTTACCGCGGCGCACTACGACGCGGTGGGAGCGGCGCTGTTGTGGACGCTGGATCGGGGTTTGGGGCCGGATTTCACTTCGGAGGTTGAAGACGCCTGGGCCACGGTGTACGGCCTGCTGGCCCAAGTCATGAAGGACGCCGCTTACGGAGCGCCGAGTGCCGCCGCCGCTTCGGGCTGAAGTCCTCGCGCCCCACGCCGCCGCGCCGGAAACACCGCCGGTGGTCGTGGTCGGCGCCGGACCGGCCGGCATCCGCGCGGTCAACGAACTGTTGCGCCGCGATCCGCGGTGCCCGATCGTGCTCTACGGCGACGAGCCGTGGGAGCCGTATCAGCGCGTGCAGTTGACGGCGCTGATGCTCGGCGAGACCGACCTGAACGCCATCGTTAACAAACCGTCGCTGCCGCGCGGGCACCGGGTCATCCAGCATTATCACTGCCGGGTGCTGGCCATCGATCGCGAGAACCGGCGCGTACGCGACGCCGCCGACCGCTGGCAACCGTACTCGCGACTGATCCTGGCCACGGGCTCGCGCCCGCACGTCCCGTCCATCCGGGGCATCGACCGCGCCGGCGTGTATACCTTTCGCAATCTCGACGATGTGCAGCGCCTGCTGGCACGGCGCGCGCGCAGCCGCCGACTCGTGGTGCTGGGCGGCGGGCTGTTGGGACTCGAGGCGGCGCACGCCCTGCGCCGCGCGCACACCGAGGTGTGGCTCGTGCATCACTCGTCGCGACTCATGAACCGCCAGCTCGACGACGAGGCGTCGGAACGCTTGGCCGCGCACGTGCGCGGGCTCGGCATCCGCCTGATACTCGATAACAGCGTGCGTGAGGTGCTCGGGGACGAACATGTCGCCGCGGTGCGGTTGCGCGACGGCACGACTATCGATTGCGACACGCTGGTGCTGGCCACCGGCATCCAGCCGAACCTGGAACTCGGCTTCGCCGCCGGCCTGAGCGTGGGTCGCGGCATCCGCGCCGACGACAGTCTGCGCACCACGGATCCCGATATCTACGCGATCGGCGAATGCGCCGAGCATCGCGGACGTGTCTACGGCCTGGTGGCGCCGGGACTGGAGCAGGCGGCGATCGCGGCACACAACGCCCTGGGCGGACGGGCGCGTTACGCCGGCTCGCCGTCCGCGACCCAGCTCAAGGTCCTTGGACTGCCGGTGTTCAGCGCCGGGCGCGTCGGCGAGGAGGAAAACCCGGCGGAGATACGCACCGTCGTTCACCGCGGCGAACGCGGCGGTTATCGGCTGTTGGCATTGCGTCGCGGCCGGTTGGTGGGCGTGATCTCGGTCGGCGACTGGCCGGATCTGCCGCGCGTGCGCGAAGCGCTGCTGCGCCATCGCCGGGTGTGGCCGTGGCAGCGTTCGGCGTTTCACCGCCGCGGCGTGATCTGGTCCGCGCCGGCGGCGCTTGGCGTCGTGGATTGGCCGGCGACGGCGGTCGTATGCCAGTGCGCCGCCGTCACGCGCGCGACGCTCGGGCGCGCCGTAGCCGAAGGTCGCCAGACCGTCGAGAGCCTGAGCGCGCATACCGGCGCCGGCCAGGTGTGCGGCTCCTGCCGCCCGCTGCTCGCCGAACTCGTCGGCGCCACGGCGCAAGCCGAACCGCCACCGGGACGGCTCAGCCTGCTCGGCGCCGCCGTCGCTGCGTTGGTCGTGGTCGCGGCATTGCTTTTCGTCGCGGAAATTCCGGCGGCGGATACCGTGCAGGGAGGCTGGCGGCCCCAGCTGTTGTGGCTCGACGGTTTCTGGAAGCAGGTGAGCGGCTACACGCTGCTCGGTCTGGGCGTGCTCGCGTCGCCGCTGTCGCTGCGCAAACGCTGGAAGCGTTTCACGCTCGGGTCCTACCCGTGGTGGCGCGTGGCCCATGCCGCGCTCGGCGCGCTGGCCGTGGCGACGCTGATCGTGCATACCGGCCTGAGTCTCGGCAACCACCTCAACTTTCTGCTGATCTCCGGTTTCCTGGCGCTCACCGCGCTCGGCGCTTGCGCCGGCGCGGCGATAGCGCTCGAACGCGCGCCGAATCGCCGGACCCGGCAACTTCGCGCGCTGAGCGGTTATGGGCACGTGGCGCTGTTGTGGCCGCTGCCGACGCTGCTCGGGTTCCACATCCTCTCCGTGTATTACTTCTGACCATGCATGAAGCAGCCAAAACACCTGTTTTCCTGGATCGCGGCCGGCGTCGTGACGCTCGCCCTGGCCGGTTATTTCACCTCGCGTCTGCTTGGTGAGGATCGAATCGTGTTCACGCCCGGCGCCATGACCCACGGACATTATCAGATCGAACTGGCGTGCAACGCCTGCCACACGCCGTTTGCGGGCGTGAAGCAGGACGCCTGCATCGAATGTCATGGCGCGCGCCTGGCCGCCTCCAACGATTCGCACCCGAAGAAGAAATTCGACGACCCGCGCAACGCCGACCGTCTGGAAGCGTTGAACGCGCTCCGCTGCGTCACCTGTCATCTCGAACACCGGCCGCAACAGACGCGCGCCATGGGCGTGACGCTGCCGAAGGATTTTTGTTTTCACTGTCACCAGGAGGTGGGCGACGACCGACCGTCGCACAAGAATCTCGCGTTCGACTCCTGTGCTTCGGCCGGGTGTCACAACTATCACGACAACACGGCGCTGTACGAAGACTTCCTGGTCAAACACGCGAACGAGCCCGCGACGGCGGCGCATCCCGCGGTGCCCGTGCGCAAGCCTGGAGATGCGCTGCGTGCCTCCGGCATGCGGGGCAGAAAGCCGCTCGGTCTCGCGGACCAGGATGCACCCGCCGAGTACGCGGAAACCAAGGCGCTGCACGAATGGGCGACGACCTTGCATGCGCGCGCCGGCGTGAACTGCCGTGATTGCCATCAGCCGAAGGACCAGCCGCAGTGGATCGCGCGGCCCGGTCATGAGGCGTGCAACCGTTGTCATGAAAGCGAGACCAAAGGCTTCCTCGCGGGCAAGCACGGCATGCGCCTGGCGCAGCATCTGCCACCGATGACGCCGGCCCTGGCGCGCCTGCCGATGCAGCCCGACGCCCGCGACCGCGTTCTCGGCTGCACCAGTTGCCATGGCGCGCACGCGTTCGACACCCGCCGCGCCGCGGCCGACGCCTGCCTGGGATGCCATGACGACAAACACAGCCGCGCCTACGAGGGCTCGACGCACGAGCGCCTGTGGCGGGCCGAGTTGAGCGGCGCGGTTTCGCCCGGGCGCGGCGTGGCCTGCGCCACCTGCCACCTGCCGCGCACCATCCACAAACAGGACGACGGCGATGCCCGGATACGGGTCGAACACAATCAGAACTGGAATCTGCGCCCGAACGAAAAAATGGCGAGGAGCGTGTGCCTGAACTGCCACGGTCTCGGGTTCACGCTCGACGCGCTCGCCGACCCGGCGCTGATCGCCGACAACTTCAACGGCAAGCCCGCGCGCCACGTCGAAAGCGTGGACTGGGCGGCCAAACGCGTTTCCCAACCCTCTCAAGGAGTCAAACCATGAAGTCCATGAAGGTCGTAGTTCCCGTCCTGTTGCTGGCCGGTCTGGGCGCCGGCGCGCTCGCCAGCGCCGCCGGCATCACGCCGCAGTCGATGGCCGACGCCCTGCACATGGTGCTCGATACCGACCGCACCGTGTACACCAAGCTGATCGTCAACCGCCTGCAGAACGAAGAGAAAGTCATCAAGGCCAGCGAGCACTGGAAAGAAGACAAGGCGCTGGTATTGCCGGCGCAGATGTTCCGCGCCGGCGCCGAGATGACCCACGACAAGGGCGCCACGTTCAGCTATTCGCTGCTGTCATTGTGGCCGGTCAACAAGCAGAACAAGGCCCGGACCGACGCCGAGAAGCAGGGCCTTCAGTACGTCGTGGACAACAAGGGCAAAAACTTCTACGCCGAAGAAACGCTTGGCGGCAAGAAGTACTTCACCGCGGTCTACCCGGATTACGCCGTCGTTCCGGCCTGCGTGACTTGCCACAACGGTCACAAGGACAGTCCGAAGAAAGACTTCAAGATCGGCGACGTGATGGGGGCGGTGGTGATCCGGCTTCCGTTGGATGGCTGATGACGAACCGACCCGACGCAGCATGGCTTCACGCGCGCCCGCCGGCGGCATGGACAACGGCGCCTCTCGGACCGGAGCAAACCCGGATCGGTGGACGCTTTTTAATTCGGTACAACCGGAGAGTGATATGCAACGCAAGAAAGACGACCATGATGCCCACGTATTTTCGCGCCGTGATTTTCTCAAGACCGGCATGGCCGCCGGTCTCGGCGCGGCGGGCATGCTCGACAGGATGCCGGGCGCAGTGAAGAACGCGGCCTATGCCGGCGAAAAGTCCGGCCCGGAAAAGCCCGACGTCGCCTTCGGCATCATCCCGCTCACCGATTGCGCCGCGATCGCCGTGGCCCACGAGAAGGGCTACTTCAGGAAATACGGACTGAACAGCACGGTCTCGAAGCAAGCGTCGTGGGCCAATATCCGCGACAAGGTGGCGCTGGGCGCCCTCGACGGCGCGCATATGCTGGCCGGCATGCCGATCGCCGCCACGCTCGGGATCGGCATGCCGGCCAAGGCAACGATCACGGCCTTCAGCATGGATCTCAACGGCAACGGCATCACCGTATCGAATGCGCTGTACGAGCGCATGCAGAAAGCCGACCCGGCCGCCATGCGGGAACGGCCGCTCACGGCGCGCGCGCTGAAAAAGGTGATCGACGCCGACCGGCAGGCCGGCAAGCCGCCGATGACCTTCGCCATGGTGTTTCCGGTTTCGACCCACAACTACGAGATCCGTTACTGGATGGCCGCCGCCGGCATCGACCCGGATCGCGACGTGCAGCTGACCGTGATACCGCCGCCGCAGATGGTGGCCAACCTGGAATCGAGGAACATCGACGGTTACTGCGTCGGCGAGCCGTGGAACGCGCATGCCGTGACCGCCGGCATCGGCCACACGCTCATCACCAGCTATGAGATCTGGAACAACAGCCCGGAGAAGGTGTTCGGCGTGAACCGCGAGTGGGCCGAGAAATATCCGAATACGCACCGGGCGGCGATCATGGCGCTGATCGAGGCGGCGCAGTGGATGGACAAGCCGGAGAACCGCGAGGAGGTGGTGCGCCTCATCTCCCGGCCGTCGTATGTCAACGCTCCCGAAGCGGTGGTCAGGATGTCGATGACCGGCACCTTCCGCTACGCGGCCGGCGAGGCGCCGCGCCCGCTGCCGGACTTCAACGTGTTCTACCGCTATGCCGCGACGTTCCCGTGGCGTTCGCATGCGGCATGGCTCCTCACCCAGATGATCCGTTGGGGACAGATCGGGCAGCCGCTCGATATTCTTCAGACCGCGGCCGCCGTGTACCGCCCGGACATCTACCGTGACGCGGCCAGGGCATTGGGCGCGCCGGCGCCGAGTCTCGACAACAAGACCGAGGGCATCCACGCCGCGCCTTGGACCCTGACCGAGGCGAGCGCGCCGGTCACCATGGGTCCCGACCGCTTCTTCGACGGCCGCGTGTTCGACCCGGCCCGACCGATCGATTACCTCGCCGGTTTTGAGGTCCGGAATATGAGCGTGTCACTCGCGGCGCTGGCCAAGGTCAGCGACCGCGGTGCGGGATGACGGAACGACTGCCGCGCGCACCATCTTGTCGCATGCCCGCTGCTGCTATGCACTATGACGGTGCAAGGCGTAGCGACGATGAAGTGGCAGTTAGTAGCAAAGCATTGTAAAATCTGGCAATTCATCGTTGGCATAGCGATTGCTATGTAGTGATCGAGGCCAGTGCGATCTTTCGTGCGGCCTGATGGTTTCCGGTTGCACGTCCCAACGGCGGGACGTGCTGGATACGCAAAGGACAACGGCGTCCATTTTGGTTGGAAGCGACCCCAAAGGGTGGCCTCCGGCCAGAATGGACGCATTTTTTTTGGCCAGTTAATAAATTGAGGAGCTTAAGACATGGGTGATACTAACAAGACAGCGGGTTGCGTCGGCGGGCAGAGTTTTGGTCGTCGCGGGTTTCTCAGGCGCGCGGCAGTCGTCGCCGGAGTATTGGCGTTCGGCGCCGTGGCGCCGGGCGGAATGGCTGACGCGCTGGCCGCCACCGGCAAGGCCGAGAAGCCCAATCTCAAGTTCGGCTTCATCAAGCTCACCGACATGGTGCCGCTCGCCATCGCCTACGAGAAGGGTTATTTCCAGGATGAAGGCCTGTCGGTGACGCTCGAAGCGCAGTCGAACTGGAAACTGATCGTGGACCGCACGATCTCGGGCGAGCTCGACGGCGCGCACATGCTCGCCGGCCAGCCGATCGCCGCGACCATCGGCTTCGGCACCAAGGCCGACATGGTGACGCCTTTCAGCATGGACCTGAACGGCAACGGCATCACCGTCTCGAACGCGGTGTGGGCCGAGCTCAAGAAAAAGCTGCCCAAGCAGCCGGACGGCAAAGTCGTGCGCCCGGTCAAGGCGGAGTACGTCAAGGCGGTGGTGGACGACTACAAGAAGCAGGGCAAGACCTTCAAGTGGGGCGTGGTGTTCCCGGTCTCGACCCACAACTACGAGCTGCGCTACTGGCTCGCCTCCGGCGGCATTCATCCCGGTTTCTACGCGCCGCACAAGGGCGACACCGCCGGACAGATCAATGCCGACGTACTGATTTCGGTAACGCCGCCGCCGCAAATGCCGGCGACCATGGAGGCCGGCACCATCGACGGTTACTGCGTGGGTGAGCCATGGAACCAGCAGGCGGTGTTCAAGGGCATCGGCGCGCCGGTCATCACCGACTACGAGATCCAGAAGAACAATCCGGAGAAAGTGTTCGGCGTGACTGAGGAATTCGCCAAGAAATATCCGAACACCCTCATTCGCGTGACCAAGGCGCTGATCCGCGCCGGCTACTGGCTGGACGCCGAGAATAACAAGAACCGCAAGGAGGCGTCGCAGATCATCTCGCGGCCGAACTACGTCGGCGCCGACTACGCGGTGATCGCCAACAGCATGACCGGCACTTACGAGTACGAGAAGGGCGACGTGCGCAAGGTGCCGGACTTCAACACCTTCTTCCGCTACCACGCGACCTATCCGTACTACTCGGACGCCGTCTGGTATCTGACGCAGATGCGCCGCTGGGGCCAGATCCCCGAGGCCAAGCCGGACAGCTGGTACCTGGAGATGGCGAAGAAAGTCTACCGCCCGGATATCTACGCGATCGCCGCGAAGGAACTGATCGCCGAGGGCAAGATGAAGGCCTCGGACTTCCCGAACTTCGCCAAGGAAAGCGGCTTCAAGCCGGTGCAGAAGGATTTCATCGACGGCGTCGCGTTCGACGGACGCAAGCCGAACGAGTACATCGACAAGCAGAAGATCGGCCTGAAGGGCGACGAAAAACTGTGACGGTTCGGACAATTTCACCAGCGTGAGGTCGACATGAGCGCAACAACACAAACCATGATGCAGCGCCTGAACGCGCTGTTGCCGGCCGGTACGAACGGCGAGCCGAGGGTACGGGCCATTCTGCGCAACATCCTGCCGCCGTTCCTGGGCATCGGCCTGTTCCTGATTCTCTGGCATGTCGGGGCGGCCGGCATCGAGACCTCGCTCGGCAAGTTGCCGGGACCGCTCGACGTGGCGCAGCAGGCCGGCAGCCTGTATCAGGAGTATCGCGACGAGCGTGCGCGCGAGACTGAGTTCTACCGTGAACAGGAGACGCGCAAGGCCGAGTTCCTGGCGCAGAACCCGGGGCAGGAATTCCAGGCATTCAAGTACACCGGCAAGCCGACCTACTTCGACCAGATCCTGACCAGCCTGTACACGGTGTTCACCGGCTTCCTGCTGGCGACCATCGTCGCCGTGCCGCTCGGCATCCTGTGCGGCCTGAGCAAGACCATGCAGGCGGCGCTCAACCCGCTGATCCAGATATTCCGCCCGGTGTCGCCGCTCGCCTGGCTGCCGATCGTGACGCTGGTGGTGAGCGCGCTCTACGTCAGCGCCAATCCCATGTTCCAGAAGTCGTTCATCATCTCGGCGATCACCGTGACGCTGTGCTCGCTGTGGCCGACGCTGATCAACACCGCGGTCGGCGTCGCGGCCATCGACAAGGACCTGATCAACGTCTCCAGGGTGTTGCGTCTGTCCACCAGCACCAAGGTCATGAAAATCGTCATCCCGTCGTCGCTCAAGCTGATCTTCACCGGCATGCGCCTGTCGCTCGGGGTGGGTTGGATGGTGCTGATCGCCGCCGAGATGCTGGCGCAGAACCCGGGCCTGGGGAAGTTCGTGTGGGACGAGTTCCAGAACGGCAGCTCGCAGTCGCTGGGGCGCATCATGCTGGCGGTGTTCACCATCGGCTTCGTCGGTTTCCTGCTCGATCGCGTCATGCATACCTTGCAGCAACTGGCCAGCTTCGGCGAACGGTCGGCTTAATCAAGGAGAACGATATGCCCGCACGTCAATTCAAGGTCGTAAACCGCGTGACGGCCGAGCCGATGCCGACGCCCGGCGCCGAGGCGCTCAGCCTCGAACTCCAGGGGCTCAGCAAGTCCTACGGCGCTACTCCGGTACTGAAGGACATCAACCTCAAAATCAAAGAGGGCGAGTTCGTCGCCATCGTCGGTTTCTCCGGCAGCGGCAAGACCACGCTGATCTCGCTCATGGCCGGTCTTCTGCAGGCCGATGATGGCGCGGTGCTGCGCCATGGCAAGCCCATCGACGGCCCGGGACCGGATCGCGGCGTGGTGTTCCAGAGCTATTCGCTGATGCCGTGGATGACCGTGCGCCAGAACGTGGCGCTCGCGGTTGACCAGGTGTTCAAGGATGCCCCCAAAGCGGAGCGCACGGCGCGCGTCGAGAAGTACGTGGAAATGGTGAATCTCACCCCGGCCATGGACAAGCGCCCGGCCGAGCTCTCCGGCGGCATGCGCCAGCGGGTGTCGGTGGCGCGCGCTCTCTCGGCCTCGCCGGACATCCTGCTGCTCGACGAACCCCTGAGCGCGCTCGACGCGCTGACGCGCTCGAAACTCCAGGACGAGATCATCCGCATCTGGAGCCAGGAGAAAAAGACCGTGGTGCTCATCACCAACGACGTCGACGAAGGCATCATCATGGCGGACCGCATCATCCCGTTGAAGCCCGGGCCGAACGCGACGCTGGGGCCGGAGTTTCCCGTGACCTTGCCGCGTCCGCGCGACCGCCAGGCGATCAACCATTCGCCGGAGTTCAAACAGATCCGCCGCGACGTGACCCAGTATCTCATGCAAGTCGGCGCCGAGCGCAACGCCGCGACCGAGGCGAAGGTCGTGAGCCTGCCGACGGTGCTGCCCAACACCTCGCGCGAGCACCAGGCGGCCAGGAGTCGCAAGCCGCGCGACGAGGCGCCGAGCGCCGAGCGCTACGTCGAGTTTTCGCAGGTTTCGAAGATCTATCCGACCCGCCAGGGACCGGTCAAGGTCGTGGACGGTTTCGATCTCAAGATCCGCAAGGGCGAGTTCGTCTCCATCATCGGCCACTCCGGCTGCGGCAAATCCACGGTGCTGTCCATGATGGCCGGCCTCAACGACATCAGCGAGGGCGTCATCGTTCTCGACGGCCGCGAGGTCAACACCGCCGGCCCCGACCGCGGCATCGTGTTTCAGGCGCCGAGCCTGGTGCCGTGGCTCAGCGCCTGGGACAACGTGGCGCTGGGCGTGGAAAAGGTGTTTCCGCACGTCACGCCGGGCGAGCGCAACGACATCATCGAGCATTATCTCAACCGCGTCGGCCTCGCCGAGGCGCGCGACAAGAAGGCCAGCGAGCTTTCCAACGGCATGAAGCAGCGCGTCGGCATCGCCCGCGCGTTCGCGCTCTCGCCCAAGCTGCTGCTGCTCGACGAGCCGTTCGGCATGCTGGACTCGCTCACCCGCTGGGACTTGCAGGAAGTGCTGATGGAAGTGTGGACGCGCACCGAGGTCACGGCCATGCTCGTCACCCATGACGTGGACGAGGCGATCCTGCTCGCCGACCGCGTGGTGATGATGACCAACGGACCGAACGCCAAGGTCGGCAAGATTCTCGAGATCGATCTGCCGCGTCCGCGCACGCGCAAGATGTTGCTCGAGCATCCGGACTATTACGGACTGCGCGAGCAACTGCTCACCTTCCTCGCCGAGTGCGATCACGGTTGAGCACATGGACCCGGCACGGATGAACCACGCACGGATCAAGTCACGGGAAGCATCAAGCCTTCGCGACGACACAGGCCGGTTCGGAATGGCGATGAACCCCGTCCGGTACGGAGAAATACGATGAAAGAAAATCTGGTGGTTGTTGGTAACGGCATGGCCGGGATTCGCACGGTCGAGGAATTGCTCAAGCTCGCGCCGGAGAAATACGCCATCACCGTGTTCGGTGAGGAGCCGCATCCGAACTACAATCGCATCCTGCTGTCGCCGGTGCTGTGCGGCGAGAAACGGTTCGAAGACATCGTGCTCAACGACGACGCCTGGTACGCCGAGCACGACATCACGCTGTACAAGGGCAAGAAAATCGTCGAGATCGACCGGCGCCGGCGGCAGGTCAAGGCCGGAGACGGCGCCACGGCCGATTACGATCGTTTGCTGCTGGCGACCGGCTCGCATCCGTTCCTGCTGCCGGTGCCGGGGAAGAATCTGCCCGGGGTGGTGGCGTTCCGCGATATGTGGGATGTCGAGGTCATGTTGACCGCCGCCCGGCAATGCCGGCACGCGGTGGTGATCGGCGGCGGGCTGCTGGGGCTCGAAGCCGCCAACGGTCTGCTGAAGCAGGGCATGAAGGTGACCGTCGTTCACCTGCCCGACCGGCTCATGGAACGCCAGCTCGATACGCCGGCGGCGCGCATGCTCAAGCGATCGCTCGAGGACCGCGGGCTTCAGTTCATTCTCCAGGGCGTCACCAGGGAAATCATCGGCAAAACCCGGGTACAGGGCGTGGCGCTGCAGGATGGCCGCGAGCTGACCGCCGATCTGGTGGTGATGGCGGTGGGTATCCGCCCCAATTTCGCGCTGGCGCAATCGGCCGGCATCTACTGCGACAAGGGCGTCGTGGTTTCGGACACGATGCAGACCTACGACCCGCGCGTGTACGCCGTGGGCGAGTGCGTGCAGCACCGCGGCCAGACCTACGGCCTGGTGGCGCCGCTGTTCGAGCAGGCCAAGGTCTGCGCCAATCATCTCGCGCACTTCGGCATTTCGCGTTACGAGGGCTCGGTTACTTCGACCAAGCTCAAGGTCACCGGCATCGACCTGTTCTCGGCCGGCGACTTTACCGGCGACGACGGCACCGAGGAGATCGTGCTGCAGGACGCCGGCCGGGGCGTGTACAAGAAAGTGGTGCTCAAGGACAACCGCATCCGCGGCGCGGTGATGTACGGCGACACCCTCGACGGCGCCTGGTATTTCCAGCTGCTGCGCGACGGCACCGACGTCTCGAACCTGCGCGACAAGCTGCTGTTCGGCCAGGCGCACCTCGGCGACTCGGGCCACGGCGACATCAAGAGCCGCGTCATGTCGATGGACGACTCGGCCGAGATCTGCGGCTGCAACGGCGTGTGCAAGGGCACGATCGTCAGGACAATCGCCGACAAGAAACTGTTCACCTTGGAAGAAGTGCGCGCGCACACCAAGGCGTCCAGCTCCTGCGGCTCGTGCACCGGCCTGGTCGAGGCGCTGCTGGCGTCGACGGTCGGCGGCGACTACTCGACCGCGCCGAAGAAGAAACCGCTGTGCCCGTGCACCGAGCACAGCCACGACGACATCCGCGCCGCGATCCGCGACCGCGGGCTCAAGAACATTCGCGCGGTCATGGAGAAGCTGGAGTGGAAAACCCCGGACGGCTGCAACAAGTGCCGCCCGGCGCTCAACTTCTACCTGCTGGTCGCCTGGCCGGGCGAGTACATCGACGACAACCAGTCGCGTTTCATCAACGAGCGCGTGCACGCCAACATCCAGAAGGACGGGACGTACTCGGTCGTGCCGCGCATCTGGGGCGGCGAGACCACGCCGGCCGAGCTGCGGTCGCTGGCCGAGATCGCCGAGAAGTACGAAGTGCCGACGGTGCACATCACCGGCGGCCAGCGCATCGACTTCCTCGGCGTGCCGAAGGAGACGCTGCCGGCGATCTGGGGCGATCTGTCCCGCGCCGGGTTCGTGTCCGGTCATGCCTACGGCAAGGCGATCCGCACCGTGAAGACCTGTGTCGGCAAGACCTGGTGCCGCTTCGGCACCCAGGATTCGACCACGATGGGCATCGAGCTGGAGAAAATGGCGTGGGGTTCGTGGATGCCGCACAAGGTGAAGCTCGCGGTGTCCGGCTGTCCGCGCAACTGCGCCGAGGCCACCATCAAGGACTTCGGCGTGGTGTGCGTGGATTCGGGTTACGAGCTGCACGTCGGCGGCAACGGCGGCGTGAAGGTGCGCGCCACCGACTTCCTGTGCGCGGTGAAGACGCCGGAAGAAGTGCTCGAATACTGCGCCGCCTTCCTGCAGGTGTACCGCGAGGAGGCGCACTACCTGGAGCGCACCGCGCCGTGGGTCGAGCGCATCGGCCTCGCCCACGTGAAGCGACGCGTGGTGGAAGACGCGGCCGGGCGCCAGGCGCTGGCGGAGCGTTTCCGGCACTCGCAGAAGTTCGCGCAGGTCGATCCGTGGGCGGAGCGCGCCGGGGGCGTGGACAGGCACGAGTACATCCCGCTCAAGATGGTCGGATAGTGAATCAACAACCGTTCGTGCTGAGCTTGTCGAAGCACGAACTAAATGCAAATTAGCCGTTCACCCTTCGACAGGCTCAGGGCGAACGGTGTAGGAACAAACAGAATCATGCAAATAGTGGCAAAGAAACAAATGAACGACTGGATCGAAATCGGCGACCTCGACGACATCCCGCGCCAGGGCGCGCGCGTGGTGCGGCACGCGGACGGCGACATCGCCGTGTTCCGCACCGCCGACGACCAAGTGTTCGCGCTGCGCGACAAGTGCCCGCACAAGGGCGGGCCGCTGTCGCAGGGCATCGTGCACGGCAACAAGGTCGCCTGTCCGCTGCACGACTGGAAGATTCATCTCGACACCGGCTTGGCGGTGGCGCCGGACGAGGGCTGCGCGGCGCGCTTCCCGGTGCGCGTCGAGGGCGGGACGATATTCCTGTCGCTCGTCGCCGACGAAGGTTGTCCGGACAAATGAAAATGTAGGTTGGGGTGAGCGAAGCGACAAAATCGCCGGGAGCGATTTTGGACAGCCGCAGG
>DAIDLH010000063.1 GCA_027449605.1 Candidatus Muproteobacteria bacterium | reverse complement strand
GCCTGTCGAACCATGAACGGACGAATCACCTGTTATTTACAGTCTTTCCCGTTCACCCTTCGACAAGCTCAGGGCGAACGGGAGACTTAATCAGAGCTTCCCTAGGCGCCGCCCAGGTACATGCGCCGCACGTCCGGGTTGGCCAGCAGTTCCGCTCCCGAGCCGGTGAAGCGGTTGTGCCCGAGCTCCAGGGCGTAACCGCGGTCGGACAGTTCCAGCGCCCGCGCCGCGTTCTGTTCCACCATCAGCAGCGTGCGGCCCTGGCTTTTGAGCGCGAGCAACTGGTCGAAGATCAGGTCGACGTACTTGGGCGACAGACCGAGCGACGGTTCGTCGAGGATCACCAGCCGCGGATCGAGCATCAGCGCGCGCCCGATGGCCAGCATCTGCTGCTCGCCGCCGGAAAGTTTTCCGGCCGGCTGGTGGCGCCGCTCGTGCAGGCGCGGGAACCGCTCGAACACCGCCTGCACCGCTTCGCGGCGCTTGCGCGAATCGCGTTGCAGGAACGCGCCCATCTCCAGGTTGTCGGCCACGGTCATCTGCGCGAACACGATGCGCCCCTGCGGCACGTAAGTCACGCCCAGCGCCGGAATGACATGCGCCGGCGAATTGGTGATGTCGAGTCCGTCGAACACGACGCCGCCGCGCAGCACCGGCGCCAGACCGATGACCGCCTTGATGACCGTGGGTTTGCCGGCGCCGTTGGGGCCGATGATGGAAACGATTTCGCCGGCGCGGACCTCGAGATTGACGCCGAACAGCACCTGCACCGCGCCGTAGGAAACTTCCAGATCACGGATGCTCAGCAATGGTTCGGTCATGCCGCACCGTGCCGGCGGGATTTTCCGAAATAGGCTTCGAGCACGCGTTCGTCGTTGCGGATCGCGGCGAAATCGCCATGCGCGATGATCTCGCCCTCGCTCAGCACGTAAACCTCGGAACAGAGGTCGGCGATGACTTCCATGTTGTGCTCGATCACGAGAAACGTGGCGCCGAGACCGTTCAAGTGCCGCACCATGTCCCACAGCGTCTGCCGCAGCGTCGGGTTGACCCCCGCCGCCGGCTCGTCGAGCAGGATCAACGCCGGATCGCTCATCAGCACGCGCAGGAATTCGACCAGCTTCTGCTGGCCGTAGGAAAGATTCTTTCCCAGCACCGCGGCGTAGTCGCGCAGGTTGACGCGCTCGAGCAGGCCGAGCGCGCGCTCGGTGACACTGCGGTCGTGACGGCTGCCGGCCACGACGATATTCTCCAGCACCGTGAGCTCCGGAAAAACGCGCGACAGCTGGAAGGTGCGCGCCAGACCGCGACGATAGATCTGCGACGGCCGCCATCCGAGAATCGACTCGCGGTCGAACGTGACGGCGCCGGTCGCGCCGCGGTCGAGTCCCGAGATCACCTGGAACAGCGTGGTCTTGCCCGAGCCGTTGGGGCCGATCAGGCCGGTGATCGAGCCGCGCGCGACGTGCAGATCCACGCCGCGCAGCGCCTGCACGCCGCCGAAGTCGCGCGTCAAGCCCCAGGCGCAGAGGATGTGATCCGGATCGCAGACCGGCGCGCTCACGGCGATTCCCCGGAACGGGCGTCGGGACGCGACCGCTGCCGGTCGCGCAGAATGGAAACGAGGCCGCCCGGCAGGTACAGCACCACGACCAGCAGCAGCACGCCGAGCGCCGCGAGATGCGCCGCCGGGAACTGCGCCCACAGCATTTCGCGCAGCACCATCACCGTGCCGGCGCCGATGATCGGTCCCCAGACCGTGCCGCTGCCGCCGAACAACACCACCACGATCATCTCGATGTTGCGCGCGTGCTCGAACGCGGAACTCGGATTGATGTAGCTGGTGTACATGACGTAGACCGCGCCGACCGCGCCCGGGATCAGCGCCGAGAGCACGAACGCGATCACCTTGTTGAGCGTGGTGTTGACGCCCACCATTTCCGCCGCCTCCTCGTCCTCGCGGATGGCGCGCAGTTCCAGGCCGAAGCGACTGCGGTGAATCCATGCCACCAGCAGCGTCGCGCCCAGCGCCAGCCCGAACATGGTGAAATATTTGACGTCGAGCGACGGCAGCAGCTCGGGCGAAAGCGTGAGGCCGGTGCCGCCGTGGGTGACGCTCACCCACAGCGTGGCGACGATGCGCCCGACTTCGTTCAGACCGAGCATGGCGATGGCGAAATACGGGCCGCGCAGGCGCAGCGTGAGAAAACCGAGCGGCACGGCGAGCAGCGCGGCGATGCCGGCGCTCTTCAGCACCGCGAGCCACCACGGAAATCCCCAGGTCAGCAACAGCGCGCTGGCGTAGGCGCCGACGCCGAAAAACGCCGCGTGTCCGAAGGACACGTAACCGGTCATGCCCGAGATCAGGTTCCAGGCCTGCGCCAGCGCGATGACGAGGAACACCTGGAGCAGGAACGACTGCTGGTAATCGTTGAGCCCGAGCGGCGCCAGCGACGCGAGCGCCACGAGCGCGACACCGATCCACAAACCGATGCGATAGTTATTCAAGAAGCTGCCTCAAAAACGTCGCGAGCGGCCGTCAGCCGGGTGAGGTCGGAGCGCAGGAACCGGAGTGGACACGGCAGTCCATGAGGATTCCGAGCACCGCCCGAGCCCGGATCACGGACGCGCAGCAGTTTTTGGGGCAGCTTCTCAGGCACGCGCCACCCCTTTGAGGCCCGTCGGCCGGATCAGCAGCACGGTGACCAGCAGCAGGTACGCCGCCGCCTCGGCCCATTGGGTCGAGATGAATCCGCCGACGAACGCCTCGACCACGCCCAGCAGGATGCCGCCGTAGAACGCGCCGACGAAGTTGCCCATGCCGCCGATGATGATGATGGCGAAACATTTCTGGATGAAATCCACGCCCGATCCCGGCCAGAACGAATAGATCACGGAGAGCATGACGCCGGCGGCGCCGGCCATGGCCGCGGCCATGCCGAACGTCAGCATGCGGATCTGGCGCACGTCGATGCCGCAGATCGCGGCCACCTGGGCGTGCTCCGATACCGCGCGGATCGCCTTGCCGAGACGCGTGCGCTCCAGAAACTGATACACGCCCACGGTCAGCAACAGCGAGATCAGGCCGGCCGTGGCACGCGGTTTCGAGACGGCCAGTTCGTCGATGAGAAACGAGCCCTGCAACGCCGGTATCGATTTGAAATCGGCGCTGAACAGCAGCAGCCCCAGGTTGATCAGGATGATCGACAGTCCGTAGGTCGCGAGCAGCGAGGTCAGCATCGGCCGCCCGACCACGCGTTCGATCAGAAACCGTTGAAGATAGTAGCCCACGAAGAAGATCGCCGGCACGACGATCAGCAACGAAGCCAGCGGATGCAGGCCGAATATATGGAACAGTACGTATGCGCCGAACGCGCCGATCAGCATCAGTTCGGCGTGCGCCAGGTTGATGACGCGCATCACGCCGAAAATGAGGTTCAGCCCGCAGGCGAGCAGCGCGTACAGCGCACCCGCGAGCAACCCGCCGATCAGGAGCTGCAGCAGGATCTCGGGTTCGAGCAGTTCCATGTCAGGGGCCGGGGAGTTTTTGAAGGTCAGGGATCAGTGCCATATTCATCCGATCCTTGATTCCCGATCCCTGACTCCCGGCTCTAACGCTTGCCCCAGTCCTTGAACGGATAAGCCGCCTTGGCGGTCGCGGCCTCGACCGGCAGAACGATATGCCGCTCGCCGGCGAGCCATTGCACGGCGTAAGCCGGCTTGCCGATCTGCTTGCCGGTGGCGTCGACCTTGAAACGGCCGAAGGTCGTTACGATGTCGAGCGCGAACAGCGCCGCGCGCACCTTGTCGGGGTCGGTCGAACCGGCCTTCTTGACCGCCGCTTCGAGCACCTGGCCCGTGCCGTAGCCGCCGCCGGCGTGATAGCCGGGCTCGTGGCCGTACTTCTGGTTGTACTTCTCGGCAAACTCCTTCACGCCCGGGAGCTTGAGCGTCGGTTCCCACTGGGTGTTGCCCATCACGCCCTCGGCGTCGAGGCCCAGGTTCTGGCCGAAGTCGGGAAGACCCGGACCGACGGCGAACGCGAATATCTTGGCGAACAAGCGGTTCTCCTTGGCCTGGCGCATGAACGCGGTGGAGTCGGGCAGATAGGAACCGCCGATCACCATGTCGGGTTTTCTGGATTTGATCTTGATGATCATGGACGAGAAGTCGGTCGAGGCCTTGCCGTACTCCTCCTCGAACACGACCTGCATGCCGAGTTTCTTGGCCTTGTCCTTGACGCCGGCGGCGACGCCGCGCGGGAACGCGGTGTTCTCGTAGATCAGCGCGATCTTTTTCAGGCCCTTGGACTTGCCGAATTCGAGAATCGAGTCCATGTAGGTCTCGGCCAGGGTGTACAGGCCGAAGGTGTTCTTGTAGCCGCGCTCCCAGATCTCGGTCGCGGAGGCGCCGGAAGACACCATCGGAAAATGGTATTTCTCGGCCACGGTGCTGGCGGCCATGGTGACGTCGGAGGAATAAGGGCCGATCAACAGGTCCACCTTGTCGTCGGTGATGAGCTTTTCATAAAGCTTGGCGCCGGTTTCCGGTTTGGACTCGTCGTCGTAATGAACCAGCTTCACCTTCCGGCCGAGCAGTCCGCCGCGTGCGTTGACCTCGTCGACCCACATCTGGAAGCCCTGCAACTGTTCCTGACCGGTGCGCGCGTACTTGCCGGTGAGCGCCACCGACGTTCCCACCACGATGTCCTTGGCTTGCGTCACCGCGGGGAAAATAATGACAGCGAGAATCAGCGAAAACAAAACGGACAGCGATAGCCGGCGTTTCATGATGATCTCCTCCTTAAGGCGGCCGCTGGGCGCGGCGGGGACCACAAGCGCTCCTAACATATCACATACAAATCCAGGCAAAAACCGTACACGCTACGGGCCGGGAACCATTGGACAGGCCGGCGCGTCCTGTCACCAGCAAAGACAACCTTGGGAGAAAAACCATGTCCACTGGAACAAATGGAAACAACCGTTTTCTGTTCATTGTCACAGGCTTCGATCAGGAACCCGACCGCACGGCCGCGCCCCTGGTGCTGGCCAACAACGCCCTCGCCGCCGGGGGCGATGTGCTCGTATGGGTCACGCATGAAGGCACAAGGCTCGCCAAAAACGGCGAGGCAAACACCGTTACGCCCACGAGCTTCCCCAATCTTGGTGAGCTCATCAGTCATTACATCGGGGCCGGCGGGCGTATCGGCGTCTGTCCGCCTTGCGGCAAGACCCACGGTGTGACCGAGAACAACATGCTGCCCAATGCCGGCTGGATGGGCGCGCAGGCGCTGCTGGCCGAAATGTCGGGGCGCCAAGTGTTGTCGTTCTAGTCCCCGGCGCCGTACCGATCCCGGGTGCCGGCCGCTACAAAGGGAGTAAATCAAGGGCGCATCGAACCGGGAACTCTCCGGCCTTCCGGTGCGTCCTTGTACCAACAATACCGGACCGTCGTAAACTGGAGCCACAGCCATTCACCATGGAGAAGGCGTGACATGGGCCATCAACCCATCACCGCGGACATGACCGTATGGAGCGTCTACCGCCAATATCCACAGACGCTGGATGTGTTTTTCTCCTTCGGCTGCCCGGACATACGCAAGGGCCTGTTTCCGCTGGCGATGCGGTTCATGAAACTCAAATGGGCCGCGCGGGCACACAAGATTCCGGTCGAGGACATGGTCCGGGCCCTTAATGCCGTTGTAAAGTGACGCCGGGAACCGTACACCCGGCATGAACGTCCTTGCGGAGAATGAACCGAAGCCATTGACCATGACCGACGCCGACCGCGCCTTCTTCGAGCAAGAGATCACCGGTCTCCTCGACCGTCTCTATGGCGCGGCGCTGCGGCTGGCCAAGAACCGCGCCGACGCCGAGGATCTCGTGGCCGAAACGGTCAGCAAAGCCTGGGCGAATTTCGGATCGCTGCGCGACCGCCGATGTTTTCGCGGCTGGCTGTTCCGCATTCTTACCAACACCTTCCTGAGCGAATGCCGCAAGACCGAACCGACCTCGCTTGAGGCGCTGGCCGAGGCTCAAGGCGAGCCGGACGAGGAACCGGTGTTCTCGCTGTTCGATCGGATGCACCAGCCATTTCTTTTGTGGTGGGGCAATCCCGAACAGGAGTTCCTCGACAAGGTGCTGCAACAAGACCTGCAGAAAGCCGTGGACGCCCTGCCCGAGGTGTTTCGGGTGCCGGTAATCCTTTGCGACCTGCAGGGCCTGAACTATCAGGAGATCGCCGCGACGCTCGGCGTGCCGGTCGGCACCGTGCGTTCGCGCCTGAACCGCGGGCGCTCGCAGCTGCAGAAGGCGCTGTGGCAACACGCGCAGGAGGCGGGCCTCAAGCACGCCCCCGCTGCGGACAAGGAGTCATCCCTATATCGCAGACAGGTGAACACCATGAGCGACATTAAAGAAATCGGTTGCGAAGAGGCCCTGCGCCGCTTGTTCGAGTATCTCGACCGCGAGCTCGACGGCGCGCGTCACGCCGAAATGGAGCAGCACCTGCACACCTGTCGCGCCTGCTACTCGCGCGCCGAGTTCGAGAAACGTCTCAAGAACAGGCTCAGCGCGCTCGGGGAGGAGCCGGCACCGCCCGCGTTCGCGCATCGCATCAAAAACCTGCTGCAGCGGTTCTGAAGAAACTGCAAGGAGGGGAACATGGTCGCCATCGTCAGCAACAAGCGCGAGGCCATACTGAAGGCCGTGGAGGACATGTACACCGAGGTCGCCGACCGCCCCGCGCATCCCTTCCATTTCCCGACCGGGCGACGGGCGGCGGAACTCGTCGGCTATCCGCCGGCCGAGCTGGACGCGCTGCCGCCTGCCGCGGTCGAATCCTTCGCCGGCGTCGGCTATCCCTTCGCCGCCGACGTCATCCGCGCGGGCGATACCGTGCTCGACATCGGCAGCGGCTCGGGCACCGACGCGCTCCTGGCCGCGCGGCGCGCGGGCCTGAAGGGAAAAGTATATGCCCTGGATCTCACCGCGGCGATGCGCACGAAGCTCGCGCGCAACATCGCCGCGGCGGGCGCCGCCAACATCGAGATTCTTGCCGGCAATGCCGAGCAGATCCCGCTGCCGGATCAATCGGTGGACGCGGTCACGAGCAACGGCGTGCTGAACCTGGTGCCGGACAAGACGCGCGCGATCCGTGAAATCCTGCGCGTGCTCAAACCCGGCGGGCGCCTCCAGATAAGCGACATTGCCCTTGCCAAGCCGATCACCGGCAAGGCCAAGCGCGACCCCAAGCTCTGGGCCGAGTGCATCGTGGGCGCGGTCGAGGAAGATGCCTATCTCGACCTGTTCCGCGAAACCGGTTTCAAGCACGTGGAGCACGTTTCCAGCTTCGATTACTTCGCGCACGCGCGCGGCGAGGACACGCGACTCATGGCCGGCTATTTCGGCGCGCACGCGATCACCTTCCGCGCGCGCCGGCCCGAGGCCTTCGAGCAGGCAGGCGCGCCATCCGACGACGCCGCGATCGTGCGTCTGGCACGCAGCGCGGGCGGCCAATTCGCCGGTATCGGCGGGGCGATCGCGGCCAGCACCGCCTGTTTCGGCGCGCCGGTGCTGGTGTCGGCGGCCAGCGCGGTCGGCGCGTTGATGCGAAACGGGATGTTCTGCCTGTTCCTCGGCACGGTGGTCGCCGCCCCGGCTGCAGAACAGGCACACACGACAAACCCGGAATCAGGAATTGAAACCTGGGAAATTGCCACGCAGGGCGTGAGCCTGCGTCTTACACAAATCCTGCCGGACCAGGTGCGGGGATTTTATCTGGCGCGCGGGTTCGGCGCGGAAGCCGTGGAACTGCTCGCCGCCGGCGCCTGCGTTTTCCAGACTGTCTTCCGCAACGAGTCCGCTCCGGGCGCCATTGAATTCAATCTTGCCGACTGGCGCATCGTCACCGCCGGGCGCGAACAGCCGCTCAAGCTGGAACACGACTGGCAAAAGGAATGGGCGAAACGCGGTATTCCGGCATCCGCGCGCATGGCCTTCCGTTACGCGCTGTATCCCACGGAACATCATTATGATATCGGCGACTGGAACATGGGCATGACCACCTATGCCTTGCCGCTCGGCAGCCGCTTTGATTTGCGTTTTGTGTGGCGCGAGGGCGGCAAACGCCGCGAGGCCGTGCTTTCCGGTGTGCGCTGCGCCACAGAGTCACCTCGATGATGGCCGCGGCTCGCGCTATCCTTGTTTTCGCGCTGATGCTACCGCTGCACGCCGTGCAAGCTGCCTCGCCGCCGCAGACCTTGACGGCCGTGCCGGACAAACCCGCCGCGCCCGACATTGCGCTTGCGGACGCCGGGCGCAAGCTCCATCGGCTTTCCGAACAACGCGGCAAGGTGGTGCTGGTGAATTTCTGGGCCACCTGGTGCCCGCCCTGCCGCCGCGAGATGCCTTCGATGCAGCGCGCCTGGGAAAAACTCAAGGGAGAGCGTTTCGCAATGTACGCGGTCAACGTCGGCGAGGACGAAGACACGATCTTTGGTTTTACGTTTTCCACCGGTGTCGAGCTGACGTTTCCCATCCTGCTCGACCGCGACGCCCGGGTCATCAAGGCCTGGCCCGTCATCGCGCTACCGACGAGCTTCATCGTCGACCCGCAAGGGCGGATCGTCTACCGCGCCGTGGGCGGACGCGAATGGGACGATCCGTCGCTCCTGGAAAAAATCCGGGAACTGATGCCGAAACGCTGAAGCTTCCTAAAGAGACTCTGATTAAGTCTCCCGTTCGCCCTGAGCCTGTCGAAGGGTGAACGGGAGATGCCGTGAATAACGGATAATTCGTCCGTTCATGGTTCGACAGGCTCACCACGAACGGACTTGATCAGAGCTTCCCTAATTCCTGCCGTTGCGCCGCAGCTTGCGATACAGCGTCCGCTCGCTGATGCCCATCGCCTGCGCGACGAGCCGCCGCTGCCCGCCGTAGCGTTCGAGCAACTCCTGCATGTACCGGGTTTCGATCTCGCGGATGCTGAGCGGCTGGCCGTCCGCGGCGGGTTCCGGGATTTTCGCTCCGTTTCGCCGATCGCGCTCGTTCCGGACCATGCTGGCGGCCTCGTCGAAAACGATGCCCTCCGCCGTGATGGCGCCGCTGCCGGCGCGACTCATGGCCGCGGCGCGATGCAGGACGTTGCGCAGCTCGCGCACGTTGCCCGGGAAGTCGTAATTGGTGAGCTTCTCCATGGCCTCGCCGGTCAGGTAGCAGTGCATGTGATTCGCCTGGTTGATGTGCGTCAGCAGCGCCTCGGCCAGCACCGGGACATCGCTGCGGCGCGCGCGCAACGGCGGCAGGTCCACGTGAATGCAGGCGACGCGATAATAGAGGTCCTCGCGGAAATCGCCGCGCTCCACCATGGTGCGGATATGGCGATTGCTGGCGGCGATGACGCGCACGTCCGCGTGCAGCGTTTCGCGTCCGCCGACGCGCCGGAATTCCCCGGTCTCGATCACGCGCAGCAGCTTTGCCTGCATCGCCGCCGACAGTTCGCCGACTTCGTCGAGAAACAGCGTGCCGCCGTCGGCGATCTCGAACAGACCGCGCTTGCGCCCGACGCAGCCGGTGAAGGCGCCGCGCTCATGTCCGAAGAATTCGCTCTCGAACAGCGTCTCGGTGAGCGACGCGCAGTCCACCGCCATGAACGGGCCCTTCTTGCGCGGGCTGTGGTGGTGCACGAAATGCGCCGCCAGTTCCTTGCCCACGCCGCTCTCGCCGAACAGCAGCACGTTGGCGTTGCTGTCGGCGGCGCGCGTCAGCTGTTCGATCGCGTGCAGGAACGCGGGCGAGCGTCCGATCATGCGCATCTCGTCGCAATCGAGATCCTGCGGCGGCGACAGGCGGAAGATGGACTCGCCCAGCAGGTAGCCGCCGTCCGGATTCGGAATGATGTGGCCCTTGATCTGCACGTGCTCGGCGCGGCCGAGCGAATCGAAATGCGTGTGCAACAGCTGGCACGGACGGTTGTTCTCGAAAACCTCGCGGTGCGGACATTCCTCGCCGTGCTGCCAGCAGGGAGAATCGTGCCGGTGCGAGATTTCGTAGCAATGCTTGCCCACCACCTTGCTCGCGTCCACGCCGTAGGCGACCTGATAGGCGTCGTTGGCGGCGACGACGCGATATTGCTCGTCGATCAGCACGAACGGGTTTTCCTGCGCGTCGATGAGCGCCTGAAAGGCGGAAGAAATGCCGGATGACATACAACCTCCTGGGTAAAAAACGGCGCCTGACAACATGTCAGGTCACGATCGAGACTGACGCGCATGTCATGCCAAACTGACAAGATTGTCAATGATGTCGGTCAGGGCGGGCGGATTTTCCGGCGAATAAAATATTGACTCATATGGTACGGCGATTGCAGTAACGCTCTTTAAATTCAGTCTCAATATATTTTCTGGAGGAACAGTCATGGCACATATCGTCATTCTCGGCGCCGGCATCGGCGGTCTGCCCACGGCCTACGAGCTGCGCGACGCGCTGGGGAGCAAGCACAAAATCACCGTCGTCAACGCCTCGGAAACGTTCCAGTTCGTGCCGTCCAACCCGTGGCTCGCGGTCGGCTGGCGCGAACGCGAGCAGATCACGTTTCCGCTGCGCGAGCCGCTCGAGCGCCGCGGCATCGGCTTCCTCGCCCAGATGGTGACGAAGATCGACGCCGCGCAGAACCGGCTGATGCTGGCCAACGGCGACACGCTGGATTACGACTACCTGGTCATCGCCACCGGTCCGAAACTCGCGTTCGACGAAGTGCCCGGCGCCGGCCCGGCGGGATACACCCATTCCATCTGCACCACGGAGCACGCCGAACAGGCGTGGCTCGATTACCAGAAACTGCTGGCGGAGCCGGGGCCGGTGGTCATCGGCGCCATGGCCGGCGCCAGCTGTTTCGGACCGGCGTACGAATTTGCCTTCATCATGGACGCCGACCTGCGGCGCCGCAAGATCCGCCACAAGGTGCCGATCACCTTCGTCACCAGCGAACCGTACATCGGGCACCTCGGACTCGGCGGCGTGGGCAATTCGCAGGGGATGCTCGAGGCCGAGATGCGCGATCATCATCTCAAGTGGATCACCAACGCCAAGGTCAACCGCGTCGAGCCGGGCAAGATGTTCGTGACGCAGATGAACGACAAGGGCGAAGCCGTGAAGGAAACGGAAGTGCCGTTCAAATTCTCCATGATGCTGCCCGCGTTCAAGGGCGTGGACGCGGTCGCGGCGGTCGAGGGCCTGTGCAATCCGCGCGGCTTCGTGCTCGTGGACCAGCACCAGCGCAGCAAGAAATACCGCAACATCTTCTCCGCCGGCGTGTGCATCGCGATCCCGCCGGTCGAGGCCACGCCGGTGCCCACCGGCGCGCCCAAGACCGGTTACATGATCGAGACCATGGTCACCGCGATCGTGCGCAACATCAAGGCCGAGATCGAGGGTTACGCGCCGCTCTACAGCGGCACCTGGAACGCCTTCTGTCTCGCCGACATGGGCGACAAGGGCATTGCCTTCGTCGCTATCCCGCAAATACCGCCGCGCAACGTGAGCTGGATGAAGAAAGGCCGCTGGGTGCACTGGTCGAAAATCGCGTTCGAGAAATATTTCATCCGCAAGATGAAAAAGGGCAAATCCGAACCGTACTACGAGAAATACATCCTGCGGCTGCTCGGCATACACCGGCTGGACAAGGCCGCCTAGGTTCCCCATCACCTCCTCCATGGTGGTACGGGCGCGGCGCCGGCCGCGCCCTTTTTTTGCGCGCCGGGGACGCGTCGGCTAAAGTAGGCGCCCCGACATGCGCCAAATGATCTCTTGAAACCCGTTCCGCCCGGCCGCGATCCGAAAAAACTCCCGCGCACGGTCGTCATCATCGGGCTGGTCAGCCTGCTCAACGACTTCGCCAGTGAAATGGTGGTGCCGCTGATTCCGCTGCTGCTCGCCACCGTGCTCGCCGCCGGCCCGGTGGCGCTCGGGCTCATCGAGGGCGTGGCCGACACGGTTTCCAACCTGCTCAAGCTCTGGGCCGGACGGCATTCCGATCTTTACGGACGCCGGCGCAAACCGTATGTCGTGGCCGGCTACCTGTTGTCGAACCTCGCGCGGCCGCTGATCGGCGTCTCCGGCAGCTGGCTCACGGTGCTCACGATTCGCGTCACCGACCGCATCGGCAAGGGCCTGCGCACCGCGCCGCGCGACGCGCTGATCTCCGATTCGATCGACGACGACAGCGCCGGCCGCGCCTACGGCTTCACGCGCGCGCTCGATCACAGCGGCGCGGTGCTCGGGGCGCTCGCCGCCGCCGGCATCGTGTACTGGGGCACGCACCGGCTCGACGTCGTGATCGCGCTGTCGGCGATTCCCGGACTGCTGGCCGTGGGCCTCGTGGTCTTCGGCATCAGGGAATCTCCGCGCGCGGACGACGGCTCCGCCGAACGCGCGCCGCTTCGCTGGTCGCGGCTGAGTCCGGTCACGCGCCGCTATCTCACGGTGCTGGGGTTCTTCACGCTCGGCAAGATTCCCGAAACCTTCCTGCTGCTGCGCGGCCACGAACTGGGCATGCCGGTGGTGGAACTGCTGCTGCTGTGGGCGGCGATGCACGTGGTGAAAGCGACCGTGTCCGGCCAGGCCGGCCAGCAGACCGATCGCATCGGGCGCCGGCCGTTGATCCTGACCGGCTGGATGGTGTACGCCGTCACGTTATTCGCGCTGGCGTTCGTGGCGCAGCCGCTGATGCTGTGGGCCTGGAGCTTTGCGCTCGGCTTCTACTTCGGCCTGACCGAGGGCGCGGAACGCGCGCTGGTGCGCGACCTCGCGGTGCCGGCCGAGCGCGGCACGGCGTTCGGCTGGTTTCACATGCTCGTGGGAACCGCGGCCATTCCCGCCGGCCTGCTGCTCGGGGGGCTGTGGTCCGTCTACGGCGTCAAGACCGCGTTCCTGGTCTCGAGCGGATTGGCCTGCCTTGCTACCATCGGCTTCTGGCAATGGGTGCAGGTCACGCCGCAAAATAACACTTCTGGATGATGAACATTTAGCGAACTGCTGAAAAAGTCTCTTCCCTTCTCCCTCCGGGAGAAGGCCAGGATGAGGGAGACATTAAATAGATAAGATCGCCCTCACCCCTGCCCTCTCCCGTGGGGAGAGGGAGTTTTTCAACAGCCTGCTAGAAGATGAACATTTATATTATAGATAAATCGCACAAGGAACCCATGTCACCACGCTGCCGCATCACGATCGCCGTGCTTTTTCTCACCCTGCTCGCCGGCGCGCCCGTCGCGCGCGCCGAGACGCCCGCGGAAATCGCCGCGATCACCAACG
>DAIDLH010000062.1 GCA_027449605.1 Candidatus Muproteobacteria bacterium | reverse complement strand
AGCGTACCGAGGGTTCGAATCCCTCCCTCTCCGCCAGTCAAATAAAAATGGGGCCTTTGGCCCCATTTTTATTTGACTCGTGAAAAGGTGGAGTCGAACCCGAGGAGAGGGTTCACAAAAATCGCTGGAAGCGATTTTTGGACAGCCGCAGGCTGGCCCGAGCCGCAAAGCGGCGAGGGTGAGGCGCAGGATGCGCCGAACAAATCCCTCCCTCTCCGCCAGTCAAATACAAATGGGGCCTTTGGCCCCATTTGTATTTGACCAATGAACAGGAAGATTCGAACGGCAGGTGGGTGTTTGCAGCTTGCAGGCGCCCGGGAGGTCGGGGAGGTTCGGCTATACTCAAATATAACGATAAAACGCCGGCTGCCTCTATGTGTGTGCTCCATGTTGCATACAGAATTCTTGCCGCGATGACATGGCAAGCCTCGCCTACGGCGTTGCCGGCATGATTGTTACCAACTCCATGCGCGACGGAAGTGCATGTTCCCCGGATCTTCTCGCCGCGGTTCGGCCGGCTCAGGCATGGGCAAGGAAGGTCCGTGCCTGGATACTGTTGTCATTGGCAAGTCTCTTGTTCGTTTCGCCGCCCGGTGCCGCCGACGAGCCGCGGGTGCTGGTGTTGAACGACGTCAATGAGCCGCCGCTCACCACTCCCGAGCACACCGGTTTTCTCGATGTGATCGCCACTGAAGCGTTCCGGCGGGTCGGAGTCGAGCTGCGTCTGGTCAAATTGCCGGCGGAACGCGCGCTGCTGCTCGCCAACGACGGCTTGCAGGACGGTGATTTGACGCGCATCGCCGGCCTCGAAGGGCAATACCCCAATCTCGTGCGCGTGCCGGAGAAGCTCGTCGACTGGGATTTTGCCGCTTTCAGCAAGGATGCATCGATCCCGGCGAACTTCGAGGCGATCCGCCGCCATTCCGTGGGGCTCATCAAGGGCTGGAAAATCTACGAGCGGAACATGGCCGGCGCCGGGCGCGTGACCACCGTCGACAGCCCCGAGCAGCTGTTCCGGTTGCTCGACCGCGGCCGTATCGAGGTGGCGTTGTATGCGCACCGGATGGGCGTGGCGCTCATCCGAAAGCAGGGGCTCAGAGACATTCGTCCGCTCGAACCGCCGCTCGCGAGCCGGGCGATGTACATCTACCTGAACAAGCGCCACGCTGAACTGGCGCCGAAGCTGGCGGCGGCGTTGCGGGCGCTCAAGCGCGAGGGATTCTACCAGCGCGTTTACCGCGAAAAACTCATGCCGTACGACAAGGCCGCCGGATGGTGAGCGATCTCACATGGCGTCGTGAACTGTTGCGCTCGCCGCTCGCGCGGCGACTGATAATCGCGATCGTACTGTTCAGTCTGGCCATCACGCTGCTCCTCACCGTCGTCCAGCTCTACGGCCAGTACCGTCACGCCATGAGCGGCATCGAGGACGACCTTCGGCAGATCGAGCAGGTGCATCTGAAAGCCTTGAGCCGGTCGTTGTGGGCCACCAATGAAAAAGACCTCCTGCTGCAACTCGAAGGTATTGTGCAAATACCGAATTTCGAGTACGTCGCGGTGCGCGAGGGCGGGAAACTGTGGGCACAGGCGGGCGCCCGCCGCTCGACCAGCGTGATCGAGCGGAACTACCCGATGACGTACCCGCAGCCGGGGCGGGAAATCCCGCTCGGTACCTTGACCGTGGTGGTGGGTCTCGACAATGTCTACCATCATTTGTTCGTCCAGGCGCTCATGATTCTCGTGAGCAACGGCCTTCAGACCTTCCTGATGGCCGGGTTCGCGTTCGTGTTTTTCCATTGGCTGGTGAATCGCCGTTTGCTGACCATGGCCGCCTACGTACATGGCATGGATATACGCCGGCCCGAGGCGCCGCTGAAATTCGCACAGAAGAGTCACCGCGCCCCCGATGAGCTGGATGAACTCGCTGCGGCGATCAATCACATGCGCGAAAAGACGCACGCGGCGCTCGCGGCGCTGCAGAACAGCGAAGAGCAGTTCCAGCTCGCCACCGAAGCCGCCGATGTCGGGCTGTGGGACTGGGACCTGCGCAGCAACGGCATCCACCTTTCGCCGGTGTTCAAACGCCAGCTCGGTTATCGTGACGAGGAAGTGTCGAACCGTTACGAGGCGTGGGAAAGCCTCCTGCATCCCGATGACCGGGCGCGCGCCCTTGCGACGATCAGCGACTATCTCGCCGAGCGTATTTCATACTACGAGATCGAATACCGGTTGCGTCACAAGGACGGCTCGTACCGCTGGTTTCTGTCGCGCGGCGCGTTGCGGCGCGACGACGCCGGCCAGCCGGTCCGCCTGCTCGGCGTTCAGGTGGATATCACCGAACGCCGGCGCGCCGAGGAACAACTGGGCCGACTCGCGCACTATGACAATCTGACCGGACTGCCGAACCGCGTGTTGTTCGCCGACCGCCTGGGGCAGGCCATGATCGAGTCCGACCGCCACGGACGACTGGTGGGCGTGGCATTTATCGACCTCGATCGCTTCAAGAACATCAACGATACGCTCGGACACGACGCCGGCGATCAGCTTCTGAAGGCCGTGGCCGAGCGTCTGACCGGCGCGATGCGCAAGGGCGATACCGTGGCGCGCCTGTCCGGAGACGAGTTCACGCTGATCCTCGCCGACATGGGACACGCCGACGATGCTGCCCGCGTGGCGCAGAAGGTCCTCGAGGCTTTCACGCAGCCGTTTCATGTCGCCGGGCGCGAACTCTACATGACCGCAAGTCTCGGCATCACGCTTTACCCCTTCGACGTCCAGGACGTGTCGGGGTTGCTGCGCAACGCCGACATCGCGATGTACCGCGCCAAGGAGAGCGGCCGCAATACCTACCGGTTCTACGCCGCGGACATGATGACCAAGGCGGTCGAGAACCTCGCGCTAGAGAACGATCTGCGACACGCCGTGGATCGCGGGGAACTGGCGCTGCATTACCAGCCGATCATCGGATGCGCTGACGGCGAGATCCTCGGAATGGAGGCGCTGGTGCGCTGGCGGCATGGCACGCGCGGGCTGATCCCGCCGTCGCAGTTCATCCCGCTGGCCGAGGATACCGGCCTGATCGTGCCGATCGGCGAATGGGTGCTGCGCGAGGCCTGCGCCCAATGTCGGCGCTGGCAGCGCGAGTTCAATCGTCCGTTGCGCGTGGCGGTCAATCTCTCGGCGCGGCAGTTCGGCCAGTCGTCCATTGCGCGCACTGTGCGTCAGGCGCTCGAAGACGCCGGCCTCGATTCCGCCGCGCTCGAACTCGAAATCACCGAAAGCGTTCTGTTGCATCAGGATGCCGAGAAGATCGAGTCACTGCAGGCTCTGGCCGGGATGGGCGTGACGCTCACCATCGACGATTTCGGGACCGGTTATTCCTCGCTCAGCTATCTCAAGCGTTTCCCGGTGGACGTGCTCAAGATCGACAAGTCGTTCACACGCGACATTCCGGACGACGCGGACGACGCCGCTCTTGCCCGGGCGATCATCCACATCGCGCATATCCTGGGGCTGAAAACCACCGCCGAGGGCGTGGAGACGCTGGCGCAGTTCGAGTTTTTCCGCGCGGAACACTGCGATACGGCGCAGGGTTTCTACTTCAGCAAGCCGCTGCCGGTCGAGGAGTTTGCCGCCCTGTTGGGCAAGCGCCAACGCGCCACGGGTTAAGCCCACGCCGTACTACGATCCTTCCGGATTGTAAATTTCCGCGGTGTTTTGATCCGGCTTTCATTTCATGCCGATCCGCCGGCATGTCCACACGCTCACGGTTACCGCAAGCTTCGCGCCGTGGTACACTTTCGTCCCACGATTGATTATGGCGGTGAGAGCCGGTCCCCTCGGCGACGGAAGCTTGTGAACCCGGTCAGGTCCGGAAGGAAGCAGCCGCAGCAGGTATTTCGGGTACTGGGGTGTGGTTGGCTCGAACCGCCACCCGTTTCGATGGCCTGATTTGGAAAAGAGGCAATCTCCTTGAGTTACCAGGTTCTGGCGCGCAAATGGCGCCCGCGCAACTTCGCCGAACTCGTGGGCCAGCAACACGTGGTGCAGCCGCTGGTCAACGCGCTGGATCACGGCCGGCTGCACCATGCGTTCCTGTTCACCGGCACCCGCGGCGTGGGCAAGACCACTATCGCGCGCATTCTCGCCAAATCCCTGAACTGCGAAACCGGCGTGACCTCGAAACCCTGCGGCCAGTGCAGCGCTTGCCAGGAAGTGGACGAGGGGCGGTTCGTGGACCTGATCGAGGTGGACGCCGCCTCGCGCACCAAGGTCGACGACACGCGCGAACTGCTCGACAACGTGCAGTACGCCCCGACACGCGGTCGTTACAAGGTCTACCTCATCGACGAAGTGCACATGCTCTCCGGTCACAGCTTCAACGCGCTGCTGAAAACGCTCGAAGAACCGCCGCCGCACGTCAAATTCCTGCTCGCCACCACCGATCCGCAGAAGCTGCCGGTGACGGTGCTGTCGCGCTGTCTGCAATTCAATCTCAAACGTCTGCCGGTCGAGCAAATCGCGGCGCAAATCCAGAAGATACTGGACGCGGAAGGCGTCGCCCACGACGCCGGTTCCATAAAACTGCTGGCGCGCGCCGCGGACGGCAGCATGCGCGACGGACTTTCGCTGCTCGACCAGGCGATTGCCTACGGCGGCGGGAGACTCACCGAGCCGGAAGTGCGCGCCATGCTCGGCACCATCGACCAGAATTTCATCGAGCAGCTGTTGCAGGCGCTGGCGGCCGGCGACGTCGGCGCGTTGCTCAAGACCGTGGCCGATGCGACCGAATTCGGCCTGGATTACGAGGCGCTACTGAAGGAACTGCTGCTGGCGCTGCATCGCATCGCGCTGGCGCAGGCCGATGCCGCGCTGGCCGGCGAGGAGGGCGAAGCCGTCCTGAATCATGTCAAAGCCATGTCGCCGCAGGACGTGCAACTTTATTATCAGATCGGCGTGACGGGCAGCCGCGATCTGCCGTTCGCCCCCGATCCGCGCAGCGGTCTGGAAATGACGTTGCTGCGCATGGTGGCGTTCCGTCCGGCGGAAGCGGGCGAAGTGCGTGTCACGGTTCCCGCCGCCGCGCCGCTGCCCAAGACCGCTACTGCACCGGCGCCACGGGCCGCGCCATCCATCGCGACGACAGCAAACCCGGTTGCTGCCGCGCCAGCGGCGCCTCCGCCGACGCAAAATTCCGGAACGCCGGCGGCGAAATGGGCCGACGTGGTGGCCCAGCTTGGGCTCGCGGGCCTGGTGCGCGAGCTGGCCAACAACACCACGCTCGAAAAATACGACAACGGCGCCATGGAGCTGGTGCTGGAGGAAACGCATGGCAAGCTGCTGAACAAGGAGCGCGAAGCGGACCTTAAACAGGCGCTGGAAAAATATTACGGCAGCCCGATTCGACTGACGCTGCGGCTCGGACGTCCTGCGGCGGAAACGCCGGCGAAGGAAAAAAGCCGCGTGCAGGACGAGCGGCAGCAGGCGGCGGTGCAGGCGATCGCGGACGACCCGAACGTGCGCGCGCTCCAGGAAAAATTCAATGCCCGGGTGAACCCGGCATCCATTCGACCCAAGGTTTGACGCGAGAGGAGCACATGAAAGGCGGACTGGGAAACATCATGAAGCAGGCGCAGGCGATGCAGGAAAACCTGCGCAAGGCGCAGGAACAGCTGGCGACCATCGAGGTCACCGGCAGCAGCGGCGGCGGCATGGTCAGCATCACCATGACCTGCCGTCATGACGTGAAGCGCGTGCAGATCGACCCGGGCCTGTTGCAGGACGACAAGGAAGTGCTCGAAGACCTGATCGCGGCGGCGATGAACGACGCCGTGCGCAAGGTCGAGAAGACCACGGAAGAAAAAATGGCCGGCCTCACCGCCGGGCTCAACATCCCCGGGATGAAATTACCGTTTTGAAATTAATGGACAGGATTCACAGGATTAACAGGTTGCTGAAAAAATCCAAAAAATATCCGAATCCGTCATTCCGGCGAAAGCCGGAATCCAGCATAGTACTGATTTCATTCATTCTAATATCCTGGACCCCGGCTTCCGCCGGGGTGACGAAGAGTTTTTCAGCAACCTGTTAAAACAGGATTTACAGGATTAAAAATGAAATTTAAAACATGCCATGAATTTTATTTCTTACATCTAACTAACCCTGTTAATCCTGAGAAATTCCGTTAATCCTGTCTATTGTGATTTCTCCATGAACGACATTACCGTCCTCGAAGCGCTCAAGCAGGCCCTGCGCCGGCTGCCGGGTGTGGGCCCGAAGAGCGCCAGCCGCATGGCCTATCATCTGCTGGAACGCGACCGCGAGGGTGCGCGCCTGATCGCGCAGGCGCTGACGAACGCGGTCGAGCGCATCGTGCACTGCAAGCGCTGCAACAACCTGAGCGAGACCGAACTGTGCCCGATCTGCAGCTCACCGCGGCGCGACAAGTCGCTGCTGTGCGTGGTCGAGTCGCCGTCGGATCTCGTCTCGCTCGACCAGTCCGGCGTCTACAACGGCCTGTACTTCGTGCTCATGGGGCGGCTGTCGCCGCTCGACGGCATCGGACCGGAGGAGATCGGTATTCCGCGTCTCGAAGCGCTGCTCGACGAGGGAACCGTCAAGGAGGTCGTGCTCGCGACCAATCTCACGGTCGAGGGCGAGGCCACGGCGCATTACATCGGCGACCTGGTGCGCGCGCGCCGCATCAAGGCGTCGCGCATCGCCTACGGCGTGCCCATCGGCGGCGAGCTGGAATACACCGACCGCAACACGCTCGCCCGTGCGCTGGCCGGGCGGCGCGAGGCATGATAAAGATAAACACGGATAACCGGTTATCTTGCCCTGGTTGAATGCCGGGCGCTGACGGTTCAACGCTACGCAGGGAGCCCGCGGTCATGCCCAGTGAGTCGCTGCTGTTCGTGGTGTTCCTGATCTTCACCGGCGCCGCCATTTTCGCCACCCTGGCGCTGTACGCGCGCCAGGCGCTGATCGTTTCCTACATCGTGCTGGGCGTGGTCATGGGTCCTTCGCTGCTCGGCTGGGTGACGGACGCCTCGCTCATCAAGGGCGCGGCCGACATCGGCATCATGTTCCTGCTGTTCCTGCTCGGGCTCAACATGCACCCGCAGAAACTGCTCAGGCTGCTGGGTTCGGCGACGATCATCACCGGCGTGAGTTCATTGATCTTCGGCGGCATCGGCGTGGCCGCCGGTTATCTGCTCGGCTACACCGTCGTCGAATCGCTGGTCGTCGGCGGCGGGCTCATGTTTTCAAGCACCATCGTCGGCTTGAAACTGCTGCCGACCACGGTGCTGCACCATCGCCACACCGGCGAGATCATGATCAGCATCCTGCTGTTGCAGGACGTGATTGCGATCGTTCTCCTGCTGGTGCTCCAGGCCGGCATCGGCCAGCAGGCCCTGCTGGCGGACGTGGGAAGACTGGCGTTGGCGCTGCTCGGGATTTGCGGGCTGGCTTACCTGGTCGAGCGCTATGTGTTGTTGCCGCTGATTGCGCGTTTCGACGTGATTCAGGAATATATTTTCCTGCTTGCGATCGGCTGGTGCCTGGGGCTGGCGGAGCTTTCGGTCTGGCTCGGGCTCTCGCGCGAGATCGGCGCCTTCGTCGCCGGAGTCGCGCTGGCGTCGAGCCGGATTTCCTTTTTCATCGCCGAAAGCCTCAAGCCGCTGCGTGATTTTTTTCTGATCATTTTTTTCTTCACGCTCGGCGCCGGACTCGACGTCAGGTCGCTGATGGACGTGCTGTTGCCGGCGGTCGTGCTGGCGGCCGTGGTGCTCGCGGTGAAGCCCCGGGTGTTCCGCTGGCTGTTGTCGAATGCCGGCGAAGACCCGCCGCGCGCCACGGAAATCGGGGTGCGACTCGGGCAGGGCAGCGAATTCTCCCTGCTGATCGCGGTGTTGGCATTGGAAACCGGCGTGGTGCGGCATCAGGCGGCGCACCTGCTGGAGCTGGCCACGATATTTTCCATGATGATCTCGATGTACCTGATCGTCTGGCGCTATCCGACGCCGATCGCGGTGCGCGATGACCTGCGCCGCAACTGACGTGCTGGTGATCGGTTGCGGCGACATCGGCGAGCGCGTCGCCCGGCGCGAGCGCTCCGAGGGCCGGTCCGTCGCCGGCGTGATCCGTTCGGAACAATCCGAACGGCGGCTGCGCGTGGCGGGCATCCGGTCGATCGTCGCCGATCTGGACGATCCGTCCTCGCTGAAACGAATTTCCGTCAGGGACTCGCTGGTTTATTACTTTGCCCCGCCGCCGGGCAAGGGCGCGACCGATCCGCGCATGGAGGCGTTCGTGGCGACGATGACCGCGCCGAATCTTCCGCGGCGCGTGGCGCTGATCAGCACCACCGGCGTGTATGGCGATTGCCGCGGAGAGTGGGTGACCGAAGACCGTCCGGCGAATCCGCAGGCGGACCGCGCCCGGCGCCGGCTGGCCGCGGAAACCGCGCTGCGCCAGTGGAGCGAGACAAGCGGCGTGCCGATCGTGATCCTGCGCGTGCCCGGCATTTACGGCCCGGGTTATTTGCCCGAGGAGCGGCTGCGTTCCGGCGAACCGGTGTTGCGCGAAGAGGAGTCGCCTTACAGCAATCGCATTCACGCCGATGACCTGGCGCAAGTCTGTTTCGTCGCCGGACATCATGACGCCCCCGGGGTTTTGTACAACGTCAGCGACGGACATCCTTCCACCATGACGGATTTTTTCTATCGCGTGGCCGACGCCCTCGGCATCCCGCGCCCGCCGGCGATTGCGCTGGAGCAGGCGCGCCGACAGCTGGGGGAAGGCATGCTTTCCTATCTGGCGGAATCCAGGCGCATCGACAACCGGCGCATGCGCGAGGAATTGGGTGTGAAGCTGATGTATCCGGATCTGGCCGCCGGACTGCCTTCCTGTTTCGACCGCTGCGGCTGAGTGCCCGCGGCCGGGCCGCCATGCGCCCCGCAGAGCATGGATCGCGGCGGCTATATCCCGCTTACGTCGCTGCGCCGGCCAGACCGCCGCGCGGGGCCTGGCGCCGGGACAACCAACGGACGATCTCATCGGCTGGCAGCGGCTTGCTGATGTGATACCCCTGCAGGTAATCGCACCCCAGCGCCCGAAGGGCGGACCCTGTCTCCTCGTTTTCCACGCCTTCGGCCACCACCTTGAGACCGAGATTGTGCGCCAGATCGATGGTCGCGCGCACGATGGAGGCGTCATCCTCGTCGCGAATCATGTTCATCACGAACGACTTGTCGATCTTGATGATGTTGACGGGCAGTTGCTTGAGATAGGAGAGCGAGGAATAGCCCGTGCCGAAATCGTCAATGGCCAGTCCCAGCCCCATGGCGTCGAACTCGGACAGGATGCGTTTGGCCTTGGCCGGGTCGACAAGCATGGCGCTCTCGGTGATTTCGAGCCGGATGCTCGCCGGTGGAACGTTCCAGGCGGCAAGCAATCGCGCGATGCGCGCGGGAAGTCCCGAGTCATGAAGATTTCTGGCGGACAGATTGAGCGAGATGTTTAACGTCACGCCTGCCTGATGCCAGGCCTGATATTGCCGGAATGCCTGACGCAGGACGACGTCGGTCAGGGTTTTGATCTGTCCGCTGCTTTCCGCGATGGCGATGAATTCGTCCGGGCGGATGAAACCTCTCTCCGGGTGGTTCCAGCGCGCCAGGGCTTCCACGCCGGTGACACGGCCGGAAAAAGAGTCCACCTGCGGCTGGTAGTGCAGCGTCGTTTGGTCTCTGGCGAGCGCCACGCGCAGTTCGCCCATGAGGGCGAGGCGTTGCAGGCTGTGCGGGTCCGCTTCCGGGGCATACACCGCGTATCCGCCGCCATGCTTGGCCTGATACATGGCGACGTCGGCATGCCGCGTGATCGCATCGGCATCTTCGCCGTGCTCCGGATACACGGCAATGCCGATACTCGGCTGAACCGCCACTTCTATCCCATGAATGGAATAGGGAGGCTCCATGATCTGCATCGTTTTCTTCGCGATCAGGATCGCCTGTTCGATATCGCAGTCCGGAGCCAGGATGGCGAACTCATCTCCGCCCAGGCGCGCCACGGTGTCGGACTTGCGCAGTGCTTGCCGCAGGCGGTTGCCGACGTGCTGCAGCAACTCGTCACCGCTGTGATGTCCCAGCGTGTCGTTGATCTCCTTGAAACGGTCGAGGTCCATGATGAGCAACGCCGCATTGTGACGTTCGCGTTGCGCACGGAGAACCGCCTGCAGCAGGCGATCGTGGAGCAGCTTGCGCTTGGGAAGGCCGGTTAATTCGTCATGCAGCGCCTGGTGGATCAGGATGGCATCGTGTTTTTTCTGCCGTTTCTCGAAAAGACCGGAAACGACCAGACCTCCCCAAACGGCGACCCAGACGGCGACGGCGCCGGCGGCGACGATCCTTATCCCAAGCGTTCGGAGCGGCGATGTGACATGATGATCCAGCTGGTGCAGCGTGAGCAGCAGAGAGGAACCGGCGGCGATCCTGGCGGTAACCCACAAGTACGGTTGATCGCGGAGGCTGATCTGACCGCCGATTTTGCCGGCGTCTATTTGTTCCTGCAACAGAGCGTAGACGCCGTTGTCGAGGGGCGTCGTGGCGGTCGAGGACATGACCGGCCGAAGCTCGCCGGCTGCGTTTCGGTCGAGCACCAGATAAATGTCCCGTCCCGATTCGGCCGTTTGCAGCCATTCGCGCAAGCGGATGTTTCGCTTCCGCGCGGTTATCGCGGCGGCCTGCTCTTTCAGGGAATGGTGGAGCCGATTGATCTCGCGCTCGACCTGATTATCGATGGCAATGCGGTAGGTAATTGTCCCGAAAAGAACGACGATAAGCAGCGTGAAAAGAACGAACGACAGCAATAGCCACGTACGTAGCTTCATGGCGCGCGCGTGTTACGCCGGGTTTTTGGGATCGGTGCTGATGCCGGCAAGGGTGTAGGCGGGACAGACGCCGACGAGGGTGACGATGCCGTTGATGACGCCGAATATCCCGACCAGGGTGGAAATGAGGGTCTGTCCGATCAGGGCGGTGTCGACGAACCCATAATAAATCATGATAACGGTGACGACGGAACGGAGTACGCGATCGAGGCCGCCGATATTGCGATATTTCTTGAGTTCCATGCGGACTCCCTTGTGCGGTTATTTTTATGGCCAATTGGTCGCGCCGATTCGCGGGCGCACTTGAACAAAGTCTAGTACAGAAAAAAGCGACTGGACGGGGCCGCGGGACCCCGACTAAGCACGGGAAAAAATCGGGAAATAACGGCGGTGTGGCAGGATCGGAGAGCGCCTATCGAGAATTACATAAATACTTGACGCCTCGTAGCCCGGATGGAGCGCAGCGGAATCCGGGCTGCAACGGAGTGTCAAGCATTCACGCAAAGCTCAATAAACCGCTGTCAGGTCGTTGAGCTTCGCGGCGCAGATGAAATCGTTTTCGGACAGCCCCTTGATGCTGTGGGTGCTGAAGCGCACGCGGCAACGGTTGTAGCCGACCTCGAGGTCCGGGTGGTGGTCCTCGCGGTGCGCGACCCAGGCCTGCGCGTTCACGAACGCCATGGTCTCGTGGTAATTCTTGAATTTGAAAGTGCGGCTCAGTTCCGTGGCGGCGTCATTCAGCGACCAGCCCGGCGTCTGCGCGAGCAGACCCGTGGCCTGCTCGCTTGACAGCGGCGGGGTGCCGGGCGCGCAGGGCTGGCAGGATTTTCGCGTGAGATCGGTCATGGCGCGCCCGTTTATTTGAACTTGTAATAGGTTTTGTTCAGGTATTTGACCAGATCGTTGACCTGGGGCTTGGCCAGTGTGATGTTGGTCATGTGCCCGCAGGAGCCGATCTGCTCCTTCAAGCCTTCGAGGTTTTTGATCTGCCGGTCCTGGCGTTTGTAGACGCTGTCGTTGTGACAGGAAGTGCAATTCGCGTCGTACAGTTTCTTGCCGTTGGCGGCGTCGCCGGGCAGCGCCGCGGCCATGGCGGAAAGGGGAAGGGTGAATAAAACCGGAAGCAACACGATGGGCTTGAGCATGTTTCCTCCTTGCTGACGGCGTCAGGTCTTGCCCGTGAGATGCGCGATGCGCAGCGCGGCGGGCGGATGCGAATCGTAGAAAGCCGAGTGCAGCGGATCGGGCGTCAATGTGCTGGCGTTTTCCCGGTAGAGTTTGACGAGCGCGTTGACCAGTTCGCCGGCGTCGGTCTGCTCGGCGGCGAAACTGTCGGCCTCGTACTCGTAGCGGCGCGAGCCCCAGGAGAGCAGCGGCTGCAGGAAGAAGGTGAACACCGGTCCGATGAGCATGAACAGCATCAGCGCCGCGTGGGTCGAGGGCTGCGACATGCCGAGACCGTTGTAGAACCACGGCTGCGCGACCAGCCAGCCGAGGATCGCGAGCCCGACCAGGCTGAACGTGAACGTCAGGAGCATGCGCTTCATGACGTGGCGGCGCTTGAAGTGGCCGAGCTCGTGCGCCAGCACCGCTTCGATCTCCTTTTCACCGAGATGGTCGAGCAGCGTGTCGAAGAACACGATGCGCTTGGTCTTGCCGAAGCCGGTGAAGTAGGCGTTGCCGTGGGCGCTGCGGCGCGATCCGTCCATGATGAAGATGCCGCGCGAGCGGAACCCGGTGCGTTCGAGCAGCGACTGGATGCGGCTGCGCACGCCGCCTTCCTTGAGCGGGGTGAACTTGTTGAAGATCGGCGCGATCAGCGTCGGATAGGCCCAGACCAGCAGTAGCGTGAAACCGCTCCACAGCAGCCACACGTACACCCACCACAGCGCGCCGGTTTCCTGCATCAGCCACAGCGCGGCCACCGCCAGCGGCGCGCCGAGAACGCCGAGCAGCAGGGTCTTCTTGACCAGGTCGGTCACGTACAGTTGCGGGCTCGTCTTGTTGAAGCCGAAGCGGTTCTCGATCACGAACGTCTGGTATGCCGACAGCGGCAGACCGAACAGGCCCATGAGAATGAACGCGCTCAGGATGAAGAGCGTGCCGGTGGTCAGTTCGCTCCAGCCCGGTTCGCGGTACAGGCGGTCGAGCCACTCGAGTCCGCCGCCGACGGTCCACAGGGCGAGCAACAAGGCGCCGTAAACGTCCTCGATGCGCCCGAAGCGGGTATGCGCGATGGTGTAATCGGCGGCCTTCTGGTGTTCCGCGAGTATGATTTTGCTGCGGAAGACGTCGGGCACCTTGTCGCGGTTGGCGGTGACGTGGCGGATATGCCGGTTCGCCAGCCACAGTTCCGTGAGCAGCGACAAGCCGAGAAGCGAAATAAAAATGATCGTGAAGGTATTCATGGATTAGGGATGTTATCATTCCCACAAGAGAGACAGTAGGCGGCCCGAATAATTCCCCGCGCCCGCGAGGGCCGGGGGAAAGACGCGCTTGGCGGCCCGCATTCAAATCCGGAGAGCACGCATGGCACAAACACCCAACGGGGCGAAGGACGGAAACGCCCTGATATGGATAGACCTGGAAATGACAGGGTTAAATTCGGACACCGACCGCATCATCGAGGTCGCCACCATCGTCACCGACAGCGAGCTCAATATCGTCGCGGAAGGGCCGGTGCTCGCGGTGCACCAGACCGATGCCGTGCTCGCCGGCATGGACGAATGGAACCAGCGCACCCACGGATCGACCGGTCTGATCGAACGGATCAGGCAGTCCACGCTCTCCGAGGCCGACGCCGAGCGACTGACGCTCGAATTTCTCCAGCAACACGTTCCCAGGAACAAGTCGCCGATGTGCGGCAACAGCATCTGCCAGGACCGCCGTTTCCTCGCGCGCACCATGCCGCAACTGGAAGCATGGTTCCATTACCGCAATCTCGACGTGAGTTCGATCAAGGAACTCGTGAAACGCTGGAAGCCGGGCCTTTGCAACGGCGTGGTGAAGAAGAACACGCACAAGGCGCTGGATGACATCCGCGAGTCCATTGAAGAGCTTAAATACTATCGGGAGCATTTCTTTATTAAGTGATATCATAAAAAAACAAGGAGGGTTCTTATGTTCAAGAAACCATCCGTTCTTTATGCCGTAATTGCCGCTGCCGCGCTGTCTGTCGGGCTGCTGGACTATCTCCTCGGACGCCAGCCTGAACACGTTTATTTTCTTTTCCACGGTTTCTCTCTCGTGCACGGACACCATTCACTGTTCGGTGTCCTGGGAAATTATCTCCCCTCATTTGTCCACGTATATGCGTTCATACTGCTCACGGCGGCGGTCGCCGGTTTCTCGAAAACACGGTTGATCCGGATTTGCGCGACGTGGTTTGCCATCGCCTTCCTGTTCGAAGTCGCCCAGCATCCGGCACTATCCCCGATCATCGCGGTGGCGGTGCCGGCATGGTTCATGGGCATCCCGATTCTCGATAACACCGCCGCTTATTTTCTCAACGGGACCTTTGACATCTTGGATCTGCTATCCATCGCGCTGGGAACGATCGCCGCTTACTTTACCGTTGGGCTGACGCGAAACCGCGCGGACACGCGTTCATTATCCAAATTGTCGCACCGCGTATGGCGTAATCTTGCGCTCGGTGGAATAACGTTGTTCGGAATGTTGACCATTATCGGGAGCGGTGGCGGAAGCAGCGCTCCGGATACCACGCCGCCCACGGTCAGTACGACGTATCCCGCGAATGCCGCCACGGGCGTTTTTGTCGACGGCTCGATCCGCATCACGTTCAGCGAGAGGATGGACCCCGCCACGGTCAATCCCTCGACCTTCACGTTGGAGGACAACGTGAATCACGCGCCGGTACTCGCGACGGTAGATTACGGTGGCGATACCGTAACGTTCACACCGACCAACCCCCTTTTGCCCAGCCTCGCCTACACCGCGACTATCACCACCGCCGCCAAAGACCTCGCCGGCAACGCCTTGGCAGCGGATCACAGCTGGAGTTTCACCACGGAAACGGATGCTTGGTCTGCCACGTCAACGACCGGGGCCCCAACCGGTCGAGCGAAACCTACGGCGGTGTGGACGGGAAGCAAAATGATCGTCTGGGGCGGGCAGGGTAACAGCGGCGTCACCAATACCGGAGGTCTGTACGATCCATCAACGCCGGATAGTTGGCTACTGACGACGATCACCAACGCACCTACGCCTCGCTCGGATCACACTGCCGTGTGGACGGGAAGCAAAATGATCGTCTGGGGCGGGCAGGGTAACAGCGGCGTCACCAATACCGGAGGTCTCTATGATCCGGCCCTTGATACATGGAGCCCTACGACTACCAGCGGTGCACCGGTCGCGCGTATCGAGCACACCGCCGTGTGGACCGGAACCAAAATGATCGTCTGGGGCGGAGACACCGTCAGTACGGGGCTGACTAATTCCGGCGGTCAGTACGACCCATCAACGCCGGATAATTGGCTGCCGATGACGGCGATTAACGCGCCCACGCCCCGCTTGGGTCATACCGCCGTGTGGACCGGAACCAAAATGATCGTCTGGGGCGGTTGGGACGGACTTAGCTATCTCAGCAATGGAGCAGCATACGATCCTGTTGGCAACAGCTGGCAAGCAATCGCCGCTCCACCTGCAGGATTCTTCGGTCGCGCGTATCACACCGCCGTGTGGACCGGAACTGAGATGATAATTTGGGGCGGATTCACAAACAACGGAGTCACTGATACCGGTGCCGCTTACAATCCGGTCACAGATTCCTGGAGACTGATCTCCACGAGCGGTGCTCCCACACCCAGACTTAATCACACCGCCGTCTGGACCGGACCCACGGGTATCAGCATGGTGGTGTGGGGCGGACAGGACGGAATGAGCACTTTGCTCAGCGACGGCGGTCGTTACGACCCGGTGACCGACAGTTGGAAGACTACTGATCTGACGAACAATCTTCCCACAGGCAGATTTGACCACACTGCGGTATGGACCGGGAGCGAGATGATCGTGTGGGGCGGATTCACCAACACTGGTGTTACCAACACCGGCGGTCGTTACACGCCGTAGCAGCTGTTCGGCGGGTTACGGCAAAAATCGCCTAACCCGCCCTACATTATTATTAAATATGCCGCGCCAGCGCCCACGCGACATGCTCGCGCACCAATTCCGAAGCGTGATCTAAACGAGCCTTAAGCGCGCTGACAATGGTTTCGCTCGTCGGCGCGTTGCCCAATGCTACGGCGATATTCCGCAGCCAGCATTCGTGGCCGACCCGCCGGATCGCTGAGCCTTCGGTGTATTTCAGGAATTCCTCCTCGGTCCATGAAAACAGTCTGATCAGTTCCGGCGCATCGAGTCCGTGACGCGGCGTGAAGTCGGGTTCGGCGGACGGTCGGGCGAACCGGTTCCACGGGCAGACCAGTTGGCAGTCGTCACAGCCGTAGATGCGGTTGCCGATCAGCGGGCGCAGTTCCTCGGGGATGGAGCCGCGCAACTCTATAGTAAGGTATGAAATGCAGCGGCGCGCGTCGAGTTCGTAGGGCGCGACGATGGCCCGGGTCGGGCAGATATCGATGCACGCCTGGCAGGTGCCGCAATGGTTCTCCGCCGGCTCGTCCACCGGCAGCGGCAGGTCCGTGTACAGCTCGCCGAGAAAAAACCACGAGCCGGTTCGCTTGTCGATGAGGTTGGTGTGCTTGCCGATCCAGCCGAGCCCGGCCTTTTCCGCCAGCGCTTTTTCCAGCACCGGCGCGCTGTCGCTGAAGGCGCGATAGCGGAACCGCCCGGCGCGCGCCTCGATGCGCTCGGCGAGTTTCTGCAAACGGCCGCGCATGACCTTGTGATAGTCTCGGCCGAGCGCATAACGGGAGATGAAACCCCGCGACGGATCGCGCAACACCGCCGCGGTGTCGGCGACTTCGCCCGGCAGGTAGTCGAGGCGCGCCGAAATCACGCGCAGCGTGCCGGGTTGCAACGCCTGCGGACGGCTGCGGCGGGTGCCGTGCGATTCCATATAATGCATTTCGCCGTGCCGGCCGCGGTTGAGCCAGTTCAGCAGGTGCGTTTCGGCCGCGCCCAGGTCGACATCGGCGATGCCGATTTGCTGAAAGCCGAGATCCCGTCCCCATGTTTTGATGTCGGCGGCGAGACGGGAGAAATCAACATTATTGTTTCGTGCGGTATGCATCAGGCCTTATCATACATTCTTTAAGGCGCTTCGAAATTAATGATTATTCATCGCAAAGGCGCGAAGGACGCAAAGAAAAGCTCATGATATTCAAATACAAAAATCTTTGCGCTCTTTGCGTCTTTGCGGCAAATGATCATATAAATCATAACTTCCTTCTTGGAATAAGGGTGAATTCATGAATCTCCCCGAAGCCCTCTACACCGCCGCCCAGGTGCGCGAACTCGACCGTCTGGCGATCGAGGAACACGGCATTCCCGGCGCCACGCTGATGCAGCGCGCCGGCCAGGCGGCGTTTGAACTGCTGCGGACGCGTTGGCCGCGGGCGCGGCGCCTGGCGGTGATTTGCGGCCCGGGCAACAACGGCGGCGACGGTTACGTGCTGGCGCGGTTGGCGCGCGATGGCGGCCTGACGCCGCTGGTCATGACCGTGGGGTCGGCGGAAAAAACAAAAGGCGATGCCGCCGCGGAGCGCCGGGCGTGCGAATCGGCCGGCGTCGCGATGCATGCGTTCAACCCGGAATCGCTCTCGGGATGCGACGTCATCGTGGACGCGCTGCTGGGCACCGGCCTCGAGCGCGAACTGAGCGGCGAGTGGCGCGCCGCCGTCGAAGCCGTCAATCAAAGCCGTGTCCCGGTCCTGGCGGTGGATGTTCCCTCGGGACTGAACGCCGACACCGGCCGCGTGATGGGCGCGGCGGTGCAGGCGCAGGCGACCATGGCGTTCATCGGGCTCAAGGCCGGCCTGTTCACCGGCGCCGGACGGCAACACAGCGGCGAAATATTTTTCAACGATCTCGGTGTGCCGCCGGACATCTACAGGAAAGTTGCGGCGGCATCGCAGCGCCTGACGGAAAAATCGCTCCACGGCCTCCTGCCCCGGCGTCGGCGCGACATGCACAAGGGCGATGCCGGCCGCGTGCTGGTGATCGGCGGCGATCGCGGCATGCCGGGCGCGGCGCAAATGGCCGGCGAGGCGGCGTATCGCGCCGGCGCCGGGCTCGTGACGCTGGCGACGCATCCGGAGCACGCGACCCGGATCGGCGCGGCGCGGCCGGAGCTAATCGTGCACGGCGTGAGCAATGCCGCGGAACTTCGTCCCCTGCTCGCGCGCGCCGACGTGATCGCCATCGGTCCGGGCCTGGGGCAGGGCAAGTGGGGCGCGGCGCTGTTCGGCGCGGCGCTGGATTCCCCGCTGCCCGCCGTGGTGGACGCCGACGCGCTCAACAGTCTCGCCGCCGAGCCGCTGATGCATCGCGACTGGATTCTTACGCCGCACCCCGGTGAGGCGGCGCGGATGCTGGGCATGACAATAGAAGAGATACAGGCTGACCGATTCACGGCGATACGCGAGATCGTCGGGAGCTTCGGTGGGGTATGCGTGCTGAAAGGGGCGGGCACGCTGATCGCGTCTCTTAATATGGTAAGACGAGCGAGCGAAGCGAGCAGGGCTTCATTAGATATGGTAAGACGAGCGAGCGAAGCGAGCAGGGCTACATTAGCCGATGACGCCGTCTCGGTCTGTGACCGCGGCAACCCCGGCATGGCGAGCGGCGGCATGGGCGACGTGCTGACCGGCGTCATCGCCGGCCTGCGGGCGCAAGGCCTGATTTCGCCCGATGCCGCGCGGCTCGGCGTGTGGGCGCATGCCGCCGCGGGCGATGACGCCGCCGCGGCGGGCGAAATCGGCCTGTTCGCCTCGGATCTGCTGCCGTTCATCCGCGCCCGGATCAATCGCCTGGTGGGACATGGCGTTTGAACAGCCGGTGGCGACGGTCGCGGAGATGGAGGCGCTCGGCGCCAGGCTCGCGTCGCAGCTCGGAAAAGCCCGCCTGGTCTACGTTCATGGCCCGCTCGGCGCCGGCAAGACCACGCTGGTGCGCGGCATGTTGCGCGCTTTCGGTCACGCGGGCGCGGTGAAGAGCCCGACCTTCACCCTGGTGGAGCCGTACGAGTTCAAAGACCTCAGCTTTTATCACTTCGATCTCTATCGCCTGAAAGAGCCGGAAGAGCTGGAATTTCTCGGCGTGCGGGACTACCTTCACGGGAAAGGGGTTTGTGTGGTGGAGTGGGCCGAGCGCGCGGAGGGCGTTTTGCCGGCTCCGGACCTGGATATTATGATTACACCCACCGGGACAGGACGCATGGTAAGGATCACGACCCTGACACCCCAGGGAAAAACTTCGCTGGAGGCGCTGGCATGAAACCGTTGTCGTGCCTGCTGCTCCCCGTTTTGCTGCTGTTCGCCGTCGCGGCATCCGCCGATCCCGTCATCGTCCAGCAGTTGCGCGTGTGGCGCGCGCCCGATCACACCCGGCTCGTGTTCGACGTCAGCGGCCCGGTCGAGCACCGCCTGTTCACGCTGCAAAATCCCGATCGCCTCGTGGTGGACATCGACAACGCGCGTCTCTCCGAGCCGCTGAAGGATGTGGACGCCGGCGGACCGCTGGTGGGCGAAGTGCGCGTCGGACAACCGGAATCGGGTCCGCTGCGCGTCGTGCTCGATCTCAAGGCCGAGGCGCGCCCGCGCAGTTTCCTGCTCAAGCCGGCCGGGCCTTACGGGCACCGGCTGGTGATCGATCTGTTCGACGCGAAGGCGGTCGAACAGGAAGCCGCCGAGTCAAAGCAGGAAGCCAAACTCCCGGCAACACCAGAACGCGTCGCGCCCAAACCGGCGCCGCGCGAGCGGGTGGTGGCGATCGACGCCGGTCACGGCGGCGAAGACCCGGGCGCGTCGGGACGGCGTTACCGCACGCACGAGAAGGACGTGACGCTCGCCATCGCGCGCGAACTGGCGAAACTGGTGGCGCAGGAGCCGGGCATGCGCCCGGTGCTGATCCGTGACGGAGATTACTACGTCGGCCTGCGACAGCGTTTCGAAAAAGCGCGGCGCCAGCGCGCCGACGTGTTCGTCTCGGTTCACGCCGACGCCGTGCCCGGCCGCAGCGCCTACGGCTCGTCGGTTTATGCGCTGTCGGAAAAAGGCGCGAGCAGCGCCATGGCGCGGCTGCTCGCCGACAAGGAAAACGCCTCCGACCTGATCGGCGGCGTGAGCCTGAGCGACAAGGACGACATGCTGGCGCACGTGCTGCTCGACCTGTCGCACAACAAGACCATGCAGGACAGCCTGAGTCTCGGCGAGGACGTGCTGGCGGAGCTTCGGCGCGTCGGCCCGGTGCACCTGCGCCGCGTGGCGCAGGCCGGATTCGCCGTGCTCAAGTCGCCCGACATTCCCTCGGTGCTGGTGGAGACGGCGTTCATCTCCAATCCCGCGGAAGAGAAAAAACTGCGCACGCCGGCTTACCAGCGGCAACTGGCCATGGGAATTTTTCGCGGCATCAAACAACATCTCGCGCGTGCTCCGGCGGCGCCGCCGGCGCCGGTACAGGCGGAGCTGACCCGGGAACCGGGGCAGACGCATGTCGTGCGCAAGGGGGAAACGCTCGCCACGATCGCCCGCCAGTACAACATCCACGTCGAGGCGCTGCGTTTCATCAACGACCTGGGAAGAGGCGACCCGCCGGTCGGTCTTCGACTGCGCATCCCGTACCGACAGAGCGACAGTTAAACCAGGGAATGAACAGGTCCTCCGTTCGTGGTGAGCCCGTCGAACCATGAACGGAGGACTGTATCGAGCATGCGTCTTGTACCGTTCACCCTTCGACAGGCTCAGGGTGAACGATGCCTGTTCAGAATTTTCCCCACGCGCTTTTCATTGCGCCCGCAGGGTTTTGCGTTAGAATTCACGCGATGCGAGCGACCAGAAATCTTCAAGGAGAAACGGCGTGAACGAGCGGCGGATGAAGTGGATGCTGTGGATCGTGGTTTTGGCGCTGGGACTGACGGCCTGTGAAAAGAAACCGGACGCCGCGACCGGCGCCGGCGGCGAGACGATCGTGCGCATCGGATCGGTGTCGCCGCTCACCGGCCCGCAGGCGCATCTCGGCAAGGACAACGCCAACGGCGCGCGCCTGGCGATCGACGAAATCAACGCCGCGGGCGTGACGCTCGGCGGCAAAAAATTTAAGTTCGAGCTCCTGGCCGAAGATGACCAGGCTGATCCGCGCACCGCCACGGTGGTGGCGCAGAAAATGGTGGACCAGCACGTGGCCGGCGTCCTCGGCCATCTCAATTCCGGCACCAGCATTCCGGCCTCGAAGATCTATGCCGACGCCGGCATCCCGCAGATATCGCCCTCGGCCACCGCCATCGCCTACACCGCGCAGGGATTCAAGACCGCGTATCGCGTGATGACCAACGACCTGCAGCAGGGCAAGGTGCTGGGCGAGTACGCGGTCATGAAGCTGGGCGCAAAACGCATCGCCATCATCGACGACCGCACCGCCTACGGCCAGGGGCTGGCGGACGAAGTGGAGAAGGCGGCGAAAGCCGCAGGCGGCGAGATCGTGGCGCGCGAGTTCACCACCGACCGCTCCACCGACTTCCTCGCCATCCTCACCTCGATCAAGGCGAAGAATCCAGACGTCGTGTTCTATGGCGGCATGGACGCGCAGGGCGCGCCGATGGTGCGGCAACTGCATTCGCTCGGTCTCAAGGCGAAATTCCTCGGCGGCGACGGCGTGCAGACCACCGAGTTCCTGAAGCTCGCCGGCGCCGACGCCGAGGGCGTGACCGGTTCCTCGCCCGGCCTGCCCATCGACATCATGCCGGGCGGCAAGGAGTTCCGCGAGAAGTTCACCGCCAAGTACGGCGCGATCCAGAATTACGCTCCCTACGCCTACGACGCGGCGCGCGCCATGGTCGAAGCCATGAAGCTTGCCGACTCCGTCGACCCGAAACAATATCTGGCGCAGCTTCCGCGCGTGCAGTTCACCGGCGTGACCGGCCAGATCGGCTTCGACGAAAAGGGCGACATCCGCGGCGGGGCGATCACCCTGTACCGGGTCAGGAACGGCAAATGGGAGGTATTGGAAACAGTGCGGGGTGAGGCGCCACCGGCTATGTGAATTCGAGATTATTCCGGTGCAAATAATTCAAATGCGGAACGCGGAGTTCGGAATGCGGAATTGAAAAAAGCGGTGCGGTGTTGCATTAATTCCGCACTCCGCATTCGCCATTCCGCATTTATTGTTTTCCCGTGGACATTCTCACCCAGCAACTGATCAACGGTTTGGTTCTGGGAAGCATCTATGCCCTGGTGGCCCTGGGCTACACCATGGTGTACGGCATTCTCGAGCTGATCAATTTCGCGCACGGCGAAGTGACCATGTTCGGCGCCATGATCTGCCTCGCCGTCATCGGCGCGCTGGCCGGAAACGGAACCGGACTGGACGGCGGCGTGATCGTATTGCTCGGGCTGCTCGCCGCCATCGCCGTGTGCATGGCGATGGGATTCCTGATCGAGCGCATCGCCTACCGGCCGCTGCGACGCGCGCCGCGGCTCGCGGCGCTGATCACCGCCATCGGCGTGTCCATCGTGCTGCAAAACCTGGCGATGCTGATCTGGGGCAAGCAGTACGTCACCTTTCCGCCGCTGCTGCCGCTGGTGCGCTACGAACTGGGCGGCGCCATCATCACCAATTTGCAGATATTCATCATGGTCCTGTCGTGCCTGCTGATGGCGGGGCTGCTGGTGCTGGTGAAACACACGCGCCTCGGGCGCGCGATGCGCGCCACCGCGCAGGCGCAGGACATCGCCGGCCTCATGGGCATCAACACCCACACCATCATCTCGGTGACGTTCGTGATCGGCGCGGCGCTGGCCGCGGTCGCCGGCGTCATGGTCAGCGCCTATTACGGGCTGGCGCATTACTACATGGGCTTCATGCTCGGACTCAAGGCGTTCACCGCGGCGGTGCTGGGCGGCATCGGCAACATCGCCGGCGCCATGCTCGGCGGCCTGCTGCTGGGCGTGATCGAGAGTCTGGGCGCGGGTTACATCGGCGCGCTGACCGGCGGATTTCTCGGCAGTCATTATCAGGACGTGTTCGCCTTCTTCGTGTTGATCCTGGTGCTGATCGCGCGGCCGTCCGGCCTGCTCGGCGAACGCGTGGTCGAGCGCGCCTGAGAATTTCGAAGGAACTTGGTTTATGAGTTTTTGCCGCAGAGGCGCAAAGAACGCAAAGATTTCTCGGGTTTATTCTCATGAGTCTTTCTTTGCGTCCTTCGCGTCTTCGCGGCAGATGATCATATAAATCAAAACCTCTTCATGAGCACACGTTGGCAAAAATGGAAGCAGAATCGCCGCGCGGCCTGGCTGGCGTATATCGCCCTGGCCGTGCTGCTGGCGGCGCTGCCGTTCCTGACCGGCGCCGCGCTCGGGCGCGGCTGGGTGCGCATTCTCGACTTCACGCTGCTGTACGTGATGCTGGCGCTCGGGCTCAACATCGTGGTCGGTTACGCCGGCCTGCTCGATCTCGGCTACATCGCGTTCTACGCCGTCGGCGCTTATATGTATGCGCTGCTGGCCTCGCCGCATTTCAACCTGCATCTGCCTTTCTGGGCGCTGCTGCCGCTGGGCGCGGGGCTGGCGGGGATTTTCGGGATATTGCTCGGCGCGCCGACGCTGCGCCTGCGCGGCGATTATCTGGCCATCGTCACGCTCGGTTTCGGCGAAATCATCCGCATCTTTCTGAACAATCTCAATGCGCCGGTCAACATCACCAACGGCCCGCAGGGCGTGAACCTGATCGACCCCGTGTCCATCGGCGATTTCTCCTTCAGCCGGACGCACAGTCTTTTCGGCGTGGACTTCCCGGGCATTTATACCTATTACTATCTGTTCCTCGCGCTCGCGCTGCTGGTGATCTTCGTGTCGCTGCGTTTGCAGAATTCGCGCATCGGCCGGGCGTGGGTCGCGATCCGCGAGGACGAAGTGGCCGCCGAGGCCATGGGCATCAACACGCGCAACATCAAGCTGCTGGCGTTCGCCACGGGCGCCTCGTTCGCCGGCATCAGCGGCGGACTGTTCGCCGGTTTCCAGGGTTTCATCAGCCCGGAGAGCTTCAATCTGTTCGAATCGATCATCGTGCTGTGCATGATCGTGCTCGGCGGCATGGGCAACATTCCCGGCGTCATTCTCGGCGCGGTGCTGCTCACGATTTTTCCGGAAGCGCTGCGCTATCTGGGCGAACTGCAGAATGCCCTGTTCGGGCGCATACTCGTCGACCCGTCCGACTTGCGCATGCTGATCTTCGGGCTGGCGCTCATTCTCATCATGATCTTCCGCCCGGCGGGACTGCTGCCGTCGGTGCGCCGCCAGCGTGAATTCGGTTCCGACGCCTCGGTGCTGGCGCAGGAACAGGCCTCGCTTTATGACACGCAGCGCTGAGAAAAACATCCGCGAACGACCCGACGCGCTGCTGCGGCTCGACCGGGTCAGCAAGCATTTCGGCGGCCTGGCGGCGTTGCAGGACGTGTCGCTGCACATTCATGCCGGCGAGATTTACGGACTCATCGGCCCGAACGGCGCGGGCAAGACGACCCTGTTCAACGTGCTCACCGGCATCTACCGTCCCGACGCCGGCGGCATCGATCTGAACGGCCGGCCGGTCGCGGGCTTCAAGCCGAACCAGGCGGCGATGCACGGGCTGGCGCGCACGTTCCAGAACATCCGCCTGTTCGCCAACATGACCGCGATCGAGAACGTCATGGTCGGGCGGCACGTGCGCACGCGGGCCGGCATCGCCGGCGCGGTGTTTCGCGACGCCGCGACGCGCACGGAAGAGGCCGCGATCGCCGCCCGGGCGCAGGAGCTGCTCGAATACGTCGGCATCGGACCGCATGCGCACCGGCTGGCCAAGAATCTTCCCTACGGCGACCAGCGCCGCGTCGAGATCGCGCGCGCCCTGGCCACCGATCCGGCGCTGCTGGCGCTCGACGAGCCGGCGGCGGGGATGAATCCCAGCGAGCGCGCCCGGCTCCAGACCCTGCTGCAAAAAATCCGCGACGGCGGCGTGACGCTGCTGCTCATCGAGCATGACGTCAAGCTGGTGATGGGCCTGTGCGACCGGGTCGCGGTACTCGATTACGGCCGGAAGATCGCCGAAGGCGCGCCGGCCGAGGTGCAGCGCGACCCGCGCGTGATCGAGGCCTACCTGGGCGGAACCGGAGCATCGGCATGAACGGCACGAACATTCTGCAGACGCGCGGCCTGGAAGTGGCCTATGGCGGCATCCGCGCGGTCAAGGGCGTGGACCTGAGCGTGCGCCGCGGCGAGCTCGTGTGCCTGATCGGCGCCAACGGCGCCGGCAAGACCACGACGCTCAAGTCGCTGTGCGGCATGCTCGCCCCCGGCGGCGGAGAGATTCTTTATGAAGGCGAATCCATCGCCGGCAAGCCGTCGTACGAACTGGTGCGCCGCGGGATTTCGCTGGTGCCGGAAGGGCGCGGCATTTTCGGGCGCCTGACCGTCGAAGAGAACATCAGGATCGGCGCCTATGCGCGTCGCGACGGCGCCGGTGTTCGCGCCGACCGAGATCGGCTTTACGATCTGTTCCCGCGCCTGTCGGAGCGGCGTTCGCAACAGGCCGGAACACTCTCGGGCGGCGAACAGCAGATGCTGGCGATCGCGCGCGCCCTCATGAGCCGTCCGCGGCTGCTGCTGCTCGACGAGCCGAGCATGGGGCTGGCGCCGATGCTGGTGCAGAAAATCTTCGAGGTCATCCGGCGCATCGCGGAAGACGGCGTGACGCTGCTGCTGGTGGAGCAGAACGCGAAGCTGGCGCTGCAAGTCAGCCACCGCGGCTACGTGATGGAGAGCGGCAAGATCATTCTCACCGATGCCGCCGCGGCGCTGCTCAAGGATCCGAAGGTGCAGCACGCCTACCTGGGCGGGTGAGTTGCGCCGCCGTGGCCCCATGACAGCGGGCAATGATCGTCGATTTGACACCGGGTAGATTGTTGGCAATAATGCCAACATGCAGGCGCGGCTCATCTATCGCAATAAAAAACGCCTGGCGAGCGGCGCGATCGTGGAAGAGGTGATATGGAAATTGCCGCGCCCGGAACCCGATCGTCCCCATGGCTACAAGTATCGGCTCGCCTATGTGCGAGCGGGGAGACGGGTCGTTGGATACGACAACGAACGCGGTAAAGGCGACCACCGTCACCGGCGAGGCCGGGAGGAACGTTACAAGTTCGTCTCGCTCGATCAGCTGTTGACCGACTTCAGGGCGGACGTGATGCGCGAGGAGGGCAAGACATGAAACGAGTCGTGACAGTGAAAGTGGAAAGCCTCGAAGCGGGGCTGGAATCCTTCCGCCGTGCGTGGAAGGGTCGTCGATACCAGGGCGAGTTCGTAACCTTCGAGCGGCTCTCGGACATGGCCCGCACTCTCACCCCGGTACGTTTCGAGCTCCTGCGGGTGTTGCAGACGCAAGGGCCGCTCTCCCTCCGAGCTCTTGCGCGGGCGCTCCAGCGCGACGTGAAGAGCGTGCATCGTGACGTGAAACCCTTGGTAGAACTTGGCCTGATCGAATCAGGCGAGCAGGGGCTGTTCGTGCCGTATGACGAGATTCGTGCCGAGTTCACGATGCGTCGGAAGGCGGCGTGAGAAATCTGCTCGAAGAAACTCACTCCACAGGTGCAGCACGCCTATTTGGGCGGATAAGAAGAAATTTGGACAAAGGAAGAGATCAGCAATCAGAATTTCATAGTATTTACTCGATCTGAAAATCAGTTGCCTAGTACGTTTGACATCTAAAAACAACTGTTGCAGGGTGTAGTGGTTAAGTGCAGTTGTAATGTTCAGAACATGTCGCACGAAAGTAGCATGTTGTTAACGCGGTTTATAGAAAAAATAACACCACGGACCGCTGTCAAATTTATATTCAGCTCCTTACAGACGATACCCTTCGCCAGAGCTTAAGGGCGGATAATGGAAATTCAGACTCAGAAAGTCAGGGTTCTTGAAATTGCATATTGCGCCGATGAAAGCATTGGACATCGTAGTTTTATGACCCGTGCAACGCTGGCTCTGATTCTTGTAATGATCACTTGAACGTGGACAAGGTGTCGCACGAAATCATATTGAGGCAGCTAACTGGTTTCGGAAAGCAGCCGCACAAGGACATAAGCAGGCTGCCGACAAGCTTCGAATTTTGAGCATGCAGCCTTAAAATCTAAGGTGCGTGATCCAACCTACATGGTGGGTTTCGTTGTGCTCAGCCCAGCCTACATTGTTTAAAACTCGACGGAACGGGTCGCGGTCCTGGCTGGCGCGGGTTCCAGCCGCCGGACGATTTCCGATTCCAGGGATTTGGCCTGCTCGGGATCGAGCGGTTGGCGGCGATCGCGGCTGTTGATGAAAAAAATGTCCTCGGCGCGCTCGCCGTAGGTGGCTACTTTCGCCGCCACCAGGTTCACGCGGCACTGCTTCAGCGCCAGCGCCACCTGGTACAGCAATCCCGGACGATCCTGGGCCGTGACTTCCATAATGGTGATCTGGCCTTTCGGCGAGGGACTGAACAGGACGCGCGTCTCGATCGGAAAATGTTTCATCTGGCGCGGCAGGCTCGCCGAATGCGGGTCGCGTCCCGGTTGCGGTTCGAGCAGCTGATCGCGCATCGCCTTCTGCAACTGCGCCAGCGCGCGCGGGTCGCTGACCGGCTGACCGGCGTGATCCAGCACCACGAAGGTGTCGAGCGCGAAGCCGTTGCGCAGCGTGTGGATGCGCGCGTCCATGATCGACAGGTTGAGGCGGTCGAAACCCGCGGTCATGATCACGAACAGGTCGTCGCGGTCCGGGGTGTAGATCAGGAATTCGCTGCCGCCGAGCTCGGGCGTCCAGCGCGTGGCCACGACCGGCAGATCGGTGGCGCGCGCGCCGGCGATCGCCTGCGCGTGCCACGCGAGGCTTTCGGCGTCGTAGGGCAGGAAATATTCATCGTCCAGATCCCGCCAGAAGCGTTCGATCTGCGCTTCCGGCAGGCCGGACGCGCCCAGTTTTTCGAGCGCCGATCTGCGCAAATCGGCGACGTGTTCCTTGAGATCGACCGGCTGGGCGATGCCGCGGCGCAGCAGCCGCGTCGTGGCGCTGTAGAGTTGCGACAACAGCCGGCCCTTCCAGGCGTTCCACACGGCGGGGCTGGTGCCGCGCATGTCGGCCACGGTCAGCAGATACAGGTTGTCGAGATGCTCCTGGTCGCCGACCTGTTGCGCGAAGCGCAGCACCACGTCGGGGTCGGAGATGTCCTCGCGCTGGGCGGTGCTCGACATCGCCAGGTGATGGCGCACCAGCCAGCAGATGAAGCGGGTGTCGTACTCGCTCAGGTTGTGCAGCCGGCAGAACGCCTCGGCTTCCTTCTCGCCCAGTTCCGAGTGATCGCCGCCACGTCCCTTGGCGATGTCGTGGAACAGGCCGCCGAGATACAGGCGCTCGGGTTTGACGAGTTTCTGGATGATTTCGCTGGCGAGCGGAAACTCGCCGCGGAATTCCGGGATGGCGAAGCGGCGCAGGTTGCGCAACACCATGAGTGAATGCGCGTCGACCGTGTAGACGTGGAACAGGTCGTGCTGCATCTGCCCGACGATGTGTCCGAACGCCGGCAGGTAGGCGCCGAGCACGCCGTAGGCGTTCATGCGCCGCAGTTCGTGAGTGATGCCGCTCGGCTGGCGCATGATCTCCATGAACAGGCTGCGGCAGGCGAGGTCCTTGCGGAACCGGCTGTCGATGCGGTGCAGGTTGGCGCGGATCAGACGGATCGTTCCGGCGCGCACGCCCTTGAGCCCCGGATGCTGCTGGAGAACGAGAAAAATCTCCAGCATCGCGAACGGCGCGCGTTCGAAAACCCGCGGATGCGTGACCTCGACGAATCCGTGGTGCGACCGGAAGCGGCGGTTGATCGGCTTGGTTCTGGCGCGTCCGCGCGCGAGAATCGCCTCGTCGAAGTGTTGCAGCAGGATCTCGCTCAACAGCGACAGTTCCTTGACGGTGCGGTAGTAGCGCTTCATGAACTGTTCGACGGCGAGGAATCCCGGCTTGTCCTGGTAGCCGAATTCCCGGGCCAGCGCCCGCTGGTGATCGAACAGCAGCCGGTCTTCGCGGCGTCCGGCGAGATAATGCAGGCCGGCGCGCACGTGCCACAGGAAATTCCGTTCGCGGATGAGCGTGTGGTATTCCTCCTCGCTCAGGAAACCGTGTCCCACCAGATCGTGCAGCGAGGCGGTGTCGAACTGCCGTTGCGTGACCCACGAGATCATCTGGATGTCGCGCAACCCGCCCGGGCCGTCCTTGACGTTCGGTTCCAGGTTGTAGGCGGTGTCGTCGAAGTGGCGGTGACGCGCGATCTGTTCCCGGTGCTTGGCGGCGAAGAATTTCTTGCTGGGCCAGATTTTCGACGCATGCGTCATGCGCCGCATTTTCTCGAAGAGTTTTTCATCGCCGTCGAGCAGCCGCGACTCCATGAGGTTCGTGACCACCGTGATATCCTGCTTCGATTCCCGCACGCAGTCCCCGGGCGTGCGCACGCTGTGCCCGACCTCGAGGCCCATGTCCCAGAAAAAACGCACCAGCGACTCGATGAACGATCGTGTTTTGGCGGGATCGTTCCTGTCGAGAAGGATCATGACGTCGATGTCGGACGCTGGATGCAGCTCGCCGCGACCGTAGCCGCCCACGGCCACCAGCGCGACCGGAATCCCGGCCGGCAGCAGGGGAAGATGCCGGCGCCAGGCGCGCACCACGAGCTGGTCGATCAACCAGGCATGGGCGGTGACCAGCGCGGCCGCGCCGCCGTCGTCGCGGAATTTTTGCCGCAGCGTTTCGCGTCCGGTTTTCAGCGCGGTGCGGAACAACGGCAATGGATTTTTGGCCTCGGCCAGGGATTGGTCGAATTCTTTCGCGCGGAACAAGCTGTCCTTGGCGATGGCCACGTTCGTTTTCAGGGCGTCACGGATTTATCAGAGGAAACTCGGAATAATTCACAAAGATATTATTTCTCACCGCAAAGGGCGCAAAGGTTTTTCTCAATAAAAATCTCATGTTTTTCTTTGCGTTCTTCGCGTCTTGGCGGTGAATGATTCCTCAAGATCATGGGCTGTCGCCGGGTGCGAGCGTGAGAACCTCGTGGCCCTTGTCCGTCACCAGCACGGTGTGCTCCCATTGCGCGGAAAGCGAGTGATCGCGCGTCACCACCGTCCAGTTGTCGGGCAGCAGTTTCACTTCCTTCTTGCCGGCGTTGATCATGGGTTCGATGGTGAACGTCATGCCGGGCACGAGCGCCATTCCGGTTCCCGGCTGGCCGTAATGCAATACCTGCGGGTCTTCGTGGAATTCGCGGCCGATGCCGTGACCGCAGTATTCGCGCACCACCGAAAACCCGTGCGCTTCGGCGTGGTTCTGGATCGCATGACCGATGTCGCCGAGCTGAACGCCCGGTCGGACCATTTCGATGCCCTTGAGCATGCACTCGTGCGTGACCTGCACCAGCCGCTTCGCCTGCACCGACGGCTCGCCGACGAAGAACATCTTGCTGGTGTCGCCGTGATATCCGTCCTTGATGACGGTGATGTCGATGTTGACGATGTCGCCCTTTTTGAGTTTCTTGTCGCCCGGGATGCCGTGACACACCTGATGATTCACCGAGGTGCAGATGGAGCGCGGGAAGCCCTTGTAGTTGAGCGGGGCGGGGACCGCCTGTTGGACGTTGACGATGTAATCGTGGCAGAGCCGGTCGAGTTCGCCGGTGGTGACGCCGGGCTGGACGTGCGGCCGGATCATGCGCAGCACCTCGGCGGCCAGGCGGCCGGCAATGCGCATTTTTTCGACTTCCGCGGGGGTTTTGATGGTGACGGGCATGGGTGGATTGGTGGCTTCCATCGTATTGTCCGGGAATGGAGCCATTTTAAAAAGCCCTTTTATACATGTTTTTTTATCCAAACCCATGAAAACATTGTCGTAATCCCGGCGCTATGGTATAAAGCCGCCCGCAGTTCATAGTTCAACCTAAACCCACACGCGGCACCGTCACATGCATCCGGGTGTCCGGTCCTTACCTCAGGTAAGTGGCTGGATTGAGGCATGGGGTCCGCGGCGGAAAAACCCGAAGGAGATATCATGAGCAACGTCACCATGCGCCAGATGCTGGAGGCCGGCGTGCATTTCGGCCACCAGACGCGGTTCTGGCACCCCAAGATGCGCCCCTATATTTTCGGCGAGCGCAACCGGATTCACATCATCAACCTGGAACGGACCCTGCCGCTGTTCAACGAGGCGATGGCGTACCTGACCCGGCTCGCGGCCAACGGCGGCACGATTCTGTTCGTCGGCACCAAGCGCCAGGCGATGGACACCGTCAGCCAGGAAGCGGCGCGCTGCGGCAGCCCGTACGTCAATCATCGCTGGCTCGGCGGGATGCTGACCAATTACCGCACCGTGAAGAAATCGATCGAGCGGCTGAAGATGCTCGAATCGGTGCTCGCGGACGAAACCAGCAGCCAGAAACTTTCCAAGAAGGAACTGCTCACGCTCGACCGCGAGCGCGCCAAGCTCGAGAAGAGCCTCGGCGGCATCAAGGAGATGTCGAGCCTGCCGGACGCGGTGTTCGTCATCGACGTCGGTCACGAGTACATCGCCGTGTCCGAGGCCAACAAGCTGAACATTCCGGTCGTCGGCGTGGTGGATTCCAACTGCAAGCCCGACGGCGTGGACTACGTCATTCCGGGAAACGACGACGCGATCCGCGCGATCCAGCTCTATGCGCAGGCGGCGGCGGAAGCCGTTCTCGCCGGCCAGGAACAACGTCAGGCGAACATCGTCTCGGGCGATGACGAGTTCATCGAGGTCAAGGAAGAACCCGCGAAGATCAGAGTGACCGCCAAGAAGAAGCCGATGGCGGGGCACGACGAAGCGGCCGCCGATCCCGTGGCCCCGGTCGTGATCGAGGACGCCGTGAATCCGGCCGGCAAACCCAAGCGCGCGGTCCGCGCCAAGCCGAAGAGCGGCGGACGCGGGAAGCAAGAGACGCTGCCCGGTAGCGACGAGTAGAAACGAGAACATCAAGGGGGCGTCGCCCCCTTGGTTTTATGGCGACGCTGAAACCGGCGCCGAAGCTGAATGGGGATTATCGAGATGAGCATTTCCGCACAACAGGTGAAAGAACTGCGCGAGCGCACCGGCCTCGGCATGATGGAGTGCAAGGCGGCGCTGACCGAAACCAGCGGCAACATGGAAGCCGCCGCCGATTTGCTGCGCAAGCGCGCCGGCGCCAAGGTGGAAAAGAAATCCGGACGCATCGCGGCCGAGGGCGTGATCGGCATTCACATGAGCCCGGATCGCAAGACCGCGGCCATGGTCGAGGTCAACTGCGAAACCGACTTCGTGGCCAAGGGCGACGATTTCGCGGCGTTCGCCGCCGCCTCCGCCGCGCGCGTGGCCGGCGGGCAGCCCGCGAACGTCGAGGCGCTGTACCGGCTTCCGTACGCGGACGGCGCCGCGCAGACCGTCGGCCAGTCGCGCGAGGGCCTGGTGATGAAGCTCGGCGAGAACATCAACATCCGCCGCTTCGAGCGCCTGGCCGCGACCCAGGGCCATTTCGGCAGCTATATCCACGGGCGCAAGATCGGCGTGCTCGTGGAACTGGAAGGCGGCGACGAAAGTCTCGCCAGGGACATCGCCATGCACGTCGCGGCGAGCCGGCCGGAGTGCGTGTCCAAGGAGCAGGTGCCGGCCGCGGCGATCGCCAAGGAAAAGGAAATTTTCGCCGAACAGGCGAAGGCGAGCGGCAAGCCGCCCGAGATCATCGAGAAAATGGTGATGGGGCGCGTGAACAAATACCTCAACGAGATCACCCTGCTGGGCCAGCCGTTCGTGAAAGACCCGGACACGACCGTCGAAAAACTGCTCAAGTCGAAAGGCGCGAACGCCGTCCGTTTCGTCCGCTACGAAGTCGGCGAAGGGATGGAGAAGCGAACGGAAGATTTCGCCGCCGAAGTCATGGCGACGGTCAAAGGGGGCTGAGCCTTGACGACCGCGTCCGGGGTTCATGCCTACCGCCGCGTGTTGCTCAAGCTTTCCGGCGAGGCGCTGATGGGGTCCGATGCCTATGGCATCAACCGCGAAGTGCTGGCGCGGGTCGCCGCCGAGATCAAGTCCGTCGTCGCCGCCGGCGTGCAACTCGCGGTGGTGATCGGCGGCGGCAACATCTTCCGCGGCATCGCGCCTTCCGCCCAGGGCATGGACCGGGCCTCGGCCGACTACATGGGCATGCTCGCCACCGTCATGAACTCGCTCGCGCTGCAGGACGCCCTCGAGAAGCAGGGCGTGCCGGTGCGCGTGCAATCGGCGCTGCGCATCGACCAGGTGGTGGAACCCTACGTGCGCCGGCGCGCGATCCGGCACCTCGAACAGGGGCGCGTGATGATTTTCGCGGCCGGCACCGGCAATCCGTTTTTCACCACCGACACCGCCGCCACGCTGCGCGGCGCCGAGATCGGCGCCGACGTGGTGCTCAAGGCGACCAAGGTCGACGGCGTTTACGACCGCGATCCGGCCAAACACCCCGACGCCAGGCGTTACGGGACGATCAGCTACGGCGAGGTGCTGGAGAAGCGCCTGGGCGTGATGGACGCCGCTTCCATCGCGCTGTGTCGCGACCAGAACCTGCCGGTGCGCGTGTTCAGCATTCACCAGCCCGGGAACCTGCTGCGGGTCTGCCAGGGCGAAAATATCGGCACACTCGTGAAAGGAGACTAGCCATGGCGGAGTCGGTGGACAAGATCAAGAAGGACGCGGAAATGCGGATGGCGAAGTCGGTGGAGACGCTCAAGAACGACCTGGGCAAGATCCGCACCGGCCGCGCCCATCCAGGGCTGCTCGATGCCGTGCGCATCGATTATTACGGCAACAAGGCGCCGCTCAATCAAGTGGCCAACATTTCAGCCTCGGACGCCCGCACCCTGACCGTGACGCCCTTCGACAAGAGCCAGGCGGCGGCCATCGAAAAGGCGATCCGCGAGTCCGATCTGGGGCTCAATCCGATGTCGGCCGGCGGCGTGATCCGCGTGCCGCTGCCTTCGCTCACCGAGGAACGGCGCAAGGAACTGACCAAGCACGTGCGCGCCGAGGGCGAGAACGCCAAGGTGGCGATACGCAACGTGCGCCGCGACGCCAACCAGCATCTGAAGGACGCGCTGAAAAAGAAGCTGATTACGGAAGACGACGACAAGCGTGGCGAGGAAGCGGTGCAGAAATTCACCGACCGTTTTATCACCGAGGTGGACAAGCTCGTCGCCGCCAAGGAAAAGGAAGTCATGCAGGTGTAGTTCTAATTTATATATGATCATCTGCCGCAAAGACGCGAAGGACGCAAAGAAAGGCTCATGAGATTAAAACCAAAGAAATCTTTGCGCTCTTTGCGCCTTTGCGGCAAAGCATAGTATTTTTAATTATGGATAAAACTGGCAATTCAGATACGGCGGCGGTCCTGGCGGCGCAATCCGCCGTGCCGGTGCACGTGGCCGTCATCATGGACGGCAACGGCCGCTGGGCCAAGGCGCGCGGGCTGCCGCGCGTCGCCGGTCACCGCAAGGGCGTCGAGCGCGTGCGCGACATGGTGTCCGCCTGCGTCGAGAAGGGCGTGAAGTACCTGACGCTGTTCGCCTTCAGCAGCGAGAACTGGCGCCGTCCGGCGCAGGAAGTGCAGTTGCTCAAGGAGCTTTTCCTGGCCGCGCTCGACAACGAAATCCGGAAGCTGCACAAGAACAACGTGCAATTTCGCGTCATCGGCGACACCGAACGTTTCGGCGAGAAAATCACCACGCGCATCCGGCAAGCCGAACTCCTGACGCAAAAGAACACCGCACTGACGCTGACCGTCGCCGCCAATTACGGCGGACGCTGGGACATCGCCCGGGCCTGCGCCGAACTCGCGCGCCGCGCCGTCAGCGGCGAGATCGACCCGAATGCGATCACGGAAAAAAGTCTCGAGCCTTATCTCAGCCTGACCGGTGTTCCCGAGCCGGACCTGTTCATCCGCACCGGCGGCGAACAGCGCATCAGCAATTTCCTGCTGTGGCAGCTGGCCTACACCGAGATGTATTTCACCCCGGTCCTGTGGCCGGATTTCGATCGCGCGCAATTCGAACAGGCGCTTGTTTCGTATGCCGGTCGCCAGCGTCGTTTCGGTCTGACGGGCGAGCAGATCGAAACCGCGCGCCATGCTTAAACGGCGGATTCTCACCGCATTCATCGTCATTCCGCCGCTGGTCGCGGCGCTGTTCTATTTTCCGCCCGGCTGGATCGCGGTCCTGTTCGGATTGTTCATTGCCGCCGCCGCATGGGAATGGGCGACGCTGTCCGGCATGCGGGCCTTTTTATCCCGCGCCGCCTATGTCCTGTTGCTTCTGATTCTCGGCGCCGCCGGTCTGTACAGCGTTTTGCAGCTGCCTTCCCCGATCGCGTCGTTTCTCGTCTCGGCCGGATTGTGGTGGCTGTGGGCGCTGGCGGAACTCATCGGCCGCCGCGACGTCCACAAGGGAATGTTTGCGACCGCGCCGGGGAGGATGGTCGGCGGATTGCTGGTCCTGATTCCTCCCTGGGTCGCCGCCATTTACCTGCTGGGGATCGACAGCGGGCATCCGCGTGCCTTGCTGCTGTTTCTGCTGGTGCTCGTGTGGGTGGCCGATACCGCCGCTTATGCCGCCGGCTCGTTCTTCGGCCGCACCAGGCTCGCGCCGCGCGTGAGCCCCGGCAAGACCGTGGAGGGCGTCGTCGGCGGCGTGGCCGGCGCCGTGCTGCTGGCCTGGCTTTGTGGGACAATGGTCTGGAAATTCGAACCGGGAATGCTGGCGCGATGGATCGGACTGGCTGTCGTCACGTCGCTGTTTTCGGTGGTGGGCGATCTCACCGAAAGCAAGCTCAAGCGCATTGCCGGCGTCAAGGACAGCGGCCATCTGTTTCCGGGCCACGGCGGCGTTCTCGATCGCATCGATGCGCTGACCGCGGCGGCGCCGGTGTTTCTCCTTGGCGTGATCGCACTGATGAAGTTTGACGCATGATCGGCACGGAAAAAAATCCTCCTGAAGAGCGCCTCGATCGCGGCGTGCGCGGCGTGACGATCCTCGGGTCGACCGGTTCGATCGGCGTCAACACCCTCGACGTCCTCACGCGTCATCCCGGCCGCTACCGGATACTCGCGCTGACGGCGAACACACAGGTCGAACGGCTTTTCGAACAATGCCGGCGGTTTCTGCCGCGGAAGGCGGCCATGCTGGACGCGAACGCGGCGGTCCGGCTCAGGGAAAAAATCCGGAACGCCGGCCTGCCCGTGGAAGTTCTGTCGGGACCGGACGGACTGAACAGCGTCGCCACGCATCCGCACGCCGACATCGTGGTCGCGGCGATCGTCGGCGCCGCCGGACTGCTGCCGACGCTTTCCGCGGTGCGGACCGGCAAGCGGGTGCTGCTGGCGAACAAGGAACCGCTGGTGATGTCCGGACGCCTGTTCATGGACGAGGCGCGAGCCAGCGGCGCGGAGTTGCTGCCGGTGGACAGCGAGCACAACGCCATCTTTCAGTGCCTGCCGGCGGGCTACAGCGCCGGCGTCACGCCGGCGGGCGTGCGACGGATTTTTCTCACCTGTTCGGGCGGACCGTTCCGCACCGCGACGGCCGAGGCGCTGGTTTCCGTCACGCCGGAACAGGCCTGCGCGCATCCGAACTGGGTCATGGGACGGAAAATCTCCGTGGATTCGGCCACGCTGATGAACAAGGGACTGGAGCTGATCGAGGCGTGCTGGCTGTTCGGCATGACGCCGGACCAGGTCGAGATCGTGATCCATCCGCAAAGCGTGATTCATTCGCTGGTCGAATACGTGGACGGCTCGGTGCTGGCGCAGCTCGGCAATCCGGACATGCGCACGCCGATCGCGCACGCGCTGGGTTGGCCGGAGCGGGTCGAGTCCGGCGTGAAGAGCCTGAACCTGTTCGAGATCGCGCGTCTCGACTTCGAGTCGCCGGACCTCGGGCGCTTTCCCTGCCTGCGGCTCGCCTACGAGGCGGCGCGCGCCGGCGGCACCGCGCCGGCGATACTGAACGCCGCCAATGAAGTGGCGGTGCAGGCGTTCCTCGACCGGCGCATCGGGTTCACCGACATCCCGCGGGTCATCGAGCACGCGCTGTCGCGCGTGCCGGCGAACCCGGACGCGCGCCTGGAAACGGTGCTCTCGGACGACATGCACGCGCGCGAAGCGGCGGGCCGTTTCATCTCGGGCCGGGCGACGCGCGTGGGACAGGGGACGACATGATCGACCTGCTTTATTACGCCGGCGCGTTCGTGGTCGCGCTCGGCATCCTGATCACGGTGCACGAATTCGGCCACTTCTGGGTCGCCACCCGCCTGGGCGTGAAGGTGCTCCGGTTTTCCGTCGGCTTCGGCAAGCCGCTGTGGTCGCGGCGTGTGGGTCGCGACGGGATGGAACTGGCCATCGGCGCGTTTCCGCTCGGCGGTTACGTGAAGATGCTGGACGAAACCGAGGGCGATGTGCCGCCGCAGGAATTGCCTCGCGCGTTCAACCGCCAGCCGGCGTGGAAACGCATGGCGGTGGTGGCGGCCGGGCCGCTGTTCAATTTCCTGTTCGCGATCCTGGCTTACTGGGGCGCCTACATGATCGGCATCGACGGGATCCGGCCGGTCGTCGGTCGCGTGACGGAACATTCGATCGCCGAGCGGGCGGGATTCCGCGCCGGCGACACGATCCTGAGCATCGACGGCAAGGAAGTGCAGAGCTGGGACCAGCGCCGGTTGTATCTGTTTCAGCGCGCGCTCGACCGCGCGCGCGTGAACGTGGAAGCGCGCGACGCGCAGGGCAAAGTCGAATCGCGGACGCTGGATCTGTCCGGCCTGCCGGTGCAGGAGGTCAACGCCTCGCTGCTCGAGCGCGGCATCGGCCTGATCGGTTTCATCCCCGAGCCGCTGCCGGAGATCGGCGTCATCGAGCCGGGTCCGGCGGAGCGGGCCGGAATGAAAGTCGGCGACCGCCTGGTCGAGGTGAACGGCGAGTCGGTGTCGACCTGGGAGCGCCTGGTGGGTCTCATCAGCCACAGTCCGGGAAAGGCGATGCAGGTCGTCGTCGAGCGGGAGGGGACGCGTCACCGGTTCACGGTCACGCCGGACCCCGTGAAACAGGGCGAGGAGACGATAGGGCGCATCAATATCCGCCCCCGGTTCACGGACATCCCCGACGACATGCGCGTCAAGGTGCGGTTCGGCGCGGCGGAGGCGTTGTCGGAGGGCGTCCGCAACACCTGGTCGATGTCCGTGCTCACGCTGGAGATGCTGTACCGGATGCTGAAGCTCGAGATATCGACGCGCAACATCAGCGGTCCGATCACGATCGCCCAGTACGCCGGTTACTCGGCCAAGGTCGGCGTGGAGCAGTTCGTGCTGTTCCTGGCCGTGATCAGCATCAGCCTGGGCGTGCTGAATCTCCTGCCCATTCCGGTGCTCGATGGCGGGCACCTGATGTATTACATTATCGAATCGGTCAAGGGCAGCCCGCTCTCCGAGCGGACCATGATGCTGGGCCAGCAGATCGGGGTGGCCGTGCTCGGCGGCCTCATGCTGCTGGCCTTTTATAACGACCTGACCCGAATTTTCCAATGATTGGATCGCCGCGCGACAACCTGAAACATCGCATCGAATGAATAAACTTCTCGCGGCACTGTTTCTGTGCGTATTGCATGCGCCCGTCGCCATGGCCATGGAATCCTTCGTCGTCAAGGATATCCGCGTGGACGGGTTGCAGCGGATCGCCGCCGGCACCGTGTTCAATTACCTGCCGATCAAGGTCGGCGACACGCTGACCGAACAGAAATCCCAGGAGGCGGTTCGCGCGCTGTTCAAGACCGGCTTTTTCCGCGACGTGCGCCTGGAGCGCGACAAGAACGTGCTGGTCGTCAATGTCGTCGAGCGTCCGTCCATCGCCGGAATCAAGATCGCCGGCACCAAGGAAATGTCCGAGGCGGACCTCAAGAAGGGCCTGAAGGAAATCGGCCTGGCCGAAGGCCGGGTGTTCAACAAATCGCTGCTGGATCGGGTCGAGCAGGAACTGCGACAGCAATATTTCGCCAGAGGTTATTACGCCGTCACCATCCGCCCGACGGTGACGCCGCTGGAACGCAACCGCGTGGACATCAATATCGAGGTGGCCGAGGGCAAGGTGGCGCGGATACGCGAAATCAACCTCGTCGGCAACCGGCTTTTCCCCGACAAGGTCCTGCTCAAGCTTTTCACGCTCGGCCCCAAGCCGTGGTATGCGCCTTTCTCCAGCCGCGACAAATACTCCAAGCAGACGCTGGCCGGCGACCTGGAACGTCTGCGCAACTTCTATCAGGACCAGGGATTTCTCGAATTCAACATCGACTCCACCCAGGTTTCGATCACGCCGGACAAGGAAAAGATATACATCACGGTCAACTTCGCCGAAGGCAACAAATACACCGTCACCGGCTTCAAACTGGCCGGCACGTTCGTGGTTCCCGAAAAGGAGTTGAACGATCTGGTGAGCGTCAAGGCCGGCGGCGTCTTTTCGCGCAAGGAAGTCACCGAGACCACGAAGAAGATTTCCGATCGCCTGGCCAACGACGGTTATGCCTTTGCCAACGTCAACGCCATCCCCGACGTGGACAAGGAGAAATCGCGGGTGTCTTTCACCTTCTTCGTCGATCCGGGCCGGCGCGTCTACGTGCGGCGGATCAATTTTTCCGGCAACGTGGCGACGCGCGACGAGGTGTTGCGGCGCGAAATGCGGCAACAGGAAGGCGGGTGGTACAACGCGGCGAAAATCCAGCGTTCGCGCGTGCGCTTGCAGCGCCTCGGCTTCTTCGACGACGTCAACGTGGAGACGCCGGCGGTGCCGGGCGTGGCCGATCAGGTGGACGTCAACGTCAACGTGAAGGAACGGCCGACGGGCAATCTGATGCTGGGCGTCGGCTATTCGGACACGAACGGCCTGCTGTTGAACGCCAGCGTCACGCAAAGCAACCTGTTCGGCACCGGCAAGGAGCTGACGTTCAGCTTCGATAATTCGCGGTCCACGACCAATTTCAACGTCCGCTACGTCAATCCTTACTATACCCAGGACGGCGTCAGCCGCGGTTTCAACGTTTATTCCAGCACGATCAACGCCGCCGCGGCGAACATCGCCTCGTACAGTGTTGACAGCCAGGGTGTCGGCGTGTTTTTCGGCATCCCCCTGAGCGAGGAGAACAGGATCGATATCGGCGCGGACGTGGAGAAGATCGACCTGCATACCAACACCAGCAGCGCCCAGATCGCGCAGGATTTCGTCGCCAAGCACGGTCCCTCGAACACGGTGCTCAAAACCACGCTCGGTTGGTCGCACGATACGCTCGACAGCCTGCTGCTGCCGACCTCGGGCAGCTTGCAGAGTTTTTCCGCCGAGCTGTCGGTTCCGGGAACCGACATTCAATATTACAAGCTCAATTACCTGGCCGGCCGATACTGGTCGCTCAGCGAAACCTACACCTTCAAGGTCAAGACGGAACTGGGCTACGGCAACAGTTATGGAAAAACGGAAACGCTGCCGTTCTACAAGAACTTCTTCGCCGGCGGCAGCGGCACGGTCCGCGGTTACAGTTCGCGTTCATTGGGTCCCCGGGACAGCCTTCCGCCGAACGATCCCATCGGCGGCAACCGTCGCGTGCTGGCCAACATGGAGCTGCTGTTCCCGTTGCCCGGTTCGTCCCGCGACAACAAGTCCATGCGCCTGAGCCTGTTCGTCGACGGCGGCATGGTTTACGGTCCGAACGAGCGGCTGGATCTGGGGCAGTTGCGCTATTCCTCCGGTTTGGCGTTTAATTGGTTCTCGCCGGTCGGGCCGCTCAGTTTCAGCTACGCGATTCCCCTGAACGACAAGCCGGGCGACCGTACCGAATCGTTCCAGTTCACGTTGGGCGTGCCATTGCGTTAAGCATTGGGAGGTTGATTTGGGAAGCAGAACCTTCGTATTCAAGTCATTGCCGATCGTGCTCGGCATCTGCGTCATGGCGGCTCCGGCGTCCGCCGCCGAACTCAAGATCGGCTATGTAAACGCCGTCAAGGTCATCGAGGAGGCGCCGCAGGGCGAGGCGGCGCTCAAGAAACTCGAGGCCGAGTTCGCGCCGCGCGACAAGCAGATCGTCGACATGCAGAACCGGCTCAAGCAGATGGAGCAGGATCTGGAGAAAAACGCGCTGGTGCTCAAGGAGAACGAGCACCGTTCCAAGGAATTCGAAATCGTCACGCTCAAGCGCGATTTGCGCCGCGCGACCCAGGAATTCCGCGAGGACTACAACCTGCGCCGCAACGAGGAACTGGCGGCGCTTCAGAAAATCGTTCAGAAAACCATCGCCGAGATCGCCAGGCAGGAAAATTACGACCTGATTCTCGAGAGCGCGGTATACGCCGGGCCCAAGGTGGATGTTACCGACAAGATTCTCAAGAAACTGGGGAAAAAATAGGATCAGATGACCGTTACCCTCGCAGAGTTGGCGCGCCGCTTTCAGGGAAAAGCGCGGGGTAATGCCGATACGCTCATCGAGGGCGTGGCGGCCCTGCAGACGGCCGGGCCGCGCGATATCGCTTACATGAGTGACAGGAAGTACTTGTCTCAGCTGGCTGTCACCAAGGCCGGCGCCGTCATCCTGACGGAGGCAGACGCAACGAACTATCCGGGGCCGGCGCTGGTCGTGGCCAATCCCCATCTCTGTTTTGCACAAGTGGCGCAATTGTTTCATGCGTTCCCCGTATTCAAGCCGGGAGTTCATCCGACGGCCGTCGTCAGTCCCGCGGCGAAGCTGGCGTCGTCGGCGTGGGTTGGACCGAATTCGGTGATCGAGGCCGGTGTCTCGATCGGCGAAGGCGTCTACATAGGCCCCGGTTGCCATGTCGGCGCCAACGCCACGATCGGCGCGAAGACGAGATTGGCGGCGAACGTGGTGATCGGCGAGCGTTGCGTGACGGGCGATAATTGCCTGTTCCATCCGGGCGCCGTGATCGGCAGCGATGGCTTCGGCTTCGCCAAGGACGGGGACCGGTGGCAAAAGGTTCCGCAGATCGGGCGGGTGCAGATCGGCAACGAGGTGGAGGTCGGCGCCAACACGACGATCGACCGCGGCGCGCTCGATGACACCGTTATCAGCGACGGTGTGAAGTTGGATAACCTGATCCAGATTGCCCACAATGTGCGGATCGGTGAGAACACCGCCATTGCCGCCTGCGTGGGAATCGCGGGCAGCACGGTGATCGGCCGGCGTTGCACCATCGGCGGGCAGGCGGGCGTGACCGGGCATCTGGAGATCGCCGATGATGTGCACATTACCGCCGGATCGCTGGTCACGAGTTCGATTGCCCAACCGGGCGTTTATTCCGCGAGTCTCAAGGCGGAACCGGCGGAAAAATGGCGTCGCAACGCCGCCCGGCTGCATCATCTGGACGAGTTGGCGCGCCGCCTGGCCGGGCTGGAAGAAAAACTGCAACAGCATTTCGAGGAGCCGAAAAATTGAATCCGCTGGATATCCATGAAGTCCTCAAATATTTGCCGCATCGCTATCCGTTTCTGCTGATCGACCGGGTGCTGGACTACACGCGGGATGAATCGCTGACGGCTCTCAAGAACGTAACGATCAACGAGCCTTTTTTTCAGGGGCACTTTCCGCACCATCCGGTCATGCCCGGCGTGTTGATCGTGGAAGCCATGGCCCAGGCCTGCGCCATCCTTTCGATGAAGAGCATGGACAGCCTGCCCGGCGACGGTTCGGTTTATTACTTTGTCGGCATCGACAAGGCGCGTTTCAAGCGACCGGTGGGGCCGGGCGATCAGCTGATCTTCAAAGTCGCGGTCAAGCGCAAAATGAAGGGCATCTGGATGTTCGCGGGCGAAGCCTACGTGGGCGATGAATTGTGTTGCAGCGCCGAATTGATGTGCACCTACAAGGGAATCTGAGTGATACATCCCCAAGCCATCGTCGATCCGGGCGCAAAAATCGGAAAAAATGCAGCGGTCGGCGCATTCAGTATTATCGGTCCTGGCGTCGAGATCGGCGACAACACCTGGATCGGCCCGCATGTGGTGGTCAACGGGCCGGCGCGCATCGGCCGGGACAACAGGATTTACCAGTTCTGCTCGCTCGGCGAGGCGCCGCAACACCTGGGTTACAAGGGCGAGCCGACGCGTCTGGAAATCGGCGACCGCAATATCATCCGCGAATACTGCACTTTCAATCGCGGCACGGTCGGGGGCGGCGGCGTTACGCAAGTGGGCGATGACAATTTCATCATGGCCTACTGCCACGTGGCGCATGACTGTCACGTCGGCAATCGCACCATCTTCGCCAACGGCACCAGCCTGGCGGGCCACGTGACGGTGGAAGACCAGGTCATTTTCGGCGGGTTCAGCATGATCCACCAGTTCTGCCGCGTCGGCGCACACGTCATGACCGGCATCAGCACCGTCACGTTCAAGGACATTCCGCCGTACCTGCTGGTCGCCGGCAATACCGCGGCGCCGCACGGACTCAACGTACGCGGCCTGAAGCGCCGCAATTTTTCCGAAGCGTCGATCGAGGCGCTGCGCAAGGCGTACAAGATCCTTTATAAGTCCGATCTTGGTCTGAGCGAAGCCATCGAACAGCTGGAGCCCATAACCAGGGACTGCAAAGAGGTCGCGCATTTCGTGGCGTTCATCAAGCGTTCCGAACGCGGCATCGTTCGCTAGCAGTTGTGAAAAAGTCAGTGACAAGGTTCCCTCTCCCCTTGCGGGAGAGGGGCGGGGTGAGGGGAAACAATAAGGCAACTCAACGAATCATGGCGTTATCCATTAACCGCAGATGTATCACCCTCACCCCCGCCCTCTCCTATCAAGGGAGAGGGAGTTATTCAGTATCCTGCTAGTCCGTGGCGGGAAAATCCAGAGTTAGGATCGGTATCGTCGCCGGAGAGACATCCGGCGATCTGCTCGGCGCCGGCCTGATGCGCGCATTGCGCGAACGCCTCCCGCAGATTTCCTTCGAAGGCATCGGCGGGCCGCTGATGCAGGCTCTCGGTTGTCGCAGTATCTTTTCCATGGAGAAGCTTTCCATCATCGGCCTCGATGCCGTCGGAAAATATCCCGAAATTCTCGGCATACGCAACAAGCTGGTCGAGCATTATCTGAAAAACCCCCCGGATATTTTCATCGGCATCGACGTGCCGGACTTTAACCTCGTTCTGGAAGAGAAACTCAAGTCAGCGGGCATCCTGACCATGCATTATGTGAGTCCCACGGTATGGGCCTGGCGCAGATATCGCATACGCCGGATCAAGCGCGCCGTGGATCACATGTTGACGCTGTTTCCGTTCGAAGCGAGCCTTTACAAAAAACATCGTGTTCCGGTGACGTTCGTCGGGCACCCCCTGGCGGACCAGATCGACGAAAAATCAAATATGGCGGCGTTGCGTCGCCAGCTGCATTTGCCCGCGAAGGGCCCGGTAATCGCTTTGTTGCCGGGAAGTCGGCTCAGCGAGCTGGAACGTCATGCCGATCTGTTCGTGAAGACCGCCTTGTGGCTGCACAAGCGGCATCCTGAAATCCATTTCGTTGCTCCGTTCGTGAGCGCCGAAACCAGGGAGATTTTCGAACGTTCTCTTTATCGTCATGGCGCCTGGTTTTTGCCTGTTACCATCGTGGCGAATCTCTCGCGCGAGGCCATGGCCGCGTCGGATGTCGTGCTTCTCGCCTCCGGTACCGCCACGCTCGAGGCGGCTTTGCTCAGAAAACCGATGGTCGTCACCTACAAAATGTCATGGGTCTCCTATTTGCTGATCAGGCCCTTTTTGCACGTCGATCTTTATGCCTTGCCTAACATACTGGCCGGCAGGAAAATCGTTCCGGAACTGATGCAGCTTGACGCCGTACCGGAAAAACTGGGCATGGCAATCGAGGATTATCTGAACCATCGCGATAAAGCCAGAAATGTCAGGACCGTGCTCGCGGGAATACACCATTCGCTTCGCCGTAACGCCAGCATGCGAGCAGCGGAGGCCGTGCTCCGGGTGCTGAAGACGCGCCCGCGACCGGCGAAGACCGGCGCATCGCCCTCGTCATGAATATCGCGAAACCGTCCATGCGCGGAAATTACATTGCAGGCGTCGATGAGGCAGGCCGTGGTCCGCTCGCCGGGCCCGTCATTGCTGCGGCGGTGATCCTCGACGGAGCAAAACCTATCGAGGGTCTGGCGGATTCCAAAGTCTTGAGTGCCGGTCGGCGCGAAGTCCTGGCACGCCTGATACGCGAACGCGCGCTTTGCTGGGCACTGGGCAGGGCAGAAGTGGAAGAAATCGACCGGCTCAATATATTGCAGGCCAGTCTGCTGGCCATGAAACGCGCAGTCGAAGCACTTTCACTGACTCCGGAACTAGTACTGGTGGACGGCAATCAGGTGCCCGAGCTTGGCTGTACTGTAAAGACAGTAGTTCGAGGAGATGCCACGGTTCCGGCAATCTCAGCGGCTTCGATTCTGGCCAAGGTCGCGCGCGATGCCGAGATGGATGAGCTGGACAGGCGTTTTCCGGGGTACGGTTTTTCCCGTCATAAGGGGTATCCGACCCCGGCGCATCTGCTGTCTCTGGAGACGCTTGGCGTAAGTTCCATCCACCGACGCAGTTTTGCCCCCGTCCGCAGGCTGCTGGGTTAACCGTTTTTTAACGCTAGAATGCTTATCGAAAGGCATTGTTTTGCCACGGAAAAACGGTAATCCTGTATGGAAATACCGAAATATCCACGCTTAGCTTGATAAACAAGACTTTACGACCGGATTCAAGTAGACTTTCTCGGTCCCCGCAGGAAAGCTGGTGACCGCAGTCGAGATCATATTCAAGGCGTACGCAGCATTCGAGCCAGTCGTGCACAAAAACATCAAGACGGGTTAACAAAAGCAGGTCTTCAGAATACACCGGTTTCAGTATGCACCTCCGACACAAAGACCTGGCGGTATTGTTCCCTACGCGACTATTCAATAGCTGGACGTAGCCCAGCGAGACCCTTTTGGATCTGGTCTTAAATGCGCGTACCGTTCTATTTTATTGCGATTTTGTCATGGGTAGTTTGTGTGCCGCTTATAGTGTCTGATCCGCGTTCAGCCCAGGCGGCGGAATGGTCATCTCAACCTTCCGTGCGCGCAGGTCTGGAGCACAATGACAACGCCCGGTTGACAATACAGCCGCACAACAGCGTTACGGGTTCCACGGTTTCACCCAGGCTGGACTTGGGAGTGAGTTCAGACATCTGGCAGATTACCGGTAGCGTGGAAGCGGTGCAAAAACGATTTTCCGGCGAGAGCGGCCTGGACAGAGATGATCGGTATTACAACCTGCTCACATCCTACAGAACCGAGCGCAGCACTTGGCAGGTAGCTGGATCGATGTCGAAGAGTTCAACGCTTGCCAGTGAGCAGATCAACCCGGACGCAGTCCTGATCCAGGTTCAAAAGGCATACGATACACGCAGTGTAAATCCTTCGTGGACTTGGGCAATGAATGAATTGACGCAATTGCAACTTACCTATTCATTCAATAGCGTTTCTTATGTGGATGGAAAAAGAGTCGGGCGTTTTGATTACAGCACGCGCGCTGTTTCCGCCCAGTTGACGAATCAGTTCGACCCCAAGGACCAGATTTTCTTTTCTGCCGGGTATTCCATTTTCAATGTCCCCGCGACGACTTTTGAATCTAAAAGTGCCTTGTATCAGGCCGGTATCACGCGGACGTTTTCTGAAACCGTTCGTGGGACCCTGTCGGCAGGCGCGCGCAAGACTTCCAACGAACAAATCGGGTTTGTTTGCACCGTTACGTTGGGGCCTTCGGGGCGTTGTATTCAGTTTGTCAATGCAACAGTGTTTAGTAAAGGATCGAGCTCAACATTCAACGGCAGTCTGGAAAAAAAATATGAAACGACCCGACTTCAGGTCGGCTTTCGCAGGGAAGTTAATCCCAGCGGACTGGGGGCACAGATACAAACCGACTCGCAGAATGTAACGCTTAGCCGACAGTTTTCTTCAAAGCTGACGGGAAACATTTCCGCAAGAAATTATAAGTCCAGCTCGGAAACGGGTAATGTAGCAAGCGTCAATAGTCATTTTTATACAATCGAACCCGGCTTGCATTGGATGTGGATGCAGGAATGGAGCGCGGATTTAACTTACCGGTATACGTATATCAAACGGGCGGTTGAGAATGAGCCGGCCTCATCGAATGCCACTTATTTGACCGTGCGATATGCCTGGCCCAGGATGAGCGTTTCGAGATAAGAATCAATGACTTAATATTGAGATAATGCAATTGTGCAAGCACCCAGGCGCGCAAGGCTGTAAAATCAGCCAACTTTGAAACATGTAAACTGAAATTGAAGTTCGCAAAATGGAAGAGCAGACCAAAGAATTAAGAGATTATCTCGACGCGTTTCGCCGGCGCCGGACATCGATTCTATCCGTCGCGGCGGTGATTTTTGTCGTCAGCGTTATCGCGGCGGTGTTATGGCCTCCGGTGTACCGCTCAACGGCAACCATCCTGATCGAGGAGCAGGAAATTCCGCCCGACCTGATCAGATCGACAATCACGAGTTATGCCACGCAGCGTATTCAGACGATCACGCAGCGTGTCATGACGCGCGCCAATCTCATGCAGATCATCGAGAAATACGATCTTTATCACAAAAAACGCAAGGTGGAAACGACCGAAGATATCCTCGATCGCATGCGTAACGATGTCAAAGTGGACATGATCAACGCGGATGTGGTCGACCCTCGCACCGGTCGCCCGACGCCGGCAACCATTGCTTTTACCTTGTCATTTGATGGCGAAGGCGCTGAAGTCGCCCAGAAGGTTGCCAATGAACTGACCACCCTTTACTTGAACGAAAATCTCAAGAATCGGACCGAAAAAGCGTCTGAAACGTATTCCTTTCTCAACACGGAGGCTGACAGGCTTCATCAGCATATCGGCGAACTCGAAACGCAACTTGCTGCCTTCAAGGAAAAGAACGCGGGTCGTCTTCCGGAGTTGACTCAACTTAACATGCAGCTGAGGGAGCGTGCTGAGAGGGACCTGAGCGACCTGGAGAGTCAGGCGCGTTCCTTGGATGATCGCAAATTTTATCTGGAAGGGCAGTTGGCGCAAATCAATCCGATGACCCCCACGGTCGATGACAGTGGTGACCGGGTATTAGACCCCGTGACACAGATCAAAATGCTGCGGTCGCAATATATCAGTGCAACGGCTAAATATGCACCCGATCATCCGGATGTGGTCCGTTTACGGCGCCAAATCGAAGTTTTGGAAAAAAAAACCGGCTCGGTTGATTCTTCATCCGAACAGGCCAAAGCACTTGCCGCTTTGCGCGCCCAGCTCGCTACGGCACGGGAAAAATACTCGCCCGATCATCCGGATGTTATCCGCCTGGAGAAGGCCGTGGCAGCTCAGGAAGCCGCCATCAAGCAAAAGCCCGCGCCTGAGACGGAAGTGGCCAAGGAAAAGCCGGATAACCCCGCTTATCTTACTTTTCAGGCCCAGCTTGAAGGAATCAAAAGCCAGATGCAGGCGATTGCCGCGCAGCGCGATTCATTGAGAGTAAAGGTTGCTGAATATGAAAAGCGCTTGCAACAGGCCCCTGAGGTTGAACGCAAATACCTGGAGCTTACGAGGGACTACGATAATTCCGTGAAGCGATATCAGGAGATTTCCTCGAAACGAAACGAGGCCCAGGTCGGTCAGGAAATGGAGAAAGAACGCAAAGGCGAACGTTTCTCCCTGATCGATCCTCCGCAGCTTCCGGAACAGCCGGTAAAACCAAATCGTCCGGCGATCATCATTTTGGGGTTCTTGTTGTCCATGGCCGGTGGCATAGGATATGCCGCGGTCGGCGAGAGCATGGACAGCTCGGTTCGTGGCGCGCGCGGCGTGATAGCGGTGCTGGAAGCGCCGCCCCTGTCGGTGATTCCGTATCTGCGTAACGACGAAGACATCGCGCATATCGTGAAAACAAAAAGAATCGTTATTACAGTTTTAGCGAGCAGTTTTGTATTGTTTCTTGTGCTCGTTCATTTCTTCTGGACCCCACTGGATGTACTGTGGTTCAAAGGATTGCGCAAAGTAGACAACGTTGTCGGCGGTTAAAAACGGTTATCGCCCCCAATACCCCGTTTATATTCAGCACACAATTGATTTGACCAGCCCCAATTTATGGAACGGATCAAGCAGGCGCTTGAAAAAGCGCGATTAGAGCGGCAGCAATCGGGTGGAGTATCGACACCATCGCTGAAATCCGGCGACGCAAGCGCTCCGGAAGCGGTTACCTACACACAGACTCGGACGGTGCACGTCGCTGAGGACGTTCTGCGGGCGAGGCGGATAATTTGCGGGCTGGATCAGGATGCCTTTTCCGACGCGTACAAGATATTGCGCACGCAAGTATTGCAGCGTCTGCGTGAAAAAGGCTGGAATTCCCTGGCCATCACAAGTCCCGGCCTTAACGAAGGCAAGACATTGACGGCTATCAATCTCGCGGCCAGTCTGGCGCTGGAGGTCAACTATACCGTGCTGCTGGTAGACGCAGATCTTCGGCATCCCGGCATCCATCGCTATTTCGGCATAGAGGCGGAATACGGGTTGAGCGATTACCTCACGGGCAACAAACCGCTATCCGAGCTATTGGTTCATCCCCAGGAGTTTCCCGGTTTTGTGATATTGCCGGGAGGCAAGCCGCTCGGCAATTCCGCCGAAATGCTGAATTCGCCCAAGATGACGAGGCTCGTGGAGGAACTGAAAGCGCGTTACCCCTCGAGGATCGTATTGTTCGATTTGCCGCCGGTATTGAGCGCAGCCGATGCGCTTGCGTTCTCGCCTTATGTCGACGCGGCTTTGCTCGTCGTGGAGGATGGTAAAACCCAGGCGGAGGACGCGAAGCGGGCCGTAGACATGCTGCAGCAGAGCACCAACGTCATCGGCACGGTGTTGAACAAGTCCTGGACCAGGATGTCGCAAGATGACGCTGACTCATCTAAAAAATGGTTTCCCGGTTTTCAAAATCGCGTGCTTTTGACCAGAACGATGTTGACCGGCTGGCTCAATCGCCTGCGAAAGACTAAAGATTAGTCATGTACGAGACATTTTACGGCTTTCGCAGCAAACCTTTCTCGCTGTTGCCCGATCCGGAATTTCTGTATCCCAGCAAGAAGCACCGCATGGCGCTGACGCTGCTGGAGTATGGCCTGATGAACCAGGCCAGTTTCAGTGTCATTTCGGGCGATATTGGTACCGGAAAAACCACGCTGATTCGTCAGCTCCTCAACCAGATGGAGCGCGATACGGTAGTCGGGTTGATTACCAACACGCACCAGTCATTCGGCGAACTGTTGCAGTGGATTTTGCTGGCGTTCAACCTCGAGTGCGCCACCAAAGACAAGGTCGACATGTACAAGACCTTCATGGATTTCCTGATCAAGCAATATGCGGCAAACAAGCGCGTTATCCTGATTGTCGATGAAGCGCAGAACATGAGCCATCAGGCCCTGGAAGAGCTGCGCATGCTCTCCAATGTTAATAGCGAGAAGGATCAGATATTACAGGTGATACTGGCCGGACAACCGGGCTTGCGCGACAACCTGAGAGACCCGCGACTGGAACAGTTTGCTCAGCGCATAGCGGTGGACTATAACCTCGAGCCGCTCAACGCCGAAGAGACACGTAACTATATACGCCATCGGCTCGGCATCGCCGGCGGAAATCCGGACATATTCGACGATGAAGCATGCGACGTCATTTTCCGTTACAGCGGCGGTACTCCGCGATTGATCAATCTTCTGTGCGACACCACGCTTGTATACGGATATGCCGAGCAGACTCAGCATATCGGAAGGCAGCTGGCCGAGGATGTCGTGCGGGATAAGCAGCTGGGACGAATCGTACCGCTCAAGCAGTCCGATAAAACAGAGTCGACCCCAAGCCCGGGTGACGTGCCGGAACAGGAGTCTCCAGCGGGCGGAAATGGACGCGCCGCCAAGGGCGCAAAACACAAATTGCGCGTTGCGATTGCTTCAGACTCGGAGAGACAACGCAGCTATCTCAAGGCCATCCTCGAGCGGTCGGGGTTTCAGGTTGTCGCGGCGGTTCCCGTGGGCGAAGATCTTGTCTCGCAAGTGCGCGGAGAGAATGTGGAAGTGCTGCTGATGGATTTGGACGAAGGCATTGCCCGCCGTCCCTACGATCTGGAGCGGTTGATCGACCGGGTACGAGAAGAATGCCGGATCCCGGTCCTGTTCAATGACAGCTCTTCGGCCGGTGTCAGCGGGGCTATATCGGACATCGGGCGTAAATTGACTCTCAAGCTTACCTCCCTGATCGGTCGGGGCTGATACCTCTCCCGGCGGACGGAAAATCAACTGACTAGAGCCTGTCTTAAAATTAGATTCCCTCCCCCTTGATGGGGGAGGGCCAGGTGGGGGTGAAAAAGACCTTCGGGAAATTCAGTATCTTGTTCGATCCAGTTTTCCCCCTCCCCCTAACCCCCTCCCGCAAGGGGAAGGGGAAAACAGTTTTGATATGGATTCTAGATAGAGTTGTCTGGACATGGCTGACGAAACCATACTCGTTGTCGGTGGCGCGGGCTATATCGGCTCGCACATGGTGCTGGATCTGCTGCACGCCGGTCATGCGGTCGTGGTGCTGGATAACCTTTCTCGCGGGCACCGTGATTTAGTTCCTGGCGGAACATTTATTCAAGGCGATCTGGGCGACGCGGCGCAGCTGGATCGGGTTTTTGCGCAGCACCGGATCGCCGCCGTCATGCATTTTGCCGCCTTTTCGCTCGTCGGCGAATCGGTGTCCAAGCCGCTGGATTACTACCGGAATAACGTTGCAAACACCGTGGTGTTGCTTGACGCCATGGCGCGCCATGGCGTTCGGAATTTTATTTTCTCATCCACCGCGGCGGTTTATGGAGAACCGCGCGAGGCGCAGCCGTTACACGAAGGCGATCCTTGTGTGCCCACCAACCCCTATGGTGCCACGAAACTCGCGGTGGAGCGGATGTTGGCGGATAACGCCGCCGCAAGCGATTTCCGCTATGTGTCGTTGCGCTATTTCAACGCCGCCGGCGCCGATCCGTCCGGCACGATAGGGGAGCGGCACGAGCCCGAAACCCATCTCATTCCGCTGATATTGCAGGTCGCCACCGGCGAGCGCGCGACGATCAAAATATTCGGCACGGACTACCCGACGCCGGACGGCACTTGCATACGCGATTACGTGCACGTCAACGATCTGGCACAAGCCCATCTGTTCGCGTTGCGCCACCTCATGACGGGTGGAGGCAACGCCGTCTATAACCTTGGAAACAGCAAGGGGCATTCGGTGCAGGAAGTCATCAAGCTTGCCCGTGCGGTAACCGGCCATGAAATTCCCACGGTACCGGCCGACAGGCGCGCCGGTGATCCGGCAATGCTCGTTGCCGACTCAGGAAAAATCCGGAAGGAACTCGGGTGGAAACCCCGGTTCGAGAGTCTGCGCACGATTATCGAGACGGCCTGGGCCTGGCACTCGAAAGAATCCAGGCGAAAAAAAACCTCTCCGTAGGGAATCTACGGAGAGGTTATTACCGAATTGAGTCGGATTTGTTTAGATAAACAGACAGACGTCGGACTTGGCCGCAACCGGCAGGAAGTACGTCGCACCGACGTAGTCTTTGACTTCCGGAATGAAGTCATCCTTGCTGAAGCCGAACACGTCGACCGTCATCTGGCAGGCGATCATCTTGACGCCCGCTTCGAGGCACAGGTCACGCAGCTCGCCGACCGTCGCAACGCCCTTGTTCTTGAAAGTCTTCTTCATCAGCGTCGTGGCCACTTTTTCGAATCCGGGGATGCCGGCCATGATCAGGTTCGGCATCGGCCACACGAAATTCTGGAACCATTTCGGTCCGAACGGCATTTTCATCGGCATGGCGGGGTTGCCCAGCGGGCTGACTTCCGCGTCGATATTCTTCTTCAGGAGCAGGAGACCGTAGAAGGTAAAGAACACCGACACATCCCACCCAAGGGCGGATCCGGTGGAGGCCAGGATGAACGGAGGGTAGGCCCAGTCGAGCGTGCCCTTGGTGGCGATGATCGCCATGCTTGGGGTCTTGTTGGCCTCGATCTCCTCCAGTTTCTTCGGCAGAACCTTGTCCAGGTACTGACTGATCTGCTGCTCGAGATTTCCTTCTGTTTTTTGCACCGTTGTAGTCGACATTTACCTTCCTCCAATACGTTGATTGAGCGCGGGCTGCTTTCGGCGAGCAGGGGGTTGATCTGTTGTCCGCGCGTTAGCTGCGAACGTGCGCACCACCCACGTGCGGCCCTGTGAACGGCTAAGTAGTTGGTATAAGAATCAGCCGAAATGCTAATATGCTCAGTGGGGTGCTATTAGTCAAGGCAATTGATAGCAAGTCGACAGGGCCGCCATATAAAAACAATACACTTTAAGGAAAAAAAATATCTATTTGATTAAAAAAGATATTATTTGTATTCTACCAGCAGCAAGCATAACCCGCCTGATAGCGGGTATGCTGATATCCGCCAGTGTATCCACTGGCATCGCTTGGGCTGACAACTCAGGCGGGAATAATGGGGCGAACCAGTTTGGTGCATCGGATCTGGCGGTTATCGTAAATGACGCTGACCCGACGAGCCTTCGGATTGCAGAATATTATAAGTACCGTCGCCGTATACCTGAGCGCAACATAATCCATGTCCGGTTTACGCCGGGCCATTCCACCATGTCACGCACGGAATTCCAAAGGGTCAAGGTCGAGGTCGATAGGGCGACCCCCAGTCACGTACAAGCCTACGCGCTGGCATGGACCCAGCCGTACCGCGTCGACTGCATGTCTATCACCACGGCGTTCGCGGCCGGCTTCGATGCGGCATTCTGCGCCAATGGATGCGGTCCGACGCGGCCGAGCGCTTATTTCAATTCCAACAGCCATAGACCGTACGACGACTACGGGCTGCGCCCCACCATGATGCTGGCCGGCCGTAACTTTGATGAAGTGCAGAAACTGATCGATCGGGGCGTGGCTTCCGATCATTCCTTCCCTCACGGTACGGGTTATCTGGTCAGCACTTCCGACAAGGCGCGCAACGTGCGCGCCGTCGCCTATCCGGAAATCGTCGAACGATATTCGGGAAGCTCGTTCGACATTCGTCTGGTCCGGGCTAATTTCATTCAAAACCGGAAAAATGTCCTTTTTTATTTCACAGGCATCATTCGGGTGCTGGCGCTGGATTCCATCCGTTTCGTTCCTGGGGCGATCGCCGATCATCTGACTTCGGCGGGCGGTGTGCTTACAGGTAACGATCAAATGAGCATCCTTAGATGGCTGCAAGCAGGGGCGACCGCCAGCTATGGGGCCGTTTCCGAGCCATGCAATTTCCCGGAAAAATTTCCACAACCTGGAATCGTCATTGACCGCTATCTGCGTGGGGAACGCTTGATCGAAGCGTATTGGAAAAGCGTTGCCTGGCCGGGCCAAGGTTTGTTTGTTGGCGAACCGCTGGCCGATCCCTTTGGACCCAGCCGGAAGGGACCACGGGTGGAACAAAAGCCGGAACGGGAAAAGGCCGTCGCGCATGCAACGATGCAGCTCCAATGAAACCATACCCAGAGCCTCGTCGCGAACGTGGCGATAGCAATGGCTCGACCCAAAATCGCATGACCGTGGAACATGCCGTGAAGCCGCATGGCGGCATCCTGCGCAATCTGCTCGTGGACCCGCAGAAGACGGACTCGCTCAAATCCGCGGCCAGCGCGTTTCCTTCGGTGACGCTGTCTCAGCGACAACTGTGCGACCTCGAGCTGCTCATGAACGGGGCCTTTTCACCGCTCGACGGATTCATGACGGAGACGACGTACGAAGGCGTGATTGAACGCACGCGCCTGCCGGACGGCCTGTTGTGGCCCATTCCGATCACGTTCGACGTGCCCGGCACGCTCGCGGAAAACCTTGCGCCTGGCGCGCGGCTGGCATTGCTCGACGCCGAAGGTTTCATGCTCGCCGTGATGAACGTAGAGAGCGTATGGCGACCGGACAAGCGCCGCGAAGCGGAGCGTGTTTATGGCACGGCATCGGAAGTGCATCCCGGCGTGCGCTATCTATATGATCAAGTCCATGACGCTTATGTCGGAGGAAGGATCGAGGGCATAGAGCTGCCACACCACTACGACTTTGAGACACTGCGCGATACCCCCGCGGAACTGCGTCATATGTTCGACAAGCTGGGCTGGACGCGGGTGGTGGCGTTTCATACCAGCAAGCCGATGCACTGCCTCCATCGGGAAATCACCCTGCAGGCGGCAAAATCGGCAAAGGCGAATATCCTGTTGCACCCGGCGGTAGGAATGACCAAACCCGGGGATTTGCACTACTACGCGCGTGTGCACTGCTATCAGGCAATCAAACGCCATTACCCTGAGCATCTGGTGACGCTTTCGCTGTTGCCGATGGCGGTGCGGATGGCGGGTCCGCGCGAAGCCTTGCTCAACGCCATTATCCGTCAGAACTACGGGTGCACTCATTTCATCGTCGGGCCGGAGCACGCCGCACCACCGAACGTGCGGGAAGGGGGTGAGCGCTTTTATCCGACGTATGCGGCACAAAAGCTGGTGGCGCAGCATCAGAACGAGCTCGCCATTGAAATGGCGCCCATTCCGGAAATGCGCTACGAGCCGGAGGCCGGGCGCTTCCTGGCGCTGGAACAGATCGAGCAAGAGGGGCGCAGGGGCGTTCAGTTCACGGAAAAGCAGCTAAACGACCATCTCGCCCGGGATCTGGAAATTCCGTCGTGGTTTTCCTATCCGGAAGTGCTCACCGAACTGCGCAAGATCAGACCGCCGCGCGACAGGCAGGGGTTCACGCTGTTCTTGACGGGGCTTTCGGGCGCAGGCAAGTCGACGCTCGCGAAAATAATGTATGCAAAATTCATCGAGGCAGGCGGCCGGCCGGTAACGCTGCTGGACGGCGACGTGGTGCGACACAACCTGTCGAGCGAACTCGGTTTTTCGAAGGCGCATCGTGATTTGAACGTGCGGCGAATCGGCTTCGTCGCCTCCGAGATCACCAAGAACGGAGGCATCGCCATCTGCGCACCAATCGCGCCGTACACCGCCATGCGCCGCGCCGTCCGCGAATTGATCGAACAACACGGAGCGTTCATCGAAATTCACGTCGCCACCCCCCTGGATGTTTGCGAAAGCCGCGACCGCAAGGGCCTGTATGCCAGGGCACGGCAGGGATTGATTCCGGAATTCACCGGCATCAGCGATCCCTACGAGACGCCGGAAAAAGCGGAAATCCGGATCGACACGACAAATCTGAGCCCGTCTCAGGCGGCACAGGAGATATTTCTATTTCTTCTGCGCGAAGGGTTTATAGAAACTGTTGATCACGTTGACGGCTCAGAGACAAAAGATGGTCACTAGGTTAGCTAGTGTACGCGTTGAACTGATTATCCAGCACATTTACTAGCCTACCTATAATCTTGTGGCAAGAATTTATTCTTGATTGCGGATCGGAGATCGCCGTAAACAAATATAAATATGCGGTCATGTCGTCATATCGTCATGAATTCTACAAGCATAAAATCAACCATGCCGATGAATAAACCAACAGAAGGCCTGAAAAATACCTTGGCCCGTGCCTATCTCTTGACAATATTAGGCAGAGGTTCGGACATTTTATTTTATGTAGGGATATTTAGTATTTTCTCGGTTGAAGAGGTTGGACTTTACAGTTGGGCCATTGCGGTAACTGCTTTTTTTGGTATTGCGCTTGATCTAGGCCTCGTACAAACGTTAATACGTGAATTCAGCAAAGGGAGTCTGCATCTTCGGTCTGCAGTCATCGCAAGCCTTGCCGTGCGTGCTCCGATCTTTGTCGCAGGCGCAATACTACTCATTGCATGGAATTTAATCGGTCACTTGTCGCCAAATGAATTCCGCTCTCTTGCTTTTGCGGGAACAACGCAAGCAGTCATCGTGATAGAAAATGTGTGTTATGCATGGCTGAAGGCCAACTCTAAGCAGACGATAGCAAATGTTTTCACAATCTTTGATCCCTTGGGTCGATTGCTCCTGCTCGCAATGCTTGTGCTCCTGTTAGGTAAGCCCGTCGTCCCCGACCTTCTGGCAGTCATCTTAGTGCTTCATTTGAGTATCGTTGTATCAGTCTTGCTTGTTCTTCGTGGCGTGTATCGAGTTAGGGCAGCAGCGATAGCGATTGAACGGACATCGCTTGCTGACACAACAAAACAATTATGGTCATCCGGCATTGTCTTTGGCTTAATTGGTTTCGTCACAGTTATGCAAAACAGATTCGACTGGATATTGGTTTCGACCTTTTCTAGTCGTATCGATCTTGCTAACTACTCACTTGCGAACAAGGTGTATGAGATTCTCCAGATGTTTATTGGTGTGGCAATGCTCACGGTTTATCCGTGGATTTGCCGTATCGGTGCCCCAAGAGTTTTTCAGACGAAGGTCAATATCATAGTTATCAGTCTCTTTATATCGGGCGTTATTCTGTCTCTGGCTGCGGGGCTTTATCTGCCATTGGTACTGCATTGGATTTGGGGTAATAAATACCTCGCTGCTGAACCATTGTTACAAATCTTGGTACCGCTAGTATCACTAGCGACAGCGATTATGGTGTTGTATTACCCATTGATTGCCCATCACCAGGAGCGGAACGTATTCAAGGCGACATTCATTGCTACCCTCGCGCAGTTGGCAGTAAACTTGTTGTTTATACCGAAAATGGGTTCCCATGGTGCAGTAATAGGTATGGGTGTACTAACGGTAACCAACTTTCTTTTCTACAGTGTACTTACCTACCAAGCGAAGTTATCTACCAAGAATCAACTGTGGCGTAAGGTAATTTATTTGTTATTGATGTTCTCACTTGCCGCCGTACTTTGGATCACCAAGACAACTATGAGCCTTGGGGTCTTAATACTAATCACTACCGGAATAACATTCGGATATTTTGTGCTTGTCATCCGACGCGAGAAGATGTGGTTAACCGCATGGATAAAGCGCAGATTTCTGGTCTTTAACGCGGCACAGTGAGATTAAAAGTATCGACAATTGATGGCCCGAGGGCACAAAGAGCTAGTTGAGAGTTCTAAGTAACCCAGTTACTCGAGAAGTGAATAGTTATTGTCATGGCTAACTAAGCGAATGAAAACGCACAGGAGCTTGGTAAGCGTCATCGGAAATATTGGGAATCAGCATACAACATAGAGATGAGGTGGCTCGGAAAATAGAGCCTGATATCAAGAAAATATGGCAATACTATACACACTATTCATACTCAGCTCGCTCTTTGCAGTTACTACCAGTTTTTTTCGGCCTGAGTTTGCAATCGTAGGCCTGGGTTTGCTTTTTGGCGTTATTTTCCGGCGTTTTTTTTCTGTGGTTACCTATTTTCGGGCAGAACTCATAGTCATAGGATTGATGTTTTTCAGCAGCAGTTTTGGTATTGCCGCGCAGACTCTGCTGGGCCACGAGGTTATATGGCGCGATCTGATGATTTACACACGCCTAGCGTTCTACGCCTCGGTAATCATATTCGCCGCGCTGGCAGCAAAAAACATTAAGAATTATAGAATCGCAAACTTATTGTTGGTGGTGATTAGTTCTATTATTGCGATTTTAAGTATCGCGCAGTATTTCAATTTTATGAACATAAATAACATTCTAACTCCCGGCACAGGTGAGCGGTATCAATGGTTACGGGAAGGCATCGCATGGCGTCGCGTGACCGGCACACTAGATAATCCCAACTACTGGGGACTAGCCATTAGTATCGCGCTCTCATTCGTAATCTATCGAATATTGTGGCAAGGACGATTGTTATTTCTTCCAATATTCTTTGCGCTTGCCGGCTCCCTCTTCTTGACCGGCTCACGTACCGCACTGGTTTGTAGCCTCGGAGGCGTTGCAGCCGGTGCATTCTTGTTATGGACATACAATAAGGAAAAACCACGAATCATTATTGCTTTTACTGCATTTCTTTTCGGAATTACTCTAATCGCAGCGACCCACGTGACAAAATATTATGAAAACGAAGATCGATTTTCGACTAAAAACATCGGGACGTTATATGATCGACTTCACATCTGGGAGGCTACGCTAGAAAGTGGTTTCAGCAATCCGGTGGCATTAGTGTTTGGTCAGGGCCCGCGCAAAGGTGAGATAGTTGGAGAGGACTATGTCGATAATACTTATTTGCGAATTTGGCGGGAATTCGGCTTTTTTGGGTTAGGTTTATTCGTGGCATTATTGATTATTATGATTCGTAGAACGCTGCGGTTAATACATGAAACCCGAAAGGGTACAGGCGACTGGTCGCGTGGGTTGCTATTTTTACTCATAGCGTGGTCGATCTTCGGACTTGCTGCTGATAGTTGGTATTTTGTTCGAACAACTACCATCATTCTTGGCCTTTATGTGCTGATTCATTCCGTCTCGAGAAATCAAAACGTCAGCCAATTAGGTACTTCGACTGTAGGTACTTCGGCTGGCAAACATAAACAGAGGCCACCTTTGCCTTCGATAAAGAACGAAGAAAGAAACCATAATGTTACACGCACCCAAGCGCGTAGCCGTTAGCTGATTATGTATGACGCAGAAAAACTTTCTCATGTTAATAAAATTGCGCTTAGCGCAGAGTTAACATGCATTTCGCTTACCTGCACTTGGCCATTGCAATATCAGTACAAACGGTTTGCATCGGGTTACTTACTCATGCGCAGCATTTGTAAATGCACACGACGGCGTGGAGCCACTTTATGACTGCACCACCCAAACTTAGTGTTAGTGTCGCGATTCTTACTTGGAATCGTCGGCAGCAAGTCAAAAAGGCTATCGAGTCGGTACTGAATCAGACCTACAAACCGACGGAAATTGTCGTAGTGGATTCTGCCTCAATAGATGGTACTGTCGACAGTTTGTTGGCCACTTACGATGAAATTAAAGTGATTCGGCTCCATCGAAACCTAGGATGCCCCGAAGGTCGCAACGTGGCGATGGCCAACTGCACTGGCGATATTATATATGCGTTGGATGACGACGGCTGGTTGGCGCCAAACACCCTTGAAACTTGTGTTAGTCGTTTTGCGAGCAACCCAAAGGTAGGTGTCGTAGCTTGCCGTATTTTGCCACCGGATGAGAAATCATCGACCGCGACACCCGATTCTCTCTCTGAGACATTTAGTGGAGGCGCATCTGCTATCCGTCGGCAAGCATTGGAGAAATGTGGTTACTATCCCTCAGATTTCTTTCGCCAGGCGGAAGAGGGCGACTTGTCACTGAGACTATTTGATGTCGGATACACGGTGCTCAGATGTCCGGAAGCCGTCATGTTTCATGAGCGATCCCCCGAAAACCGCCGCAACAAGTGGTTCTATTACTACTCGTGCCGTAATGAACTCCTTACTATCATGCGTCGTTACCCTTGGTATGCGATTTTGCCGGCATTTCTACAAAAAGTATTTTCGTGGAACTTTATCGGAGTTCGTGATCGTGCGCTGATGCACACTGCGTTAGCTGTTTTGGTAGTTATTGCCAAAACACCGTCTTTACTTCGACAGCGTAATCCTGTGTCTTGGCGTGCAATTCGCTTTATTCTGATCATAAAATATCGCAGGCGGTTCCCCAATGCGTACTTGCCACCAGCGTGGTCCGCTATGTTGAATAAAGAACAAATCGGCCAAATATGATGTTCTATGAGCACGCCGCACCATCCGTTCGGATAGATTGAAGGCGTTTCGTAACCTTGATTGAGTTCTGAAGAATCTTTTTATAAGTAGAATGAAAACCGGTTTCTGATCGCATGAATGACCATAGGGCACGACCGTACGTGCTTATTCAATACAACTGCATTGCTCATTACAGAGCACGCATTTTTGAGCTGCTGTCGCTGCGGCCCGATGTCGAATTCGTTGTCGTGGCGGATCCCAATCCCGACACTCCGTTTCTTGCGACCATCAAGGGTGGTGACGAGCGGCAAATTCGCCACGTCTGCGCAACCACCAAAATCATCCGGATTCCCAAATTGCCGGACCTTTACTGGCAATCTCTCGCGGTGAAGATGATGCGGAGGGAAAGACCGGATGTCCTGATTGCGCTGGGATCGCCTTATTCGATCACGGCCTGGGTTCTCAGCATTTACGGCAGAGCCCTGAAGATACCGGTGCTGCTGTGGGGGCATGGGCTTCTGGGAGAGGAAACAGGCCCGAAATGGTGGTTCCGCAAAATGCTTTATCGTCTGGCTTCCGGCCAGCTGCTGTACGGAGACTATGCCAAGACCCTCCTGGTCAAGAAGGGTTTCGATCCTGAAACGCTGCATGTCGTTTACAATTCCCTCGACTATGACCTGCAGTCTAAAATCGCCGCCGAGATCCGTGAAGAAGAGTCGCTGGCATGGCGTCGTTCTCTGGGCGTTGCAGACGGCGAAGGGCTGGTAGTGTTTACGGGGCGGTTACAGCCTGTCAAGCGACTGGATATGCTGGTCGAGGCCATCGCAAAATTGGCACAGCGTGGAAAAAGAGTTCATGCCGCTCTTGTCGGGGAAGGCAGCCAGAAAAGCAATCTGACTGCGCTGTCCGAGCAACTCGGGGTTGCTGATCTGATCCACTTTCTGGGGGCGAGCTATGATGAACGCTACCTTGGTCTTGTTTTGAGCGCCAGCGACCTGTCCGTCATTCCGTCCGGCGCAGGATTGTCGATCATGCATGCCATGATCTTCGGAACTCCTGTCGTGCTGCATGATCGGATTGAGTACCATTTCCCCGAATGGGAAGCCGTCGAAGAGGGGAAAACGGGATTCTATTATAAGTATGGCGATATCGACGACCTCGCCGAAAAAATCGAGCGCGCCATCTTTCCTTCCCCAAAGCGCGATTTCATGAAAGAAGCATGCAAGCGAGTGATCGACGAACGGTATAATCCTCATCGCCAGGTGGGAGTATTCATCGATGCCGTCAAGAAATCGTTGGCGCAATACCGAAAGCACTAAATGTCGCTAAAATCCTTCGCCAAGAAAGTCCTGAAGTCATTCCGTATTTGGCTGCTCATGCATAGCAGGTACCGAGGTGCAGTAGCAGGGAAGGGATTTCATGTAGCGGAAAAAGTATTAATTCACAGGCCAGGGTTTAAAGCAGGTGATTATGTTTATATCGGACCCTATTCGGAAATTGCGCCGCACGTCCATATCGGTAACTACACCAGTCTTTCGTCATATGTGGTCATCACGGGCGCGGATCACCGTTTCGATGTCCCCGGGGTGCCGATACGTTTTTCGGGCAGGCCGGAATCCCGCATGACCGAGATCGGGCATGACGTACTGATTGGGCACGGAGCAACCATTATGCGTGGTCTGCGCATAGGAAATGGTGCAATTGTCGGCGCCGGCGCGGTGGTCACGAAGGATGTTCCGCCGTACGCCATTGTTGCCGGCGTACCCGCCAAGATAGTTCGCTACCGCTTTGATGCCGCCGGTATTGCGATTCATGAAAAAATGCTGAGAGAACCAAGCAAGTACGGCGGCGAGTTAAGCGGGCCAGGCTGAGCAGTAACGATAGACCACCCCGGGAAGAATCCAGATGGATAAGCTTTCAGTCCTGATCCTCACGCATAACGAGGAAAAAAATATCCGGAAGTGTCTGGAGTCCATCCTGCCGCTCACGAAAAGTATCTATATCGTGGATTCAAGCAGTGATGACAAAACGGTGGATATCGCTCGCAGCTATGGCGCCGAAGTCGCCTCCCGCAAATGGACCACCTATGCCGATCAGCTTAACTGGGGGCTGGGCCATTTCGATTTCAAGACGGAATGGATCATGCGCATGGACGCGGATGAAGAGATCACCGAGGGATTGGTGAAGGCGCTGCATGAATTCCTGGCGTCGCCGCCCGCCAATATAAGCGGCGTGTACGTGCGGCGACGCGTGTATTTCATGGGGCGCTGGATTCGTCACGGCGGCTATTACCCCACCTGGCTGTTGCGCGTGTTCAGGAAAGGGATTGGACGCTGCGAAGCCTTGTGGATGGATGAACACATGATCGTCAGCAAGGGCGAAACCATGAAAATCCATGAGGACATCATCGACTACAACAACAAAGACCTGACATTCTGGACCGACAAGCACAACAAATATGCCAGCCGCGAAGTGCTGGATGTGCTGGGAAAACGCAATCCCGGCGGCAACGACAGTGTGATGGCAGCCTCGCTTACACAGAACCAGGCCCATTCACGCAGATGGGTCAAGGACAACGTCTATGGCCGCGTGCCGCTGTTTGTCCGTCCGTTTCTATATTTTATCTATCGTTATTTCCTGCGCCTGGGGTTCCTGGACGGCAAGGAGGGCCTCATCTTTCACTTCCTGCAGGGTTTCTGGTATCGCTTTCTTGTGGACGCAAAACTGTATGAATATGAGTTGCAGCAGCGTCAGGCAAAGAAATAACGGGGCGACATGAAGGTCAATCTCGCCAATTACGATAATCGCGGGTATGACCCCGGCGCGGGCACCCTGAAGCGCGTGATATGGTACGTGGTGAATGCCATATTGTTCCATTCCTGGTTGTTTCCCGGCTCGGGTTTGAAGTGCGCGGTGTTGCGGCTGTTCGGTGCACGCGTGGGGCGGAGCGTGCGAATAAAACCCAGGGTCAACATCAAGTATCCCTGGCATCTGGTAGTGGGCGATAACGTCTGGATAGGCGAAGGGGTGTGGATCGATAATCTTACCTGGGTCCGGCTGGAATCGAATGTCTGCCTGTCGCAGGAGGCGCTCCTTCTGACCGGCAATCACGACTACAAAGACCCATCATTCGGTTTGATTGTCGGAGAAATCGTGATCGAGGAGGGCGCGTGGGTGGGCGCGCGCGCAACCGTTTGTCCCGGCGTGCGGCTCGGGCGTCAATCGGTGCTGGCGGTCGGGAGCGTGCTGCAAAAGAGCGTCGGCGAAAACGGCATCTATCGCGGAAATCCCGCCGAGTTGGTCCGTGAGCGCGTGATCGCCAGTGGCAAGTGATGGAAAAAATAATTTTCGTTAACCGGTATTTTTACCCCGACCACTCTGCGACCAGTCAGCTCTTGACCGATCTGGCGTTTGCGCTGGCGCGAGAAGGAAGGGATGTGCACGTCATTGCAAGCCGGCAAGCGTACGACAACCCCGCATCAGAATTGCCGGCAACCGAATCCGTGAATGGCGTCAGCATTACGCGCGTCTGGACATCGCGATTCGGTCGCGGGCGTCTATGGGGTCGCGCCTTCGATTATGTGACGTTTTACATCAGCGCTGCGTGGCGCCTCGCCGCGGTCACCGGCAAAGGCGACATAGTGGTAGCCAAGACCGATCCGCCATTGATTTCGGTGATCGCGGCGGGGGTAGCCAGGCTTCGCAAGGCCACGCTTGTTAATTGGATACAGGACTTGTTTCCCGAGATTGCGGTAGCGCTGGACGTTAAAGGCATCAATCTGCTCGCGCCAGTGTTGCGCTGGTTGCGCAATGTTTCTCTCCGCTCCGCCAGGTTCAATGTGGTTCTGGGGGACCGGATGGCCGAGCGTATTATTGCGCAAGGCATAAATCCTGAGCAGATCAAAGTAATACACAATTGGGCCGACGGAAACGATATAAAGCCGGTGCCGCGCGACGAGAACAGGCTGCGAGAAGAGTGGGGCTTGCGCGACAAATTCGTGGTTGGCTACTCGGGAAACATGGGGCGTGCGCATGAGTTTCACACAATCGTCAATGTTGCGGCCTTGCTGAAAGACAGCAATGATCTCGTATTTCTGTTTATTGGCAACGGCGCCCAGCGACAATGGGTCGAAAACGAATGCGCGAAACGCGGTTTGAGAAATGTTGTTTTCAAACCATATCAGCCGCGTGAATTCCTGGCCGAGAGCCTCAGTGTTCCGGATATCCACGTCATATCGCTGTTGCCGGCCCTTGAAGGTCTGATTGTGCCCAGTAAATTTTATGGTATTGTCGCAGCAGGAAGGTCCACGCTTTATTTTGGCGATCCGGTTGGTGAAATTCCGAAGATCCTTGCAGAATATCGGTGCGGGATCACCGTGGATATCGGCGATGCTGAAAAAGCGGCTGGTTATATTAACTCCATGATGACCGACATGAGCCAAGTGGAAATTGCCGGCGCGAACGCAAGAGCAGTTTTCGAGCAGCGCTTCGACAAATGTCGTGCGCTCGATGTCTGGCGGTCGATTTTATAATTCAACAGGCGCCCATCATGCAACGTCGGACATTTATCATCAAAATATCCTTGACATGGATGGCAGGTGTGCTGCTTGGCAACCGCAACAGTGCGGCAGTAGCTGGGCTCCTGGGAAAGAAATCGCCTGCCACCGATTCATTTGTTGTTTATGATGGAACTCTTTACAAGAAGAAACCGGATTTATCTGTCTACGGAATCAGGCCGATAAATATCCTGTATGTATCCAGGTTCTGGGAGAATTGGAACGACAACCCGAAAAAGGACAGCTTGCCGGACGAAAAAACTGTCCGATCACTGGCACGTGAAGCAAAAAAACAGGGCGATCTTGTAGCGCTCGACATCGAACACTGGCCTCTGCGCGGAAATGACAGAGTCGTCGCGGCCAGTCTTGAGAAATATTCCACCGTCCTGCGATGGTTCCGAGACGAGGCACCTAACTTACAGATTGGTTATTTCGGCATAATGCCTATCGCAGATTATGCGAACTCCAGAAAAGGGGCAGATAGCCGCGACTATAAGATGTGGCAGTCGGAGAATGACAGGTTGAGACCATTGGCGGAAATGGTGGATGTGATATTTCCGTATATCTATACCTATCATCGCGATCAGGATTCGTGGGAAAAGTTTGCCATCGAAAATATCAAAGAGGCTCGTCGCTACGGAAAGCCCATTTACGTTTTTTTATGGCCACAATACTCGGAGCAGAACAAGCAGTTGTCACATCAATTTATTCCTCCTGACTATTGGAAGCGTCAGCTTAATATTGCCAAGCAATATGCTGATGGTATTGTCATCTGGGGAGGATGGAGTGATGTCGGACCAGCGCAATGGGACGATAGGGCGTTGTGGTGGATGGAGCTGAGAGCATTTATGAAAAGTCTATCTGGTCAGTAGTTGGTGTTGCATGTTTCGCTGCATCGATTTATCTGGGAGGGTATTTAAATGACGTGCCGAAGCAGAGTCGAGTTTATCGCCCGGAAGGCCGCAACAAGATTGTGTATTCATTGCCTTTAATTCTCTGATACGTTTCAAAAAAACAGCACCCCCTGTGTTTAGATAACATGCTAATCGACGCAGAATCCCTAGAGCATCAGCACCTCATGCAGGGGGACGTGATAGTTGTTGGTTCTGGTCCCGCGGGAATAGTCGTCGCCCTTGAGCTGGCAAACGCGGGCCATGAAGTCATCCTGGTTGAAAGCGGGGGTCTCCGGTTTTCAGGGCATTCACAATATCTCGGCGATACACCGTATTTTGACCCGCGTGTGCACGCTGCGATGTCACAATGTACGCGACGGCAGATCGGGGGAACTTCGACAATATGGGGCGGGCGTTGCGTACCATACGATCCGCTCGATTTCGATGAGCGGCCATATATTTCGGATTCATCTTGGCCGGTTAGCTATCAGGAGATAGCGAAGTACTTCCAACGAGCTTGCGACTGGTTCCTTTGCGGCGACGCAGAATTCGACATCAGGAACATTCCAGAAGTCACGCAGAAGTCTATCGTTCCGCAACTTCCTGACGGCGAGATCTTGACGTCACGATTAGAACGTTGGTCACTGCCGACAAAATTTGGTCAAGAATATCTCCGTGAGCTGAATTCTTGCACAAGAATCAAGGTGGTCCACGGCCTAACGTGCACAGAAATTGAGTGCGACGATTCGGGAAGACGTGTGACTGGAATCCTCGCGAAAACCCTAGGACGCAAGAGGGTACGACTCAAGTCTAGGGCGTATGTACTCGCCTGCGGCGGTCTGGAAACAACTCGTCTTCTCATGGCGTCTGATCGGAAACATGTGGGAGGAATCGGAAATCATAGTGGTCTGCTTGGAAAATTCTACATGGGGCACATATCGGGGAGGATTGCCAAAGCCCGTTTCGGTACGCCGCCAAAACAAACGATTTATGGATTTGACCGCGATGCGAAGGGTATTTATCTACGAAGGAGGTTTTCATTTGCGCGTGAGTTTCATCACGAGAAGCGGTTGCCGAATATTGTAGGATGGCTCGCGAATCCTGACATCTATGACCCCGCCCATGGCAGTGGCGTTCTTTCATTCGCATACCTGATGCTGACGTCGCCAGTGGTGGGGAAGTTTCTCGCGTCTGAGGCAATACGAGCGGCAGCTCGCGGAGGTCTTTCGCGGAGGATTGTTTTTCCTCACGTTGTGAACATGCTGCGTGATATGCCAAGCACCTTGTTTTTCATTTCAAACTTTGGATACAGACGCTTTATTTCCCGCCGCAAGATCCCCGGTTTCTTCGTGTACAGTAAATCAAACGTCTACCCCCTCCATTATCACGGAGAGCAGATGCCCAACCGGGACAGCCGGGTCAGCTTGGCGGAAGATTGCGACGTCCTTGGACTGCGAAAGCTAAAAATCGATCTTCGCTATACCGCGCGTGACATCGATGGCGTTATCAGAGCGCATCAGTACTGGGACGAGTATCTAAGGAAACACAGTTGCGGATACCTTGAGTATATCGCGAGTGATCTCCAAGCAAGCGTGTGGGAACAGGCCGCTGACGGGTTTCATCAAATTGGCACGACCCGAATGTCAGAATATCCCGATTCCGGTGTCGTCGGGAAGCATTGCAACGTCCATGGCTTTGATGATCTGTTCATCGCGAGCAGCTCAGTATTCGTAACTTCCGGACAAGCCAATTCCACATTTACAATCGTAGCGTTCGCTTTGAGATTGGCTGATTATCTGAGAAGCGTCGTCTTGCAAAAATAATCGAAACGGCTGAAGCAAGTACGGCGGGACCAGCACGGAGTGAAGGAGCAATGAAGAAAGTTAAACTAGTCGGTACGGACATTACGACAAGTGCCCTCGGTTTTGGATGCGCACAATTGATGCGTGTTTCATCTGTCAGACTCCGTCAGCAGTTACTCAATGAAGCATATGACGCAGGCGTTTGTCACTTTGACGTCGCGAGAATGTATGGCCTTGGCCTAGCTGAGGCGGAGTTGGGAAAATTTGCTCGGGGTAAACGCGATAAATTGGTGTTGGCAACCAAGTTCGGGATCGACCTGAATCCCAAAGGCACTAGTACCGCGCGTCTTCAGGGCATGGCGAGACGTCTCATCGCTATGTTTCCCGCTCTCCGTATACTCGCTCGTCGTCATACGGGTACTCTTCTTGCACCCAGGCGGTACGACGCGGCAAAAGCACGCAGTAGTCTTGAAACGAGTCTCCGTGAACTTGGAACGGACTATGTCGATTTATTTTTGCTTCATGAGCCGACGCTGGATGATGTTACTAATAGTGACGTGATGGAGTTTCTGAACGATGCCAGATCGCAAGGGAAAATCCGTGCATACGGTATTTCCGGACCGATCCACGACGTTGTCGCTATATGTCGCAACGTGCCGGGGTTGGCGTCAATCGTCCAGATTCCGAACGATGCTATCACGCGCGATATTGATAAGCTGGCTCCCTATGCAAATCGTGCAATTATTACTTACAGTCCATTTTCTAACGCCTTGAAGCAGGTCGTCGATCGGATCAAGATCGCCCCGCGCATATCAGATCGTTGGAGTAAAGCGACTGGAAAAGATGGTATGCCAACCGATGAGATCGCTTTTTTTCTTCTGCGATATTGCCTTCAGGCGAACCCTTCAGGAGTTGTGTTATTTTCCACGACCAAGCTTGAACGCCTGAAAATGCTAGCCAAGACTGTGACTGAGGATTCATCGGTTGACTCATCCCTAAGATCGTTTCTTAGGTATGTCGACGAGGAAATTCGGACACCGCGACATTAACCGTATTGTCTATGACATGAACCAACATGACTTGCTTTAGGCGCGACTGCTACCGCGCATCCAGCTAGAGTGGCTTGGACAAGAATTGCTGGTTAGGGTGGTTTTGCCAGCACCGTTATCTGGTGACAGTCTTGTGGGCGCTTGGTGTATTGTTGATAACAAAGGGATTTTGCATTCACTCAGCGTAATACTGATATTACATTCATGCTCATTTATATATATGATAATGTGATTTAATTGCGCTGTGGCGGCTTTGATAAGGTGATTTTAGTAGAGATTGTCGAACACCTTTTTATTTAGAAACTCTGCCCAAGTTTCCCCATCTCGTCTTAAAAATGGTGGCTCATATAACTGCCCCTGCACTACTTTTATGTTAAAGAACAATTTATGGAAATTCCAAAAGTAAATACTGTCAATTCCGTGTGGAAGTTACCTACATTTACCTGGGCTGTCATCTTTGGCCTCGGTGCCCTGCTCACATTTATTTTTTACGCCGGCATCAAGTTCCTGTTGCGGCAATGGGGGGCGCCCGAATACGGATACGCCTACCTCATTCCCGCGATTACGCTGTTTCTTATATGGCAGAAAAAGAATCTGTTGCAGAGCACGCCATTTGTCGGATCCTGGTCGGGATTGGTTATCGCTGCGGTAGGCGTCGTTCTTTTTTTTCTGGGCGAGCTGAGCGCGCTACACATCATCATTCAGTACGCGCTGCTGGTCGTGATTTTCGGCCTGGTGCTGGCGTTCGCCGGCGTTCAGGGCTTTCGAATAATCTGGGTGCCGTTGTTGCTCCTCGTTTTCATGATCCCCTTGCCGGGATTCATCTATCAGGGGCTTTCTGAAAACCTCCAGTTGCTGTCGTCGAGCATCGGGGTGGCGGTTATCAGGCTGTTCGGCATCAGTGTGTATCTGGAAGGCAATGTCATTGACTTGGGGACTTACAAGCTCCAGGTCGTCGAGGCATGCAGCGGGTTGCGTTATCTTTTCCCGCTCATGACATTGGGATTTATCGCCGCGTACTTCTTCAAAGTCGCCTTCTGGAAACGGGCCGTAATATTCCTGTCCACCATTCCGATTACGGTTTTGATGAACAGTTTCCGCATCGGGATGATAGGCGTACTGGTCGATCACTGGGGCCAGGGCATGGCGGAAGGGTTTCTCCATTATTTCGAGGGCTGGGTGATCTTCATGGCCAGCACCGGAGTCATGGTCGCGGAAATGTGGCTCCTCACCAAACTCAGCAAGGATACACGGCCGTTGCAGGAGGTGTTTGGCCTGGATTGGCCCGCGCCTGCTCCGAAGGACGCCGCCGTGAATTACCGGTCGATCCCGAAGCCTTTTGTTGTGGCATCGGTCATGCTGGTTGCGGCGGGGATCATTACCGCCAGCTTGCCGCATCGCACGGAAGCTCATCTCGTGCGGAAGGATTTCTCTGAATTCCCCATGACGCTTGGCGAATGGCACGGAAAACAGCAAAGATTGGAGCAGATCTACGTTGACGCGCTGAATTTTGATGACTACATCATGTCGGATTTTATCGACAATGACAGACACCTGGTAAATCTTTATGTCGGCTATTATGCGTCGCAGCGCGCGGATAAAGTCCCTCACTCACCGCGCGCGTGCATACCCGGTGGCGGCTGGGAAATATCCAGCCTGACCCAGCGCGATGTGAAGGGGGTCACGGTCGACGGAGTGCCTTTAAGAGTCAATCGGCTGGTGATCGCGCGGGGCGATAACAGGCAACTGGTTTATTATTGGTTTCAACAGCGCGGGCGTGTCGTAACCAGCGAATATCTGGTCAAGTGGTATTTGTTCTGGGATGCATTGAAAAAGAATCGCACGGATGGCGCCCTGGTGCGTTTCGTGACACCTGTCGAGCCGGGGCATGACATCGTCGAAGCAGACGAGCGGCTGGCCTCGTTCGCCAAACTGGTCGCGCCTCAACTGGCAACATATATACCAGAGTGAGATAAGGCGTTTTCCGCCGGCGCTTCTTAAATTGGGGCTTACATGTACGGAAGTGACTCTGGTTTGATGTCTCGAGGCGACACCGTAGGCGCTTGGAACGCCTGACAAAATGAAAATCTGTAATTTCTTGGGGTATTCGTGTTCTTACGTTTTCCCATGACCTACGCGAACATGATTTCGGGGATGGCGGCAATTGGAAGTGAATAGCCTGTTCACGTTTTTCGCTGCGCTGGTCATCAGCATGGCGATCATCCCTTTGGCGATACGCTGGGCGCCGCATTTGGGGATGCTTGATTATCCCGACGCACGCAAGGTGCATACGTCACCCATCCCGCGCGCCGGCGGAGTCGGTATCGTGCTTGGCGCGTTGATACCCATCCTGTTGTGGACGCCGTCCGATCCGGCGGTGCGCGCTTATCTGTTCGGTTCGCTGGTGCTCCTGGTCTTTGGCATGTGGGATGACGCCAAATCATTGGGTCATCGCATCAAGTTTTTTGGCCAGTTCATTGCCGCCGTAACCGTGGTGTATTACGGAGATGTCTATATCGAGACCATGCCTTTCATGGACGTGGTCCAGTTGCCGGACTATTTTGCCAAGCCGTTCACGGTGTTCGCGATCATAGGCATGATCAATGCTCTCAATGTTTCGGACGGCCTTGATGGCCTGGCCGGCGGGTTATCCATACTGAGCCTGAGTTGCATCGCGTATCTCGCCTCGCAGGCGGATGGCGACGTCACGATAGTTATCGTTCTGGCGACGCTGGGTGGCGCGCTGGGTTTTCTGCGTTACAACACCTATCCGGCAAGAGTATTCATGGGCGATGGCGGCAGCCAGTTCCTCGGCTTCACCCTGGGGTTCCTGGCCGTGTTCCTGACGCAAAAAGTAAATTCCGCCTTGAGCCCTGCGTTGCCGTTGTTGTTTCTCGGTCTTCCCATCGTCGATATTCTGGCGGCGATCGCGCAACGCGTTTACTACAACATCAGCCCATTTGTCGCCACCAAGCACCATATCCACCATCGTTTGCTCGAACTGGGATTCGATCATTATGAAGCCGTGGTGATTATTTACTCCGTGCATACGCTTTTCGTCGTAAGCGCGATACTGCTGAGCTACGAGCAGGACTGGCTGATCATTTCGCTGTACCTTGGAACTTGTGCGGCGTTGCTGCTGTCGCTGTTCATCGCCGTTCACAAAGGCTGGAGAGCGCACCAATCGCGCGCGACGTCCGGCCTGACAAAAGCGATCAATGCGCTGAGAGAGCGCAGAATATTCAGGATCGCACCCATCGGTTACGTAAAAATCGCCATCCCGATCTTTCTAGTGGCGGTAGGTCTTTGGGCCGACAGGATCCCTTACGATTTCGGCATCATATCGATGGTCCTTCTTTCAATAGTGCTTTGGCACATGTTGTTCAGAGCCGGGAAAGATTCCATGGTATTGCATACCGTACACTACGTAACCGCCGCCTTCGTCGTCTATCTGCAAACAATCAACATCGATTCAGGAAAGCCCATTCTGGATACGATGGAAATCGCTTATTTTGTAATGCTGGCTGTGGCGGTGGGCCTGGTAATCCGGTACGGCAAGGAAAATCAATTTAGAACCACGCCGATGGATTATCTGGTCATTCTTATCGTCGTACTTACCGGCATTCTGCTGCATAGCGTGCCGGACGTGGCCGCCATCGGACTCATGGCTGTAAAGCTCATTATCGTTTTTTACGGTTGCGAGATCATAATAACGCACACCAAAGGCAGATGGAGCACGCTCAATATTTCTTCGCTGCTGACTTTGAGCGCGCTGGCTGTGAGAGGCCTGCTTTAGCCCAAGTCAGCCGGAGATTTTGAAGGGGAAATCGTCGTTAATCATGTATATAATTTGCCGCAATGTTTTTGTGTGGCAGCCGGGTATGTAAATCCAAGTTTACGGTGGAGGAATCTCATGTTGTTAAAGTCTGGCAAAAGAATATTTGTCCTGTTTCTCATGGCGACGATACTGACCGGTTGCGGAGGAGCGGAGCAACGTAAGGCCAAGTACCTGGCGCGCGGTAAGGCTTATATCGAGCAACAAAATTACGACAAAGCCCGCATTGAGTTCAGGAACGTGCTTCAGATCGATCCGAAATACGCAGAGGCGTACTACCTGCTCGGAACGGTTGAAGAGAAAAGACAGAATTGGCAACAAACTTTTGGGGCTTATCTCAAGGCCGTGGAGCTCAATCCCGATTATCTAGAAGCACGGGCAAAATTGGGGCGTTTCTATCTTTTGTCCGGAGACCTCGCCAAGGCCACCGAAATGGCGGATGCGATCCTGGCCAAGAAACCCGACAACGCGGACGGCAAGCTGCTGAAGGCGGCGATTGTTGCCCGGCAGGGTAATGATGCGGAGGCTGTCAAAATAGCCTCCGCGGTCCTCGAAAAGGAGCCAAGCCACCCTGACGCGATTGGCCTGCTCGCTTCGCTGTACTTCAAGCAAAATAATCCAGAGAAGGCCGTGGAAGTACTTGAAAAGGGAATTATTGCCAGGCCGAAAAATATCGAGTTGCGTCTTGAGTTGGCAAGCTTCTACATAAAGAAAAACGACCGTGCAAAAGTTGAAAGTATCTTTCGCGATGTCATTGCTATCGAACCTGATAAGTTCGAGCACCGCTTCAGGCTGGCCTCGTATCTCGCCCAGGCAAATGAGCCGGACAAGGCCGAGAAGGTGTTGCGCGACGCGATCCAGGCCGACCCGGAGGATACCATACGCTATTTATCGCTCGCCGATTTCCTGGCGGCGAAAAAGGAAACCGATCGAGCTGAAGCGGAACTGCTCAAGGCAATTCAGGCTCTCCCAAAGGCCACCGAGCTACGGTTCGCGCTGGCGACGTTATATGAGCGGCTGAACAAGGCCGACAAGGCGATAGCAACATACAACGAGATCATTTCGGATCAGGATACAAACCCTCCGGGCCTTAAAGCGCGGGATAAATTGGCAAGTCTTGTCTTGAGTCAGGGGAAAACAAGTCAAGCAAACGACCTGGTCAACGAAGTCCTTAAGGAAAATCCACAGGACAACGACGCCTTATTGTTGAAGGGCACGATGGCGCTGAAACAAGGCGATGCACTGAACGCCATTGCGGCATTCCGGTCGCTCCTGAAAGATCAGCCGAATTCTCCCGAGGTGCTTGGGTTGTTGGCCGATGCTCACATGTTAAACAACGAACCTGAACTGGCGAAAGAAAGCCTGCAAAAGGCTTTAGAGAATAATCCTAAAGATATTCGAACCATGCTTCGAATCGCTCAATTCTTTGTGCGTACGCGAGATTATGATTCGGCCTTGAAAGAAACGGAAAAGGCCCTGAAGCTTTCGCCAAATGATTTCATGGCGCTGAACGCGCAAGCTGATATTTTGTCAGCCAAGAAGGATGTAAATGGGTTAGGGAACGCTCTCGGAAAAATTAAAAAAGCTTATCCCAACGATCCGATCGGCTATTACCGGATGGGTCAGCTTTACCAATTTCAAAAGAAATATGATTTAGCTCGCCATGAATTCGAGGCGGCGTTGCGTATTTCGAGCAACGCGGCAGAACCCATGACGGGAATCGTCAATACTTATATGGCGCAAGGTAAACCAGATAAGGCAATGTCTTTTCTCAACCAGATTATCAAGACATCGCCCGATAATCTCGTCGCGCACAAGGTACTAGCGGAGGTGTACCAGTCTCAGAGGCGGTATTCGGACGCAGCAAATGAGCTTCGCCGGGCAATCGAAATCAATCCGAAATGGAATGTACCTTATAGCATACTTGCGGGAATCTTCGCTGAACGCGGGGATACTCAAAATGCGATCAAGATATGTGAACAGGGCTTACAGGCAATTCCAGACGACCCGCAGTTGTTGCTCTTGCTCGCAAAATCGTATGAAGATAGTCGCGAATACAACAAGGCCATGACGGTGTATGAAGGTATTTTGAAAAAAAATCCTGATAATGCGGTGGCTGCAAACAATCTCGCTTCATTGCTGGCCGATCAAAAGAGCGATACGGGAAGCCTGAAACGCGCCAAGGAATTGGCTCTGCGGTTCGAATCTTCATCACAACCCGCGTTCCGTGACACCCTTGGCTGGGTTTATTACCGGTCTGGTGAAAATGATAAAGCCATTCCCATCCTCGAGGGGGTGGTGAAGCAGGCGCCCAAGGTACCGGTTTTTCAATACCATTTGGGCATGGCCTATCACAAACAGGGCAATAATGCTGAGGCCAAGAAATGGCTTGCCTTGGCCGCGGAAAGCAAGAAAGATTTTTCCGGTCTGGGTGAGGCGCGTGAGACACTGAAAAAGATTCAATAGTGGCCTTTCGCGCCTCCTCCGTCACCAGGCTCCTTAAAGCGCGTTGAATTGCGCTGAAAGAAGTGTCGCGAAAGGCGGGAAAACCAGTGTTTTTAGATACTTGTATGTAGCCGCATGATTTCAGGTATATTATTAATCGATTCCTTGATAGGCGGGTGATAATTACTCGATATCTAGCATTACGCTGTAAAGATACGGGGCTTGCTCGGGCCCTTTGATAGAGGAGAGATGGCAGGAAAGCCCCTTCGAGCGCAAACAGGCAACCGCGCGAATACTCCATGCTGAACTTAACTTAATGACAGCAGCACGGGAATGGATGGCAACTGAATTCAGTGGCAGTACTTTCGATATCAGAAATGAGCCGTAAGGATGTCTGCGATAGGGGGCGGTATCAAGCAATTTGTATGAGTTTATGCTAATCGCCGCATGACCATCGGTTTCGTAAGCTACATAACGGCAGCGGGCATTTTTACCGCCTTGTTGCTGGTTCTGTTGGTATGCCGGACGGGCGGTGTGTTTAGACGCCTGCTGGCAGTGGCGGCTGTTGCCAGCGCCTTGTGGGCGGCAGGCGCCGCCTACCAAGCCGCATTCAATACTCTGCTGATTTTCCCTCAGCTCTTGGAGTTCCTGCGAGATCTCGCGTGGCTGACTTTTCTATTGCATCTGTTGAATGTCAAAATCAGCGGGAAAGGCGCCGTATCCACATGGCTCACGACCGTACGCCATGGCCTTTATCTATTCACGGCCGTGATGATGGCGCTTGGTCTTTATCTCCACTTCAACGACGTCAGTCCGTCTTTTCTCGCTAAGGCCGACTTTCAGCTGGCCGGTCATCTGCTGCTTGCAGTCGTCGGGCTTGTATTGCTGGAGCAAATCCTGCGCAACACGCCTTTGGATCTTCTTCGCGCCATCAAGTACTTGTGCTTCGGTATCGGCGGTATATTCGCGTACGATTTTTATCTGTATTCCGATGCGCTGTTGTTTCAGCGCATCGACCCGGCGTTATGGGAGGCTAGGGGCTTCATTAACGCTACCGTCGTGCCGGTAATAGGCATCGCGCTGGCAAGAAATCCGCAGTGGTCACCTGGAGTTTTAATATCCAGGAGAGTTGTTTTTCATACCTCTGCCTTGCTTGGCAGCGGCATCTATCTGCTTGCCATGGGCATGGGCGGATATTATGTCCGTGACTACGGCGGCACATGGGGCGTGGTGGCGCAGGCGATCTTCCTGTTCGGCGCCGGACTGATATTGCTGATCCTGCTGTTTTCCGGCCCGTTGCGGGCGCGACTGCGGGTCTTCATCAACAAGCATTTCTTCCACTACAAATACGACTACCGGGAAGAATGGCTGAGGTTCATCAAAACCCTGTCATCGAGCGATCAAAACGTCCCGCTGCCGGATCGCGTCATCCGCGCGATGGCGCAGATGATGGATTGCCCCGGCGGCATATTATGGGTCCGGCGCGACGGGCACGAGGATGGAATATTCAAACCCGAGGCCCTCTGGAACATATCGTTGCCTGTCCCGGCCAGCGAACCCGCGAACAGCTCCCTGATTCAGTTCCTCGAGATCCAGAAGTGGGTGATCAATCTGGACGAATATGAACGCGATCCCGAGCTGTACAGAAGTCTCGGCGACCTGAATATGCCGTCCTGGCTCAAATTTATTCCTAACGCTTGGTTGATATCGCCGCTGATTTTGCAAGAAAAACTTATGGGTTTTGTGGTGTTGACGCGATCGCCGGCGAGCCACAAGCATTTCAACTGGGAGGACAGCGATCTGCTTAAAACCAGCGGCAGTCAGGCCGCGAGCTATCTGGCGCAGCACGCCATATCGCAGGCGCTGGCGGAGGCGCGGCAGTTCGAGGCGTTCAATCGACTATCCACCTATGTGGTGCATGACCTCAAAAACCTTATTTCCCAGCTTTCGCTCGTGGTTTCGAACGCGGCGCGCCACAAAAGCAATCCGCTATTCATGGAAAACGTAATCAGTACCGTGGAGAATTCTGTATCAAAGATGAATCGCTTATTGCAGCACCTGCGCGAAGGTCCGCAGGCAGAGACGAGGCGATCCGTCGATCTGGCGAAGCTCCTGGACGAGGTGGTGCGGGAGTCGCAAGCGGTCAAGCCGTCGCCGGTATTCGAGTGTCAGGCCGTGAGCCTCTCGGTAACCGCCGACCGCGACCGATTGGCCTCGGTGGTGGGGCATGTCATCCGCAACGCACAGGACGCGACACCGGAGAATGGAAAAGTGGTCGTGCGGCTGCAAAGAGTCAATGGCCATGCCGTCATCGAGGTGGAAGATACCGGGTGTGGAATGGATGAATCGTTTATGAGTGCGCGGCTTTTCCGGCCTTTCCAGACGACGAAGGGCAGTTCAGGCATGGGCATCGGTGTATACGAAGCGCGGGAATTCGTGCGTGCCTTGGGTGGGGATGTTTACGTGAATAGCAAGCCCGGTCAAGGCACGGTTTTCCGTATTCATCTGCCTTATCAAGCCACGGCCGAATTGTTGAGATACCGGAAAAACCTGCATTAAATTTTTTCCATATGGCACAAACTAGCAACAAGCTGCTGGTGGTCGAGGATGACCCCGGCCTGCAAGATCAACTGCGTTGGTGTTTCGACCACTATGAAGTGATCGTGGCGGGGGATCGCGCAGGCGCCATGGAGCAGCTGCGCCGTCATCAGCCGCCCGTGGTCACCCTGGATTTGGGCCTGCCACCGGACGCCAATGGCATTACCGAAGGCCTGGCGACGCTGGAAGAAATCGTGGCGCAAAGTCCCGACACCAAGGTGATCGTGGTGACGGGACAGAACGACCGGGAAAATGCCGTTCGCGCCGTGGGTTCCGGAGCATACGATTTTTATCATAAACCCATCGACGCCGAAATCCTGGGTTTGATCGTCAATCGCGCCTATCGGCTGCGCGAGCTGGAAATGGAAAACCGCAGCCTCATGCAGCAGAACGTCGATCATCCCGTGGAAGGCGTGGTCGCCTGCAGTCCCGAGATGGTCAAGGTGTGCCGTACCATAGAAAAGGTGGCGCCCTCGGACGCTACCATTCTGCTTTTGGGAGACAGCGGCACCGGCAAGGAACTGTGTGCCCGTTCATTGCACGATCTGAGCCCGCGTGGCAAAGGCCGTTTCATCGCTATCAACTGTGCTGCCATCCCCGAGAACCTGCTCGAAAGTGAACTGTTCGGCTATGAAAAAGGCGCGTTTACCGGCGCCGTCAGGCAAACCCCGGGTAAAATCGAATACGCCAATAGCGGCACGCTATTCCTGGACGAAGTCGGCGATCTGCCCATGTCCCTGCAGGCCAAACTGTTGCGATTCTTGCAGGAGCGCGTGGTGGAACGAATCGGCGGGCGTGAGGAAATTCCCGTGAATGTCCGCGTGGTGTGCGCCACCCATCAGGACCTTCCGGAAAAAATCCGTACCGGAACCTTTCGCGAGGACCTTTATTACCGTATCAGCGAAATCACCGTGCAGATTCCGCCACTGAGCGCGCGCGGTGGGGACATTATTCTGCTGGCCAGGATGTTCCTGGATCTTTTCTGTCGTGAGCAGGGGAGAAACCTGCGCGGTTTCAGCAAAGACGCCTTATCCGCGCTGGAAGGCTATAACTGGCCGGGTAATGTGCGTGAGCTGAAGAATCGCGTCAAAAGGGCTGTTATCATGGCCGAGGGGAAGCAGGTCACCGCCAAGGATCTGGAGCTGGATGAAACGGCGCCAAACGAGGCGGACTTCAGCCTGCGTTACATGCGCGAGCAAGCCGAACGCCAAGCGGTCATGCGGGCCCTGAGCCATGCCTGTGGCAAAGTCACGGCCGCGGCTGATCTTCTGGGGGTCAGCCGGCCCACGATGTACGACCTGATCCGGAAATTCAATTTAAAGGTTTAGATTCGCATCCGTGTGAGACGTCACGATCGATTGTGACGACCGGACCGTACCTGCCGAAGGCATCCGCGTTTAATCGATCTTACTGCGCCGTGCCAGCGCTGCGAGTCCAAACAGTCCCGATCCAAACAGCCACACCGTCGCTGGAATGGGAACTGGCGTCATGACTACGGAGATCGTGGTGATATCGAAATTGGCGTTGTAGCCGTTGAACGGTCCGGCGATCATGGGCGAGCCCGCGACCGTATCGGCAATCAGCGGCAATGTGCCGGAAACCGCCGTACCCAAGCCCGCGCCCGCGACCGTAGTGGTATTCCACGTCGTTGTGGCGATTGGCGCCGGGCCGATCGGGACGATACCGTTCTGCCAATTGTTGCTGGCTGGAATGGCGCCGACACCGAAAACCGTCTGGTTTGTTGGCAACGGAATTGCACCCATGAATCCCGAAGCATCCCACACAATGGAAACCGGGACGCCGGTATTGCCATTCCAATCGAACAGCATGTTACCGAGTATCAAGGGGCCCGGATTGCCCAAACCATCGCCGATTGCCTGCACCGTTAAATCGTGCACGACGAGGTTTCCGGCCTCGCCGAATGCAAATGGCGCAATTGTTCCCGTTCCGGCGCCTGTGGTTGTGTCGATCGACATCCCGCCGGAGATCTGCGTTCTTAGTCCATAATGCCAAGTGGGATCATCGTAATACGGCAGACTGGTGTTTTGGAAACCGCTTGTTCCGTTGGGAGACAGCATTGTAAAGAGACCGCTGAAACTGAAAGACACGATGTCGGCCCGTGCGTTAGTCATGCACCCGGTTCCCAGCGCGACAGCCATCGCGACTGTCAGCACGGCCTTCTTGCATCGAATTGATTTTGAGTTTTTCATTGCCGCTCCTCCTTCCTGTGTTATCTGAACTATGTATTGTTGCAGGGTACTTTCAGGGCACGACTACTACATCGCCTCCCTGCAGGACGATATTCTGCTGCAGGTCTTCGCCTTTCTCAACCCGCGAGTACTTGAAGGGGATCGTCTTGAGTTCGCCGTTTTCGCGCCGCAGGATTTTGATCTTGTTCAGCGAGGCGTAGGGCGTCGGACCCCCGGCCATGGCGAGCGCCTGCATGACGTCCACGGTACGGCTTGTCGGGTATTCGCCGGGCTTGTTGACTTTGCCGACCACGTAGATTCTGTTGCCAAGACTCTGTTTGACCATTACGGTTACCACCGGGTCCGGCACATATTTTTGCAGTTTGGCGGCCAAGTCTTTTTGAAGTTGTTCCGTGGTTTTTCCCGCAGCCGTGATTTCGCCGGCAAGGGGGAAGCTGATTCCGCCGTCCGGCCGAACCATGACTTGACCCTGGAGGTCTTTTTCTTTCCAGACCGAAATGAGCAGATCGTCACCCTGCTGGATCAGGTAACTGTCGCTGGCGGCGGATGCATTGGCAGCCGTTGTCTTGTCGGTGACTTTGCTTTGCGGCGTTGACTGCGTGAGCCACATCGACCCGCAGCCGGTGAGAGTCAACAACAACGCAAAGATCGTTAATTTCGTAAACCCTTTCATAATCCTACCTTTGATATTAAATCGTCGAATGGAACTGGACCTATAACTACCTGATTACACTTCCTATCGGCCAACAAATCGTGCCGCGGAATTTACCGATTTTACCTCAAGTCGCTTAGCCAGGCCGTCAGCGGTTGCGCCAGAAACAGGGCAAATACCAGGTTCGACAACGCATGGACCAGGATCAGCAACGGCAAGTCTTTGGTGCGCTGATACAGCCATCCATAAAAAAGCGACGGAATGAACACCAGTAAACCTGTTATCCAGTCCCGTGACAAGCTATGGAGGAGGGAAAACAGGGCGGAGGCGACCAGATTCGCCGTAAGACCGTCGCCCATGCGCCCCATAAAATAAGCCCGGAAGAACCACTCCTCCGGGAGCGCGGTCAGAAGCAGGGTAATTGCCGTGTAAGCGAGATAGGAAGGCTGCCGCGCCAGCAAAGCGGTCATGATGAGCAGCAACCCCGCCCAGGATAGATAATGCGCGGCTGGATGACGAAGGGCAGGTAGCCGCCACTGGCGATCTGCCAGTGGCAAGAAAAGCAGCAGGCCAGTGATCAGGTAATCACGACCGGGATAATAAAAAGCGGCGGCGCCGATTAAGATGCCGCCGCTGATCCAATGTAGATACCGGGCGATCAGACCTGGTGTTGCCGCTTATTGCGCCGGCGCACTACACCCAGCCACGCCACGAAACCCGCCAGCAGCCACCAGTCTGCACGCTCAGACGGATTCACCGGCAATGAGCTTATGCTGCAGCCGCCGCTGACCTTGCTGACTTCAGGGGCTGCTGACTGGGTTGGCGCGGCGGTTAGACAGCTGTCTGCGGGACCGAGGTTGAAATTGGCGTTATAGCCAATGAACGGTCCATCGATCATTCCGACGCCGTTTATGCTGTTGCTGTCATTATCGGTAGATACATAGGCCCACGTCGTTGCCGGGTTGACCGTTACTCCGGCTGGCCCCGCCCATCGCTCGCCAACCCAAAGATTGTTTTTGGAGATGGCCGTGCCGTCCGGGTCATTCCACACCGCGTTCGGAGTCCAGACATTGACCACATCGATGTTGCTACTTGTGTGCCAGTCAAACAGCATGTGCGCCCCGATTTGTCCGGCCCCCACCGTCATGGTGAGATTCTTCGACGAGTCGTTGTTGGGCATGCAAGTTCCGTTCTCCAGTTGGGTAGCGGTGCACGCTGTATTAATCAGATAGGTCCCTTGCGCGAACAGGCGAATGTGATGAGCGGTCCAAGCAAAACCAAAAAACAGTTCCGGCAATGCGGAGGCCAGTGTATTGGTCATTATGCCATTCGTGCCTGTTACGGACGTATTGAGGTTGGAGAAGTCCAAGTTGTACGTCACGTCATTCGTGCCGCCGAACGGAATGCCCGCGGGTGTGAGCATGGTGAAGTTGCTGCCTTGCGGCACTTGGCTGGCCGCCGTGCAGCTGGTCGCCACGGGTTGCGCCTGCGTGGTAAAACTCCACGTGTAGGCCGCGGACAAGTTTTGTCCCGCTGCGTCCTGGATGGATGTCGCCAAGGTAGCCGTGTATTGGGTACTGTACTTCAGAGCCGCCGAGGGGGTGAAGGTGAACGTCGACGAAGTAGTACCGGAGGAAGGCGCTACTGTACCGGATACCGGTGTGCTGGTGGCGGTTTCAACCAGGGTAAAGGCACCACCGGCCGCTACGGTGGAAGCGGTCATGTTCTGGGTGAATGTGACCGTGATGCTCGAATTTATCGAAAAACTTGTAGTAGCGTTGCTCGGCAACGTGCTCACCACGGACGGCGGGCCTGAAACGCCGTTCTTCGACGTTACCGTCATGGAGATAATATCGAAGTTGGCGTTAAAGCCAGAGAATGGCCCTGCCACCATAGGAGACCCGCCGACACCTAGGGCGCATTGGTTGCCCGTCGCGGTGCTCAGGTCGGCGCAGGTCTGGTAACCCGCAGTCGTCTGGTCGATGTCGTAATTGGTGACGAGGGTGGTGTCAGCAATCACCGGAGTCGTGCCGCTCGGATTAGTGCCCAGAGTGGCTCCGGAGATGGTTGTCGTGTTCCAAGAGGTGGTGGCGAGAGGCGACAGGCCGATCGGATACGAACCTTTGAAGAAACCATTACTTGCAGGATAGACACCGCTGCCTGTTATCACGCTCCCCGGAGTCAGGGATCCACCGAGCGCGCCGAGCAGGCCCGAGGCATCCCACACTATTGATACCGGAATGCCATTATTTCCGTGCCAATCGAAGAGCATGTTGCCCAGCAGCAGGTTGCCGGAACCGCCCAGTCCGTCGCCGATGGCCGCGACCGTGATACCGTTGGCCGCGGCGGGGTCACCCCCGGCAATGGTCCCAGCCTGAAAGCTGAAGGGCGCGATGGTCATGGTGCCGGTTTGAGCAACATCGTCATAGGTCAAGGTGCCGGTGATCTGGGTGCGCTGACCATAGCCCCACGTGGCGTCGTAAAAGTAAGGACCGACATTGTTTTGAACTCCGGCACCAGTGCTGGTCAGCATGGTAAAAACGCCGCTGAAACTGAAAACATAGTTATCCGCGTATGCCGTGTCGGTAAAATTGGAGGTGCCGAGGGCAATCGCGACGGCGGCAGTCAGGGCGGATTTCTTTAGCAAAGTGGACGATTTAGTCTGTTTCATATCCTCAAAACTCCTCAGATCTGGTTTGCCTTGGTCTGCAACTTCAGCGCTTGTGCATGGTGACCATTTTTAATACCCAAGGTCAGGACCCAAATAAAAATACCGGTTAGCAATTTGTTCGAACGTTTTAAATCAAAACTTGATTCCATAAGCGATACTGACAGAGGTCTGACTCATGGCTATCGAACCGTTAGTACCGCTGACTGGAAGTCCATTGACCGGACCGAATGCCGTCGGACCTTTGATGGTGTTCTTGAAAGCGTGCATGTACGTCAGCGTCAACTCATTGTTGTCCTTTTGTGTCCAGGTGGCGCCAAACGTGAGATGTTTTTCCACGGTCGCCGGCGCCAAAACGTTGAACAGAACCTGGCTGGGCGGGATTGGTGCCTTACCGTAGTTCACGCCGGCGCGCAGGGTCAGGTCTTTATTATATTTGTAATCAAATCCGAGTTTGTACACGTTCTGGCTTGTCCAGCCGAAACCGAGGCCATTTTCGCCGCCGGTCAAACACGTTGTTTTATCCGTTCCCGGGCAAAGCGGGAAGAAGCTGCTGGGGTTGCTGGCATCGGGACCGGGGTTTCCGATGGCCGGAATCTTGTTCCAGAGGATGCGTTCCACATCGAATGCGACGTTTACCTTGGGCGTGAGCTTGATCGCAAGACCGGCGGCATAACTTTCCGGTATATCAAATTCACCGTGACGGGCAAACAACCCGGAGTATCTATTGAATCGTTGCATGTGGACCTTGGGCGCATAAGTCAACCCAAGATTGAGTTTCTGATCGAAATAAGTCCCGAACCAACCCAGACGATAACCGCCGCCAAAAGACCAGTCATAACCTCTATTCGTAAGGTGGGAGGTGTTATTGGTAAATCCCAGACTGCTGAAGGCTTCCAGGCCGAAGGCGCGGAATGTTTGCATGGCGATGACGAGACTGAAGCCGAGACTGTTGTTTTCGTCAATTTTGTAGGCAAGGCTGGGCAGCATCTGCATCTGCATTAAAAAGACGCCGACATTTTTGTAGGCAGGAATGCCGGTTGGCCGAAACATGGTGCCGTCTTCCTGGTTGTAATTTGTTCCCAGCCCGGCACCGACCACTGCCATGCCCATGGCAAATGGCGTAGCGGGGTTGGAAAGAACAGCGCCGATGGCGGGGATTGGAAACAAGTCGTCACGGCTGCGCGCATCCATCGGCAGCAGCGAACTGTCATGAACGGCAGCCCGTGGGGGATAGAATAATTCGAGCGTGGCATCGAGCCTGGCTTCGCCGACGCTGGTCATGGAAGCGGGATTGTAGGCTGCCGCCATGGCATCCTGGGGATAGGCAACGCCTGCGCCGCCCATGCCGGTGGCCTTGGCGCCGTAGCCGATCATCCACATGCCATTGGTGGCCAAAACGGTTGTGGGTGCAGCCATAGCGACGGCAATAGCCAACGCAAGCGATCGCCTACGGAATAACTTCATGTGCTCCTCCTAGTAATTACCGTTAAATCTGTTTTTTTATCCACGCCTTGCATACCGCATTGACTTTGAGTCATGTTGCGATATCCGGCGCGAACGACCCCTGTACAAAACGTACAGGTAGCGTTTCTCGCGTTACGGGGAATTTCCTTCAGCGGAAAATTGTCAACAACGGTGTTAACAACTTAACTTCCACTTGCCTTTACCTGTATGGCTTCGCTTGAAGCAGCAAAACCTCTGCACACCTTCCCCACCCAATAGCGATTCTGTGACTATGGTGCGCTTTGAAATTTATAAATGTCAAGCCCTGATATTATCTCCGCGCCCGAAACAACATTAATATTAACGCTAACATTGCTACCGTGATACCCTGCCTCAAGAGAGGCGAAATACATATATATCGCCGGCGATCGGGTTACCCGCTTCCTTACGCAAGGTTACTCGTTCCCGGCTGACTTCCTCCAGGCCGGCGCCCTTCGCAAGCCGGTGAATATATTCCGTTGCATGGGCGTAGCGCCCGGAAGGACGCAGGGCGAAGGTTTCGCTCGCGTCCAGGGCCTCGACTGAAAAGGCGAATAATCCCTCTGGTTGTAAAGCCGTCCGACAGCCCGCGAAAATCGGAGCGAGATCGCCAAGGTAGACGAAAACATCGGCAGCGGCGATGAGTCCGTAACGGGTGCCGGTACCGGACAGCGGGGTGAGCACATCGCCAACAATGAGTTCGTCATAGACGCCGAGCGTACGCGCCTTGGCGATCATCTTGGGGGAGAGATCGACCCCCACCAGGCTTCGTGCGAGATCGTGTAATTGCCGACCCAGGAGGCCTGTTCCGCAACCGAGATCGATCACGTCGAGGAGCGGAGGTGAACCGCCAAGCGCCCGCCGCACTGCCGCGTTGATATATTCAGGTATACGGCATTCCAGTTCGCCGGTCAGATGTGCGTCGAAACGCTCGGCATAATCGTCAAAGAGTTTTGTCACGTACTCGACAGGCGATTGGGTGGGCGCGGCCTCGGCGCCGAGCGTCGCAAGGAAGTAATGGGCGTCAACAAAATCTGGCTTGTACCGCAGCGCTTCACGGTACATTGCAACGGCCCTGCTGTGCTCTCCCATGGCTTGATAGGTGACGCCAAGATTGAGGTAGCTGTCGGCGGTTTGGGGTTCCAGCACAGTTGCGCGTTCGCCGCAGGCGAGCGCTTTATCGAATTGCCGCAATTGTCTGTGTATCGAAGAGAGCGCTATCCAGGACCTGACGTTGGTCGGTTGTATCCGCAACAGGTGCTCATAGCAGGCGACCGCCGGTGTGAACTCGCCGCGTGCGATCAGTCCGCAGCCAAGATTGTGCAGGGCATCGGCGTGGTCGGGTTTGAGTTGCACCGCCCGCTGATAGCAGGCGAGCGCTTCCTCGAGACGACCCTGCTCCTGCAACACCGTGCCCAGGTTGGTGAGAGCGTCGGGGTAATGCGGCGCATGGCGCAGGGCCTCGCGATAACTTGCTTCAGCCTCTTCGAGACGGCCTTGCAGCTTTAGAAGCGTGCCAAGGTTGTTGTGCGCCTGAGGTTCGCGTGCATTTCGAGCCAGAATACGCCGGTAACAGCGGGTCGCTTCCTCGTATTTGTGCTGCGCCATGAGAGCATTGCCGAGATTGAGGAGGGCGCCGATCGCATCGGGATGAAGTTCGATGGCCCGGCGCGAGCAGGTCTCAGCCTCCGCGAACTCACCGAGCATGCCGTGGATGGCGCCGAGCATCTGCCAGGCCTCCCAATCGCGTCGCGCGTTCCGGCAGATTTCTTTATAGAGCGTCTTGGCTTCCGCGAGGCGATTGCCCTGAAGCAAGAGTCGCGCCTGTTCTTTTCTTGCGCTGATCGACATATTGGCGGAGGGCATGGCAGCTCGTGGGCAGATCGGATTCGACAATGGGCGATGCACTGGCGCGGTACACAGGGCGAGTCGCCACGGTCGGATGGTAGCCTACCCGGCCATCTTGCCTCAAGCGAGGCTCGGTCGTCGGCAGGACGGCCCATGATGGAGCGTGCCCCGCATCGCGCTATACTGATGCGTTCTATGGGGAGGACAGCATGAAACCGGCACCCAGCGGCGCTGCCGAGCTTAAGATGCGCGCTTTCGCACTGGCGAGCGCGGGTCGATTTGCCGAGGCGCTACCTGTCTACAGCGAGCTGTGTGCCCGTGTACCGCAAGACGCCGAAGCATGGTACTTCTGCGGAGCGGTGCATGAGCGGCTCGGCCAGAAGAGTGAAGCCATCGCGGCTATGCGTCAGGCTTTGATCGTGCGCCCCCGACAGGTGGAATGGCTTAACCATCTCGGCACGCTGCTCGAACTGAGCGACGATCTGCCAGACGCCGAGGAATGTTACCGCCAGGTGCTTGAATCGAATCCGGACCATCCTCAAGGTTGTTACAACCTGGGAAACGTGCTGAACAAACGCGGCCTGCACGAGGAAGCCCTCGGCCACCTGCGTCGGGCCGTCCAGTTTTTCCCGAACGATTACCGCACGCACTTCGCGCTCGGTGTCTCCTTGAAGGCGTGTGGCGATCTCGGCGGGGCGATTACGGCCCAGCGCCGCGCCGTCGTCCTCAACCCAGGCTATGCCGACGCACAGAATGCGCTTGGGATGGCATTGCAGGAGGCGGGAGATCGAAGTGCGGCGCTAAGCTGCTACGAGGCGGCGCTGCGAGTGAACCCGCACCACGCTATTGCTTCGAACAATCTGGGCAACATGCTTTTGGCGCAAGCACGGTTAACCGAGGCACAGGATTGCTTTCGCCGTGCCGCCGAGGCAGACCCGGCCTGGACTGTTCCTCACTGTAACTTGCTGTTCGCAATGAATTACGACGTGACCGATGGCAAGACACTGCTTGATGCGCACCGTGCATGGGCCGTCGCCCATGCCCCAGCCGGGGAACCTCCGCGTTTCGGTAACACGCTGGAACCGGGCAGACGGCTGCGGGTGGGTTACGTTTCCCCGGACTTCCGTATGCATTCGGTCGCGTGGTTTATCACGGGGCCGCTCGCGTCTCATGACCGAACGGCTTATGACATCTTTTGCTATGCCAGTGTCGCAAAACCGGATGGGACCACGGAAAAGCTCCGCGGCCTGGACGTCACTTGGCGCAATATTTACGGCGTTTCTGACGACGATGCTTGCAAGATGATCCGTGAAGATCGCATCGACATACTCGTGGATCTTGCCGGCCATACTGCGGGTAACAGGCTCACGCTTTTTGCGAGATATCCAGCGCCCGTGCAGGTGACCTGGCTCGGCTACCCGAACACGACGGGCATGACGGCCGTGGGTTACCGCCTCACGGACGCCCAAGCCGACCCGCCGGGACTCACCGAGGCGTGGCACACCGAACGGCTGGCGCGTCTACCGCGGGGCTTTCTCTGCTACACACCTTCTCCGGATGCACCCCCCGCGTCGGAGGCGCCGTGCCGAAAACACGGGTCGGTCACCTTCGGTTCGTTCAATGCACTGGCCAAGCTTTCGCCAGCCGCGGTTACAGCGTGGTCCGCGATACTGCGCGCAGTACCAGGTTCTCGCCTGATCTTGAAGAGCGCCGCGCTTCTGGAAGAAGCAACCCGAGCGAGCATCGCGGGACAGTTCGCCGCCCGTGGTATCGAACCGGAGCGCATCGTGTTGCATGCGTTATTGCTCGATCGAGGCGATCACTTGCGTCTGTACGGCGAGATCGACATCGCTCTCGACACCTTTCCCTACAATGGCACGACGACGACGTGTGAGGCGTTGTGGATGGGTGTACCCGTGATCACCCTCGCCGGCGGATTGCACGCTGGTCGGGTGGGCATCAGCCTCCTGAGCCAAGTCGGTCTTGAGGAGTTTATTGCAGGCGACATGGATGAATACGTGCGCATCGCGATATCGCTCGCTTCCGACCCGGCACGACTGGACGAATTGCGCCAGGGGCTTCGCGAGCGAATGCGGGTCAGCACACTGTGCGACGCGACCGGTTTTACGCGCGACCTGGAAGCATCGTTTCGCGAGATGTGGCAGCGGTGGTGTGCGGTCACGTCCAGCGCCAACTAGCACCCGCTACGTCATTCTGATCGTTCTGCCGGGTCAAGAACGGTCCGCGAGAGCGGCAATGACCCGCTCAAACACCTCGCCCCACCCCCCCCGGTTTTTCTGTCGGAACAGCCGCATGCTCGGATACCACGGGCTGTCCTCCCGATCGAGCAGCCAGCGCCAGTCCGGCAGGAACGGCAGCAGCACCCACACGGGCTTATTCAGCGCCCCGGCCAGATGCGCGAC
>DAIDLH010000061.1 GCA_027449605.1 Candidatus Muproteobacteria bacterium | reverse complement strand
TGTTCTATTCGATCCGTTCGTTGCCGGAGATCTGGCAACGGCTGTCGCACTTCAATCCGTTTTTCTACATGATCGACGGCTTCCGCTACGGATTCTTCGGCGTTTCCGACATCGCGCCCGGCGTGAGCCTGCTGGTGGTGGGGATGTCGCTGGCGGTGCTCTCGGGCATCACGCTGCTGATGCTCAAGACCGGCTACAAGCTGCGCGACTGAAAGCAGTCTCGATTTGTCTTTCGCCCTCAAATTATCATCGGAGCCAGCTTAATCCGTCCCTGCCAACTTGCAGGGTTTGTCGGATCGGTTAATACTGCATGGATATACAGACAAATGGCCTAAGTGCCAGATAGCAAGAATTTAATACAACCCGTCTCTGCCAGGTTATACGTCACGGGTTCAAGTTATACGTCAGACAGTGACATCCAAATTACGTTAGGCTACAACAATGCCGCAAGGCAAGGAGGCGAGAATGAAGAATCAAATAGCCTGTAGTTTGGTGTTGCTGTTTGTGTTCGGTTCAATGTTGGCGGGCTGCACAACTGCGATATCCCCCCCTCCAGTCGGGATCGAAACCGAGAAAGAGGTCTCACTTCCTCTTACGGCTGAAAAAGTCTGGTATCGAACCGAAAAGGTTCGTCTTCTCGGGCTGGCTTATGAAGAGTCGGGTTCAATAACAGTCAGCGAAAATTCTGTGGAGTTCACTCACGAAAAAGGAAAGATAAAAATACCAAGAGAAAGCATACAGAAAGTTGTCTGGGGCAAGCTATCGCCCGATATCACTAATGACTGGGTCATTGTTCATTACACAGAGTCCGGTAAAGGTGCGGTCGCTGCATTTAAGGGCGCGCCGTTTTCTGGAGGTGGCAAGGAAAGCAAAATCTACTCCGCCATACTTCATATTATGAAGGCAAAATAATGTAGCCTAACCCGCCGCTCAACCGGACGCGCAAAAGCGGCGCGCCGGTTAGCAGCACGTTATGCGTTACTGATGTGGAGCGTGAGGGGTCTGGAAAATTGAGCGATACTCTTGAGGCTATAAAGAAACTCGTTGCCGCGGGGCAAGTGCGGATATCCGAACATGGGTATGATGAGATCGCGGCAGACGGGATATACGTCCGGGATATACGTCCGGGATATACTGACGAGCCTGAGCAAGGCTGTTGTTGTCGAGGATTACCCGGCTTTCCCCAAGGGCCGCGCCGTGCTGGTGCTACAATTTGACAGAGATGCCCGACCAGTTCATGTTGTATGGGGAATACCAAAGGGTTTCACTTCCCCAGCCGTAGTTGTTACCGCTTATCGCCCTGATCCCGACCGATGGGACAGGAGTTTTACCAAGCGAAGAGGCAAAGATGAGTAAGCGCCATAGAGTCAAATATGTGCATGAAGGCAAATACGTTGCTGAGGTGGACGTTGAGCTTCTCGAAGATGAAACGGAATGGTCACCGTACTTGTCGGTCGAGGACGCATATAAGCTTGACGACGTGCGTGATGCACTGAAGCGTGGCGATATCGCGGTTGCGGCAAAGCTCGCGCGCGTATTTTCGCTCCAGCCGGTAGCCGTCTCCCAGTAACGCATTACACCGCTTCGAGAGCGGCGCGCGCGGTGCGCCCGCACCGCGCGCGTCTCAAACAGACCGTCAGCGGGTTGCCAAAAAATGCCACTATCGTGACTGCTCACCCTTCGACAGGCTCAGGGCGAACAGCCAAGTCTCTGATTTGCTGTTGTCACAGTCTGTAAATATTCTGCGATGGCTTCTGACCACGGTTCAGCGTATCTCCGATGGGCATATCTCTTGAAATAGGCCCGGGCGGACGGATAATTGACCTGATGATGCAGCCGGAAGACATCAAACAGATGATCGAGACGGGATTGCCGGGCGCGCGCGTATCGGTGACCGGCGACGGTCATCATTTCGAGGCCGAGGTCGTGGCGCGCGAATTTGCCGGCAAGGGGATGTTGCAGCGCCATCAGCTCGTGTATCGCACGCTGGGCACGAAAATGGGCAACGAGATTCACGCCCTGTCGCTGCGGACCCTGGCGCCGGACGAATAATCGTTGATCTTCAATACGAGATACGAGGTTTACATGAACATACAGGACAAGATTCGCCAGCAACTGAGCAGCGACAGGATCGTGCTCTATATGAAGGGCACGCCCCAGTTCCCGCAGTGCGGGTTCTCGGCCAAGGCGGCGCAGATGCTGGGCGCGTGCGGGGCGAAATTCACGAGCTACGACATATTGTCGGACCCGGAAATGCGCCAGGGCCTCAAGGAATACTCGCATTGGCCGACTTTCCCGCAGCTGTACGTGAACGGGGAACTGGTCGGCGGCTGTGATATCATGATCGAGCTGTACCAGAAGGGCGAACTCCAGAAACTGGTTACCCGGGCGCAGGGTTGAGCGCCGGTAATCCCGACCGGAAAAGGCCGCCTTCTGGCGGCCTTTTTTATTGTCTGCGACCGATCAAACATGGATAAACTGATTGTCACCGGCGGCGTGCCCCTGCGCGGCGAGATAAGGATCTCGGGCGCGAAGAATGCCGCGCTCCCGGTGCTGGTGGCTTCGCTGCTGACCGGCGAAACCGTGAGCATCGGCAACGTGCCGCACTTGCAGGACATCACCACGACCATGGAGTTGCTGGGACGCATGGGCGTGCGCCTGGTGGTCGGCGACAAGATGGTGATCGAGGCCGATTCGAGCCACAACACCTCGGTGCGCGCGCCGTACGAACTGGTGAAGACCATGCGCGCGTCGATCCTGGTGCTCGGCCCGCTGCTGGCGCGCTTCGGCGAGGCCGAGGTGTCCCTGCCCGGCGGCTGCGCCATCGGTTCGCGCCCGGTGAATCTGCACATCAAGGGCCTGCAGGCGATGGGCGCAGAGATCAACCTCGAAGGCGGCTATATCCGCGCCAAGGCGAAGCGCCTGAAGGGCGCGCGCATCTTCATGGACCTCGTTTCCGTCACCGGCACCGAGAACATCATGATGGCGGCGACGCTCGCGGACGGCACCACGATCATCGAGAACGCCGCGCGCGAACCCGAGGTGGTCGACCTCGCCAAATGCCTGATCGCGATGGGCGCGAAGATCCACGGCGCCGGCACGGATGAAATCACCGTCGAGGGCGTGGAGAAGCTGCACGGCGCCGAGCATGAGGTCATTCCCGATCGCATCGAAACCGGAACTTATCTGGTGGCCGCGGCCATGACCAGCGGCGCGGTGCGCCTGCGCAACGCGCGCCCCGACCTGCTGCAGGCGGTGCTCGAGAAACTGCGCGAGGCCGGCGCCGTCATCGACACCGGACCGAACTGGATCAGTCTCGACATGCAGGGCCGGCGTCCGCAGGCCGTGAACGTCCGCACCGCGCCGTATCCGGCGTTCCCCACGGACATGCAGGCGCAGTTCATCGCGCTGAACGCGATCGCCGAGGGCGGCGGCACCGTCACCGAGACGATCTTCGAGAACCGCTTCATGCACGTCTACGAACTGCAGCGCATGGGCGCGGACATCGACATGGAAGGCAACACCGCGATCGTGCGCGGCGTGCCGGGCCTGAAGGGCGCGCCGGTGATGGCGCCCGATCTGCGCGCGTCGGCAAGCCTGGCGCTGGCGGGACTGGTGGCGGAGGGCGAGACCCTCGTCGATCGCATCTACCACATCGACCGCGGTTATGAATGCATCGAGGAAAAACTCGCGCAGCTGGGCGCGCGCATCCGGCGCATGCCCGGAGAACTCGCGGCCCGGGCGGCGCGCAAGCAATCGGCGTGAGCCATGACCACCACGCTCAATATCGCCCTGTCCAAGGGGCGGATTCTGGAAGAGGGTTTGCCGCTGCTTGAACGCGCCGGCATCCGCCCCGCGGAAAATCCGCTCAAGAGCCGCAAGCTCATCCTCGACACCAACCTGCCGGACGTGAAGCTCACGATCATCCGCGCCGCGGACGTGCCCACGTACGTGCAGTTCGGCGCCGCCGATCTCGGCATCGCGGGCCGGGACGTGCTCATGGAATACGACGGCGACGGTCTGTACGAGCTGCTCGACCTGAACATCGCCCGCTGCCGCCTGATGGTGGCGGAGCCGGCGAGCCTGGCCTCGCGCGACGACCCGGGCAGCTGGACGCGGCTGCGCATCGCCACCAAATACGTCAACACCACGCAGCGGCACTTTGCCGCCAAGGGCATCCAGACCGACATCATCAAGCTCTACGGCTCGATGGAGCTCGCGCCGCTGGTGGGTCTGTCCGACCGCATCGTCGATCTGGTCGATACCGGCAACACGCTCAAGGCCAACGGTCTGGTCGAGGTCGAGCACATCGCCGACATCAGCGCCTGGCTCGTGGCCAACAAGGCGTCGATGAAAATGAAACACCGGCCGCTGCAGGACCTGGTCGGCCGCTTGCAGCGCGCCGTCGCCTGAAGGGTTGTATGAATTCTCACCGCAAAGGCGCGAAGAGCGCAAAGAAATGCGGGTTGATTACAAAAACCTTCGCGACCTTTGCGTCTTTGCGGTGAATGTATTTTTTCTATGACTATTAACCTACGTACACTTAAAACCGCCGATCCGGACTTTAAGGCCGAGTTCGAACGGCTGCTCGACCGCGCGCACGCGATCGATCCGAAGATCGAAGCCACGGTACGCGACATCGTCGCGGACGTGCGCGCGCGCGGCGACGCCGCGGTCGTCGAGTACACGCGCCGCTTCGACCGGCGCCCGATCGCGTCGGTGGCCGAGCTCGAGGTGTCGCGCACGCAGTTGCGCGAGGTTTCGCGCGCGATCACCAAGGAGCAGTACGAAGCGTTGGCCAACGCCGCGGAACGCATCCGCGCCTATCACGAACGCCAGCGCACCGATTCCTGGACCTACACCGAACCCGACGGCACGCTGCTCGGCCAGCAGATGACGCCGCTCGAGCGCGTCGGGCTGTACGTGCCGGGCGGCAAGGCGGCCTATCCGTCGTCGGTGCTCATGAACGCGATCCCGGCCAAGGTTGCCGAGGTGCCGGAGCTGGTCATGGTGGTGCCGGCGCCGGAGGGCGCGCTCAACGACATGGTGCTGGCGGCGGCTTATCTCAGCGGCGTCGACCGCGTGTTCACCGTCGGCGGGGCACAGGCGGTCGCGGCGCTCGCCTACGGCACGCCGACGATTCCGAAGGTCGACAAGATCGTCGGCCCCGGCAACATCTACGTGGCCACCGCCAAGCGGCTCGTCTACGGCACGGTCGACATCGACATGATCGCCGGCCCGTCCGAGATCGTGGTGCTGTGCGACGGCCGGACCGATCCGGAATGGGTGGCGATGGATCTGTTCTCGCAGGCGGAACACGACGAGGACGCGCAGTCCATCCTCATCAGCCTCGACGAGGCGTTCACGTTGCGCGTGCGCGCGGCGATGGAAAAACTTCTGCCCGGCATGGAGCGGCGCGACATCATCCGCGCCTCGCTCGAGAACCGCGGCGCGCTGATCACCGCGGGTGGTCTCGACGAGGCGCTGGCGCTCGTGAACCGCATCGCGCCGGAACACCTCGAATTGTCGGTCGAGAACGCGCTCGAAGCGGCGAAGCGCGTGCGTCACGCCGGCGCCATTTTTCTCGGGCGTTATACCGCGGAGGCGCTCGGCGACTACTGCGCCGGACCGAATCACGTGCTGCCGACCTCCGGCACAGCGCGCTTCTCCTCGCCGCTCGGCGTGTACGATTTCCAGAAGCGCACCAGCCTGATCCAGTGCTCGGCCGACGGCGCCTCGACGCTGGGCAAAACCGCCTCGGTGCTGGCGCGCGGCGAGGGACTGACCGCGCACGCGCGTTCTGCGGAATACCGGATAAAAAAGTAGCAAGTATCAAGTAGCAAGTGACAAGAAATATACAGATTGTTCTTACTTGCTACTTGTAACTTGCTACTTGCCACTTGTATCTATGAGCACGATCAAGGACAAAGTCTCGAAATTGGTCCGGCCTGAAATCCAGGCATTGAAGGCCTATCACGTTCCCGACGCCACCGGGCTGGTCAAGCTCGACGCCATGGAGAATCCCTATTCATGGCCGGAAGACGTGCGGCACGAATGGCTGGCGACGCTGCAAGGCGTCGCGCTCAACCGCTACCCCGACCCCGAGGCGCGTCGCCTGCGCGAACGCCTGCGCGGCGCACTCGCCGTGCCGGCCGGCATGGAGCTGATGCTGGGCAACGGCTCGGACGAACTGATCCAGATCGTGCTCATGGCGCTGGCGAAGCCCGGCGCGGTGGTGCTGGCGCCGACGCCGACCTTCGTCATGTACGAGATGATCGCGACGTTTACCGGCATGAAATTCGCCGGCGTGCCGCTCACGGCGGACTTTTCGCTCGACATGCCGGCGCTGCTCGACGCTGTCGCGACGCACAAACCGGCGGTGATCTTTCTCGCTTATCCGAACAATCCGACGGGCAATCTGTTTGCGCCCGGGGATGTCGCGCGCATCATTGAAGCGTCGCCGGGACTGGTGGTGCTGGACGAGGCATATCACGCCTTCGCCGGCCAATCGTTCATGGACCGGCTGGGAAAGCACGACAACCTGCTAGTGATGCGCACGCTGTCGAAACAGGGGCTGGCCGGTTTGCGTATCGGCATCCTCGCCGGGCCGGCGCCATGGCTGGCGGAATTCAACAAGGTGAGACTTCCGTATAATATCGGAAGTCTCACCCAGGCGAGCGCGGAATTCGCGTTGACGCATCTGGCGCTGCTCGACGAGCAGGCGCGACGGATACGCCAGGACCGGGAGCGGTTGTGGCAGGCGCTCGGCCGGATGCGCGGCGTGCATGCCTGGCCCAGCCAGACCAATTTCATTCTGTTCCGGGTCGAGGGGCGTAACGCCGACGAGGTCTTCGAGGGTCTGCGCGCCCGCGGCGTGCTGATCAAGAACCTCAACTCCTCCGGCGGCATGCTGAAGGGTTGCCTGCGCGTGACGGTGGGCACGCCGGATGAAAACGCCGCCTTCCTCAAGGCGCTTGAGGCGGCGCTGTGATTCGTCTATGGTTTGCGTGTGAAATCCCCTAAACGAACGAAATCCCGCGCCCCTCGCGGCAAGCCGGCGGCGGGCCGGCGCGCGGAAGTGTCGCGCGACACCAAGGAAACCCGGATCACCGTCTCCGTGAACCTGGACGGCAGCGGCACGGCGCGGCTCGACACCGGCCTGCCGTTCCTCGAGCACATGCTGGAGCAGGTGGCGCGGCACGGCCTGATCGACATCAGCCTCGAAGCCAAAGGCGACCTGCACATCGACGCGCATCACACCGTGGAAGACATCGGCATCACGCTCGGCCAGGCGATCGCGCGGGCCGCCGGCGACCGGAAGGGCATCCGTCGCTACGGCCACGCCTACGTGCCGCTCGATGAGGCGCTGTCGCGCGTGGTGATCGATTTCTCCGGGCGTCCCGGCCTCGAATATCACGTGGATTTCCCGCGCTCGCGCGTGGGCGAATTCGACGTGGACCTGGTGCATGAATTCTTCCAGGGCTTCTGCAACCATGCGCTGGTGACGCTGCACGTGGATTGCCTGCGCGGCATGAACGCGCATCACAACGCCGAGACCATCTTCAAGGCCTTCGGGCGCGCCCTGCGCATGGCGCTCGAAGTCGACGCGCGCGCGGCGGATGTCGTGCCTTCGACAAAGGGAAGCTTATAATAATTTCTGCCGCAAAGACGCGAAGGATGCAAAGAAAGGCTCATGGCAGTTAAATACAAAAATTCTTTGCGCTCTTTGCGACTTTGCGGCAAAAAAATAATATGAGTACGGTCGCGGTGATTGATTACGGCATGGGGAATCTGCGCTCGGTGTGCAAGGCGATCGAGCACGTCGCGCCCGGCGCGCGCGTGCGGCTCACGGCCGAGGCCGCCGACATCCGTCACGCCGACCGCGTCGTGTTTCCCGGCCAGGGCGCCATCGGCGGCTGCATGGCGGCGCTGGGAGCGAACCGGCTGCGCGAATCGCTGCTCGAGGCGATGAAAACCAAACCCTTCCTCGGCATCTGTCTCGGACTCCAGGCGCTGTACGACTTCAGCGAAGAGGGCGGCGGCACGCCGTGCCTGAGCCTGCTGGCGGGCGCGGTGAAGCGTTTCCCTTCGGAAAAAATGACGGACGCCGCCAGCGGCCTGCCGCTGAAGGTGCCGCACATGGGCTGGAACCAGGTGCGCCAGACCGTCCCGCACCCGCTGTGGCAAGGCATTCCGCAGGACTCGCGGTTTTATTTCGTGCACAGCTACTACGCCGATTCGGCCGACGCCCGGGATGTCGCCGGCGAGACGGAATACGCGCTGCGGTTTACCTCGGCCGCGGCGCATGAGAATATTTTCGCGGTCCAGTTCCATCCGGAAAAAAGTCAGCGCGCCGGACTGCGGCTGCTGGAAAATTTCGTGTCCTGGAACGGAAATTAATATGATTCTCTGCCGCAAAGACGCGAAGGACGCAAAGAAAAGCCCATGATAGTCAAGGAGCCTCTGATTGATTCGTCATTCCGGCCAAGGGCCGAAGGCCCGCGAGCCGGAATCCAGGAAATTTAATATGAAACTGGATGCCGGCTTTCGCCGGCATGACGAAAACCGAATTAATCAGACCTTCCTTAAACACGAAACATCTTTGCGCTCTTTGCGTCTTTGCGGCAAAAATTCATAAATCAGGATTCTTCCAACATTCCACAATGCCCATAGATTCCCATGCTCGTAATCCCCGCGATTGATATCAAGGACGGCAAGTGCGTGCGCCTGCGGCAGGGGCGCATGAACGATGAAACGGTCTTTTCCGACGATCCCGTGGCAATGGCGCGACGCTGGGTGGGCGCCGGCGCGCGGCGTCTGCACCTCGTCGATCTCAACGGCGCCGTGGCCGGCAAGCCGGTGAACGCGGCCGCGATCCAGGCGATCCGCGGCGCCTTCCCGGACGTGCCGATGCAGGTCGGCGGCGGCATTCGCGACGAGGACACGATCCAGGCCTATCTCGACATGGGCGTGCGCTACGTGATTCTGGGCACCAAGGCGGTGAACGCGCCGCATTTCGTGAGCGACGTATGCACCGAATTCCCCGGGCACATCATCGTCGGGCTCGACGCGAAGGACGGCAAGGTCGCGATCGACGGCTGGTCGAAGCTGTCCGGGCACGACGTCGTCGATCTGGCGAAGAAATTCCAGGACGACGGCGTCGAGGCGATCGTCTACACCGACATCGGCCGCGACGGCATGATGACCGGCGTGAACGTCGAGGCCACGGTCAAACTGGCGAACGCCATTTCCATCCCGGTGATCGCCTCCGGCGGCGTCACCAACATCGACGATATCCGCCGCTTGTGCGAGGTCGGTGACGCCGGCATCGTCGGCGCCATCACCGGCCGCGCGATCTACGAAGGCACGCTCGACTTCGCCGCGGCGCAGAAGCTCGCGGACGAATTGAGTAAATAATATTTCTCACCGCAAAGGCGCGAAGAACGCAAAGAAAAGATCGAGAATGGCGCTTCGCGCCGATGGATTCAGTAAGTTATTAACTTTGCGCTCTTTGCGCCTTTGCGGTGAAATTTAAAATCATATGGGCCTTGCGAAACGAATCATTCCCTGCCTCGACGTGGACAACGGCCGCGTCGTGAAAGGCGTGCGCTTCGTGGAAATCCGCGACGCCGGCGACCCGGTCGAGATCGCGCGCCGCTACGACGAGCAGGGCGCGGACGAGATCACCTTCCTCGACATCACCGCCAGCTCCGACAACCGCGAAACCATGGTGCACGTGGTCGAGGCGATGGCCTCGGAGGTGTTCATTCCGCTCACCGTCGGCGGCGGTATCCGCAAGGTCGAGGACGTTCGACGCATGCTCAATGCCGGCGCCGACAAGGTCGCGATCAACACCGCGGCGGTGTCGCGCCCCGAGTTCGTCAAGGAAGCGTCGGATCATTTCGGTTCGCAATGCATCGTGGTCGCGATCGACGCCAAGCAGGTCGGACCGGACCGGTGGGAGGTGTTCACGCACGGCGGCCGCAAGGCGACCGGCCTGGATGCCGTGGCCTGGGCGCGCCAGATGACGGATTTCGGCGCCGGCGAGATCCTGCTGACCAGCATGGACCGCGACGGCACCAGGGACGGATTCGACCTCAGGCTGACGCGCGCCGTGTGCGACGCCGTCAGCGTTCCCGTGATTGCCTCCGGCGGCGTCGGCAATCTCGATCATCTCGTGGCCGGTATTCGCGAGGGCCACGCCGACGCCGTGCTCGCGGCCAGCATCTTCCATTTCGGCGAATATACCGTGGGCCAGGCCAAGCAGCGCATGGCCGCGGCCGGCATTGAAGTAAGACTGTAGAAAATTCACCGCAAAGGACGCAAAGAGCGCAAAGGGTAAAAACAAGTAAAAATCGTTTAGTCCGATATTTCTTTGCGTCCTTTGCGCCTTTGCGGTGAAATAGACCAATCATGACTGATAACTGGCTCGATGCGGTGAAATGGAACGGCGACGGTCTGGTGCCGGCGATCGCGCAGGAGGCCGGCACCGGCAAGGTGTTGACGCTCGCGTGGATGAACCGCGAGGCGCTGGCGGCGACGGCGCAGGAGAAGCGCGCGGTGTACTGGTCGCGCTCGCGCAAGAAGCTGTGGCGCAAGGGCGAGGAGTCGGGGCATGTGCAGGCGGTAAAGGACATCCGTCTCGACTGCGACAACGACGCGGTGCTGCTGATCGTCGAACAAAAAGGCGGCATCGCCTGCCACACCGGACGCGAGCGCTGCTTTTATCAGCAGTTGCAGGATGGGCGCTGGGTGACGGTCGAGCCCGTGATCAAAAGCGAACAGGAAATCTACGGCAGGAAATGACATGTCCGACGTGCTGAACAAGCTGGCGGCGGTACTGGAAGCGCGCAAAGGCGCCGACCCGCAGAGCTCCTACGTCGCGGGGCTGTACGCCAAGGGGCTCGACGCGGTGCTCAAGAAGATCGGCGAAGAGGCGACCGAGACGGTGCTCGCGGCGAAGAGCGGCGAGCGCGCCAAGATCGTTCACGAAACCGCGGACCTGTGGTTCCACACGCTGGTCATGCTTGCGCAGACCGGGCTTAAGCCGGATGATATCCTGTCCGAGCTGGACCGGCGTTTCGGCGTGTCCGGCCTGGAGGAAAAGGCCTCGCGCCCGGGACGTTAGAGAAAGCTCATTCACCGTATCGGCACGAACGAATTTATTCTGGAGAGATCGCAATGGGTTCATTCAGCATCTGGCACTGGCTTGTCGTCCTGATCATCGTTCTGCTGATCTTTGGCACCAAGAAGCTGCGCAACATCGGCAGCGACCTGGGCGGCGCGATCAAGAGTTTCAAGCAGGCGATGAAGGATGACGGCGGGAGCCCCGCGCCCGGCTCCGGCGACGGCGAGGAGCCGAAAAAAATCGAAGGCGACTCCGGCCGCGTCATCGACGCGGAAGTGACCTCCAAGGTCAAGAAGAAAAAAACCTAAGCCGCTTCGCCGCCACGGACGCGCGCGATGTTCGACGTCGGTTTTTCGGAACTGGTGGTCATCGGCCTGATCGCGCTGATCGTGCTCGGACCGAAACGCCTGCCGGAAGTGGCGCGCACCGCGGGCAAGTGGATGGGGCAGTTGCGCCGTTTCATCAATAACGTCAAGCAGGATCTCGACCGCGAAATTCACCAGGACGAACTGGCGGAACTGCGCAAGCTCCGCGAGGAACTCAACAGCACCCGCCGCCTGATGGAAAACACCTCGGGCGAACTCTTGCAGGGTTTCACCGAAGTCGCTCCGGCCGCGTCGAATACCATCCATTCCGGGGAAAACCCGAAGCCGGCGCAGGCCGCCGCCGCGGAATCCGCGCCGGCAAAACCTCCGCGCGTCAAGCGCGCCAAGAAATCACGCCCTGGAAAAAAGCATGGCGGAACCCGCACAACCCGAAGCTCCTGAAGGCAGCCTGATTTCCCATCTGCTCGAGCTGCGCGACCGCCTGCTCTACTCGGTCATCGCCATTGCCGTGGTGTTCGGCGTGCTGATGGCGTTCGTCGGCAGCGGCGAAGTGTATACCCTGATCGCGCGGCCGTTGATGCAGGTACTGCCGCCCGGCACGAACATGGTCGCGACCGAGGTCGCCTCGCCGTTTCTCACGCCGATCAAGCTCACCATGGCGGTGGCGGTCGTGGTCACGATTCCGTATCTCCTGTATCAACTGTGGGCGTTCGTCGCGCCCGGGCTTTACCGCCACGAGCGGCGGTTGGTGCTGCCGCTGCTGGTATCGAGCACGGTGTTGTTCTACGGCGGCATGGCGTTCGCCTATTTCGTCGTGTTTCCCATGGCCTTCGGGTTCTTCGTGCAGGCGCTGCCGCCGGGCGTGACCATGATGACCGACATCCGCTCGTACCTCGATTTCGTGTTTTCCATGTTCTTCGCCTTCGGCATCGCCTTCGAGGTGCCGGTGGCGGTGGTGCTGCTGGCGCGCATGGGGGTGATCGACCCCGAAACGCTCGCCGGCAAGCGCCCCTACGTGATCCTGTGGGCGTTCATCGTGGCGGCGGTGCTCACGCCGCCGGATATCTTCTCGCAGTTTTTCCTGGCCGTGCCGATGATCATCCTCTTCGAGATCGGGTTGTTCGTCGCGCGCCGCATGAAACGCGCCGCCGACGCGGCCGTGGACAGCGGCCGGCGCGACCTGACCGAGCACGAGATCGAGGCCGAGTTCAAGAAGCGCGACTAGGCGTTTTCAGGAAAGAGAGCGGCGGAGTAATACAAATGTAGGTCGGGGTGAGGCGTGTGCCGAACCCCAACTCCATTCGCGTTGGGGTTCACTTCATTCACCCCAACCTGCAAAGTCATTCCGTCGCCGTCGCCCGCGCCGGGCGTTCGATGGCGGTGGCCTCCAGCGTCAGCGATTTTCCGTTGCGCAGCACTTCCAGTTTCACGCGGCTGCCGGGTTTGCGGCTGGAGATCGCGAGCAGCGCCTCGCGCGCCTCGGTGATTTTCCTGCCGTCGATCGCGACGATCACGTCGCCCGGCTGCAGGCCCGCGCGGTGCGCCGGACCGTTGCGCACCACGCCGACCACGACCACGCCCCGGGTGTCGTCGAGTTCGAGCGCGCGCGCGATCTGCGGCGTGATCGCCTGCGCCTCGACCCCGAGCCAGCCGCGCAGCGGCCGGCCGTGCTGCAGGATGTCCTCCATGACGTTTTCCGCGAGGCTCGTCGGAATCGCGAAGCCGATGCCCTGATTGCCGCCGCTCTGGGAAAAGATCGCGGTGTTGATGCCGACGAGGTTGCCGTCGGCGTCGATCAGCGCGCCGCCCGAGTTGCCGGGATTGATCGCGGCGTCGGTCTGGATGAAATTCTCGAAGGTGTTGATGCCGAGCTTGTTGCGGCCGGTGGCGCTGACGATGCCCATGGTCACGGTCTGCCCCACGCCGAACGGGTTGCCGATCGCCAGCACCACGTCGCCGACGCGCAGATCGTCGGAATGGCCGAGCGTGATGACCGGCAGTCGTTTGAGGTCGATTTTCAGCACCGCGACGTCCGTGTCCGGGTCGCTGCCCACGACCTTGGCCTGCGTCATGCGTCCGTCCTGCAGGGAAACCTGGATCGCGTCGGCGCCCTGGATGACGTGATGGTTGGTGAGGATATAACCCTTGTCGCTCATGATGACGCCGGAGCCGAGACTGGTCTCGACGCGCTTGCGCGGCGTGATCAGGTTGTCCGCGCCGCCGAAGAACTGGCGGAACACCGGATCGTCGAAGAACGGATGCGGCCGCACCGTCACGACCTTGGCGGTGTTGATGTTCACCACCGCGGCGGAGGCCTTGTCGACGGCCGCGGAATAGGAGGCCGGGCCGCCGGCCGGTCGTTTGGTCGTGGCCGTCGGCGCGGTCTGGTGGATTTCGACCGTCGCGGCCTCGCGCCACGCGATATCCGGCCAGAAATAGGTCACGACGAAGGCGATCGCCAGTCCGAGGACGATCGCCTGGGCAAGATAGAACATCAAGGAACGCAGCCGCATATTCGACCTGTAAAACAGTATTAATGTACGCCGATTCTATACGAAGAGTCGTTCCGGGCGTCGCCGGCGACGAAACCCGGGCCGCGCCGGGCGGAATCGCGTGAAAAAATGGTTTGCGGCTTGATTTAAGCGCTTGACTCAGGCGAATCGTTATATAATCCTATGCGCCGTTTTTCAGGGGCACGAGAGCGTTTTCCAGGGTCAATCACCCGACTGATTTCAGAAAATTACGCCGCCGCGCGTGATTTTTTATTTTTTGGGCCTTAAAGATCGAGGGGGTTACATGAGTGAAGAGGGTGTCAATCCGCGCCGACGGCGGTTACTGGTGATTACCAGCGGGTTAGGAGTCGTTGGAGCGGCCTTCGCGGCCACCCCCTTCGTTCTCAGCATGATGCCGAGCGCCCGCGCCAAGGCGGCCGGCGCGCCGGTCGAGGTCGACATCGGCAAGGTCGAGCCGGGCCAGCTGCTGACCGTGGAATGGCGCGGCAAGCCGGTGTGGATCCTGCGGCGCACGCCGGAAATGCTGAAGTCGCTTTCCGAGGACACGAAATTCCTCGCCGATCCCAAATCCGCCGTCGACCAGCAGCCGAACTACGCGCAGAACGAAACGCGCTCGATCAAGCCCGAGTATCTCGTGCTCGTCGGCATCTGCACGCACCTGGGCTGTTCGCCCGCGCAGCGCCTGCAGGCCGGCGCGGCCTCGGGCCTGGGCGACGAATGGCCGGGCGGTTTCTTCTGTCCCTGCCACGGTTCCAAGTTCGACCTGGCCGGACGCGTGTTCAAGAACGTCCCGGCGCCGACCAACCTGGTGGTCCCCCCGTACAGCTACCTGAGCAACACGCGCATTGTCATCGGTGTTGACCAGAAAGGAGCCGCGTGATGCAAAAGCTGCTGGCCTGGATCGATGACCGCTTCCCGCTGACCAAGGTCTGGGAAGAGCATCTCGCGAAATACTACGCGCCGAAGAATTTCAACTTTTGGTACTACTTCGGCTCGCTCGCGCTGCTGATGCTGGTGATGCAGATCGTCACCGGCATTTTCCTCACCATGCACTACAAGCCGGACACCGGGCTCGCGTTCGCCTCGGTCGAGTACATCATGCGCGACGTGGACTGGGGCTGGCTGCTGCGCTACATGCACTCGGTCGGCGCCTCGTTCTTTTTCATCGTGGTGTACATGCACATGTTCCGCGCGCTGCTGTACGGTTCGCACCGCCAGCCGCGCGAGCTCATCTGGCTCATCGGCATGGTGATCTTCGTCGCGCTCATGGCCGAGGCCTTCATGGGCTACCTGCTGCCGTGGGGCAACATGTCCTACTGGGGCGCGCAGGTGATCATCTCGCTGTTCGACGCGATCCCGCTGGTCGGGCCGACGCTGTCCGAGTGGATTCGCGGCGACTTCGTGGTGTCGGACGCGACGCTCAACCGCTTCTTCGCGTTCCACGTGATCGCGGTGCCGCTGATCCTCGCGGCGCTGGTGTTCGTGCACATCGTGGCGCTGCACAAGGTCGGCTCGAACAACCCCGACGGCGTCGAAATCAAGAAAAAGAAGGGACCGGACGGCATTCCGCTCGACGGCATTCCGTTCCACCCGTACTACACCGTGAAGGACATCGTCGGCGTGGCGGCGTTCCTGATGCTGTTCTCGGCCGTGATCTTCTTCGCGCCCGAGCTCGGCGGCTGGTTCCTCGAGCCCGACAACTTCACGCCGGCCAACATCCTGCAGACGCCGCCGGAGATCGTGCCGCTGTGGTATTTCACGCCGTTCTATTCGATCCTGCGCGCCAACACCTTCGCGTTCTTCGGGGTGGAAGCGAAGCTCTGGGGCGTGATCTTCATGGGGCTGTCGATCGTGTTCTTCTTCTTCCTGCCGTGGCTGGACCGCTCGCCGGTCAAGTCGATCCGTTACCGCGGCTGGATGTACAAGACGGCGCTGGCGATCTTCGTCGTCGCGTTCTTCGTCCTCGGCTACCTCGGCACGCAGCCGGCCTCCGGCGTCAAGGTGGTGATCGCGCAGCTGTGCACGGTGCTGTACTTCGCGTTCTTCGTCCTGATGCCCTGGTACACCCGCATTGACAAGACCAAACCGGTTCCGGAAAGGGTGACGTCGAAATGAAAAAGCTCCTGATCCTTTTTGTTTTTGCCGTCCTGCCGGCCGGCGCGTTCGCCAGCTCGGAACACGGCGCGAAGCTCGATCCGGTCAACATCGACCTCAATGACAAGGCCTCGCTGCAACGCGGCGCGCGCATTTTCGTCAACTACTGCCTGTCCTGCCACAGCGCTTCGTACATGCGCTACAACCGCATGGGCCACGACCTCGGCATCAGCGACGAACTGGTCAAGGAAAACCTGCTGTTCGCGGCCGACAAGGTCGGCGACCTGATGAAGGCGGTGATGCCGAAGGAAGACGCCAAGCTGTGGTTCGGCGTGGCGCCGCCCGATCTGTCGCTGATCGCGCGGGCGCGCAAGCCGGCGTGGGTGTACACCTATCTGCGCAGCTTCTACCGCGACCCCGAGTCGCACTCCGGCTGGAACAACATCGTGTTCCCGCACGTGGCCATGCCGCACGTGCTCTACGAATGGCAGGGCGACCAGCGCGCCGTGTTCAAGAAGGATGCCCACGGCGTGGAGGAGTTCGCCGGCTTCAATCTGGAACGGCCCGGCAGCATGAGCGCCAAGGAATACGACGCCGCCATGCGCGATCTGACGAATTTCCTGGTCTATCTCGGCGAGCCGGCGAAACTGGTGCGTTACCAGCTCGGTGTGTACGTGTTAATCTTCCTGGCGGTATTCCTGATCTTCGCGTATCTGCTGAAGAAGGAATACTGGAAAGACGTCCACTGAACTCGACGGGACGAAATCCGGACAGCGGTCGCCAGCGTCGCGGCGAGACGCTGCACCACGGAGACAACGCGATGACGACGCCGGCGGCGCGCAAGCCGATCATGACGCTTTACACGGGGACCAGCGATCCCTACAGCCACCGCACGCGCATCGTCCTGTTCGAAAAGGACATCGAATGCCAGATCGTCGAGGTCGACCTCAACAAGAAACCGCGTGAGCTGGGCGAGCTTAATCCCTACAACCAGGTGCCGACCATGGTCGACCGCGACCTGGTGCTGTACGAATCGAACATCATCAACGAATACCTCGACGAGCGCCTGCCGCATCCGCCGCTGATGCCGGTCGACCCGGTTTCGCGCGCCCGCGCGCGGCTGATGCTGGTGCGCTTCGACCGCGACTGGTACAGCCTGATCCACGAAATCACCGGCGGCGACAAGAGAGCCGCCACCAAGGCGCGCCACACGCTGCGCGACGGACTGACGGTGATCTCGCCGATCTTCAAGGATCAGACCTTCGCCCTCGGCGAGGAGTTTTCCCTGGTGGACTGTTCGCTCGCGCCGTTGTTGTGGCGCCTGGGTCGCTGGGACGTCGAGCTGCCGCGCCAGGCGAAACCGATTCTCGACTACGCCGAGCGCCTGTTCGCGCGCAAGTCCTTCAAGCTCTCGCTGACCGAGGCGGAAAAGGCGATGCGCGCCCGCCCGCGGTGAACCGCGCGCGCCGCGTTCCGTCCTTTCGCGCGCGGGTGACGGCGCATGACCCCGCTTAAGCTTTACCTCATCCGCGCGGTATACGACTGGGCGGTGGACGGCAGTTTCACGCCGCAGCTGCTGGTGGACGCCGCCGCCGCGGGCGTGAAGGTTCCTCCGGCCTACGTTCAGGACGGCCGCATCGTGCTCAACATCCACCCGCGCGCGGTGGCGCATTTCGAATTCGCCGCCGACGCCGTTCGCTTCTCGGCCCGTTTCGGCGGCCAGAGTCTTCCGGTGGAAGCCCCGTACGCCGCCGTGCTCGCGATCTACGCGCGCGAGAACAACCAGGGCATTACGTTCCCGGAAATGCACGTCGAAGCGAGTCGGAGCGCCGCAACGGACGAGAAACCGCCCGAGGACAAACCGCCGGGCAAGGGTCCGTCGCTTCGCATCGTCAAGTAAAGTCACGACGGCGCAGGCCGTCAGGGCCGGGCAGAAAATGATCCGTGTCGTTCAGGCCGATATCACGACCCTCAAGGCGGACGCCATCGTCAACGCCGCGAATGAAACCCTGCTCGGCGGCGGGGGCGTGGACGGCGCGATCCACCGTGCCGCCGGAATTCAATTAACAGAATATTGCCGCACGCTCGGCGGTTGTCCGACCGGCGAGGCGAAAATCACGCCCGGCTACAAACTTCCTGCGAAATGGATCATTCATACGGTCGGCCCTGTGTGGCATGGCGGTAGGCACAATGAACCGACGTTGCTCGCCAATTGCTACCGTAATTCCCTGAAGCTCGCGCTCGAACACGGCGTGAAGACCATCGCGTTTCCGGGCATCGGCACCGGCGTCTACGGTTACCCCAAGGACGAGGCCGCGAAGATCGCGGTGACGATCATGCGGGAGTATGAGAGTAAATTTGACGAGATTATTTGCTGCTGTTTCAGTGCCGGGGATAAGGCGTTGTACGAAAAGTCGTTATCAACGTAGGACAACATTGCTGTTGTCATTCCGGCGAAAGCCGGAATCCAGGGTTTAAATGGTATCGCGCGCTTCGTGCGCGATTCGAAAGAGTCTTGTAGCCCGGATGCAGCGTAGCGGAATCCGGGAAGCTGTTGTTGAATCGCCTTCGGCGATGAAGAAAAGCTGCTTGTGGGTGGCTGACCCACGGCAGGTCGCGCAACGGCACTTCCTTGTGCCGTGCGCGACGCGCGGGCGTCCCGCCCGCGCCCCTTCGGGCTGGCGGGCAAAGGCTGGCGATGCTCGGGCGTGCCATACGGGGTTTGAAAACCCCGACACCGTCTTCGGCGCGCCACGGGACGCGTAAACTCAACTTCCTGCGCGATATTTTCAGGCATAATGGCCGTGTGCCATGAACTCTGCGCGCCAACTTGTTTCCTGGGTCATAAAAGGAATCTGCCTGGCGATGTCCTTGCTGTTCTGGGGCACGGCGACCGCGGCCCCGCCCGAGGACGCGGCCGCGATCGTGAAACGCGCGATCGACTACTGGCGCGACGTTTCGTCGTATTCCGTCATCGACATGACCATCCACCGCCCCGATTGGGAGCGGACCATGACCATCCGCATCTGGACCCGCGGGCAGAAGGAATCGCTGGTGCGCGTCGTCGCGCCGCCCAAGGACGCCGGCAACGCGACGCTGCTGCTCGACAACGATATGTGGAGTTTCACGCCCAAGATCAACCGCGTGATAAAGATTCCCTCGTCGATGATGAACCAGAGCTGGATGGGATCGGACTTCTCCAACAACGATCTGGCCAAGGCCGACGATCTGATCGAGCAGTACACGCACAAGCTGCTGCGCACCGGGACGCACGACGGCCGCAAGGTTTACGTGATCGACTCCACGCCGAAGGAAACGGCGCCGGTGGTGTGGGGCCACGAGGTGATCGCGATCCGCGACGACTGGCTGATCCTGGAACACGCGTTCTACGACCAGCAGAACGTGCTGGTGAAGAAACTCGTCACGTCCGACATCCGCCCCATGGGCGGCAAGCTGGTCGCGGCGCGCGAGCGCATGCAGAAGCTGGACAAACCCGGCGAATGGACCGAGGTGGTGACGCGGGAAGTGCGATTCAACATCCCGATCGCGGCCGGTACTTTCACGCTGTCGAACCTGCGCAATCCACGTGAGTAACAATTTCTGTCATTCCGGCTTTCGCCGGAATGACAGCCAGAATGGAGTACTGAATGGCGATAACTTTGCGACTGGCCTGGCGCAACCTGTGGCGCAATCCGCGCCGCACCTGGTTCACGGCCTCGGCCATCGCGTTCATCACGGTGCTGCTCATATTCATTATCACGCTCCAGATGGGCGCCTTCGACATGATGCTCGACACCAGTCTGCGCGTGTTTACCGGCCAGATGCAGATACAGCGCGAGGGTTATCTCGACAAGCCGCAGATGCGCGTAACGGTCGCCCGCGCGCAGAATCTCGCCGGTTCGCTGCGCCGCGCCACCGGCTTGCCCGGCATCGCCGTGCGCGCCAACGGGTTTGCGCTGGCGGCGAGCGGCACGCGCAGTTATGGCGTGCCCGTTGTCGGCGTGGAGCCGGCGCATGAGTCGGCGGTTTCGACCATCCCGCGCCTCATTCGACAGGGGCGTTATCTGGCGAATGACACGGCGCAAGAGCTGGTCGTGGGCGCGGTGTTGGCGCGCAATCTCAAGATCAAGGTGGGCGACGAGCTGACGCTGCTCGGCGCCGGCATGGACGGTTCGGTGGCCGCCACGGTGCTGCCGGTGGTGGGCCTGTTCGAAAGCGGCAGTCCGGAACTCGACCGGCATCTGGTGGAGATGCCACTGCAAACCTTTCAGGAAGTTTTCAGCATGGGCCAGGAGGCGCACGCCCTCGTTATCAGCGGGCCGAGTCTGGAGCGGATGGCGGCGACGCAGGTGCTGGTGCGGCAGCACATGCCCCAGGATCCGGCGCTGGTGCTGCTCGACTGGGAGAAACTACTGCCCGGCGTCAAGCAGGTAATGCAGGCCGACATCATCGAGCACTGGTTCCTGTACATCGTGCTCATCCTCGTGGTCACGTTCAGTATTCTGAATACTTTTCTCATGTCGGTGCTCGAACGCACGCGCGAGTTTGGCATCATGCTCGCGCTCGGGGCCACCCCGCTGGGCATCGGACGGCTGGTGTTGCTGGAGTCCACTCTGCTCACGCTGCTGGGCCTTGCTATTGGTATTGTGCTGGGCGGCGGTATCGCGCTCTATTTCAACTACTACGGCTTCACCTTCAAGGGCATGCAGGAGCTCTACAGTCAATTCGGCTTCGCCGGCGTCATCACGCCGAAAATCACGTTCGTGAATGTGATGACCGGTCCTGCGGTGATCTTTGCCTTTACCGTAGCCGCGGCGCTCTATCCGGCCTGGCGTATTCGCCGGCTGCGGATCGTCGAGGCCATGCATGCGGTGCACTGAGCCATGAACCGCCTGCCGCTGCTGATCCGGATGGCGTGGCGCAATCTCTGGCGCCACCCGCCGCGCACGCTGCTGATCCTGTTTGCGTTCGTGCTCGGGGTGTGGTCGATCGTGGTGCTGGCGGCCTACGGGCGCGGGGCGCTGGAACAGCAGATCGAGCGATCGATCGACAACCTGACCGCGCATGTTCAGATTCACGCGACGGGTTACCGCGACGATCCGGTCATCGATCACCGTCTGCCGCCGCCCGGCCCGGCCCTGCGTACGGCGCTGGCGCAGGCGGATGTCACGGCCTGGGCCGCGCGGGTGCGCGTGCCGGCGGTGGTCGCCAGCGAGCGCGAATCGGCGGGCATCGTGCTGGTGGGCATCGAACCGGCGCGCGAACGGGGACTCTCGTTTATCGCCGAGGCGGTGCACGCAGGACGCTATCTCGACGCCGACGACGACCCGGGCCTGTTGCTCGGGCGCAAGCTGGCCGAACGTCTGGAGACCGGGCTCGGACGGCGCGTGGTGGTCATGAGTCAGGATGCGAACAACCAGATCGCCGATCGCGGTTTCCGCGTCGTGGGCATCTTCGACGGTTCACCCGAAGCGATGGAGACCGGTTATGTCTTCATCGGGCGCGCCACCGCGCAGCAGATGCTGAAGCTCGGCGACTCGGTATCGGAACTGGCTGTGCTTGCGTCGAGCCGCGACCGTCTTGACGGTTTGGTGATGCGGCTGCGGGCCGCGTCCCCGGAGAGCGACGTGCAACCTTGGACGACGCTGGAGCCGCTGCTCGTGCTGGCGGAAGAACTCTCCGGCACCATACTGACGATCTGGTATCTGATCGTGTTTACCGCGATGTCCTTCGGGCTAGTCAACACGCTGCTCATGGCGGTGTTCGAGCGCATCCGCGAGTTCGGCCTGTTTCAGGCGCTCGGTATGCCGCCGCGCCTGATTCTGGGGATGGTGTTGGCGGAATCGGTTATCCTGCTCGCGCTCGCGCTGACGGTCGGCAATCTGCTGGCGGGCGCCACGCTGTTGTCGCTCAAGGGCGGCATCGATCTGTCCGCCTTTGCCGAGGGTCTGGAGATGTTCGGGTTCAGCCCGATCATCTATCCGATGATCACGGCCGCAGATTTTGTCACGGCCAATGTGCTGGTGTTCGTGCTCGGTGTCGTGGCCTGTCTTTATCCCGCCTGGCGGGCGGCGCGCTACGCGCCGGTGCAAGCGATTACGAGGATTTGAACATGGAAACGACCGTGGTTTGTCGTGGCGTCAGCAAGATCTACCGGCAAGACACGGTGGCGGTGCCCGCGCTCACCGATATCGATCTCGAAATCCCGAAACTCGATTTCGTGTGCCTCTCCGGCCCCTCGGGTTCGGGCAAGAGCACGTTGCTCAATCTCATCGGCGGTCTCGATGCACCCACGGCGGGCGAGATTGAAGTGGACGGGCAGCGTGTCGATAAAATGGAGAAGGGCGCTCTCGCCGATTTGCGCCTGCGCAAGATCGGTTTCGTGTTTCAGGCCTACAACCTGATCCCGGTGCTCACGGCGCGCGAGAACGTCGAGTTCGTGATGCAGTTGCAGGGAGTGGGGGCCGAAGAACGCACGCGCAAGGCGCGCAAAATCCTGAAAGAGGTTGGGATCGAAGAACTGGAAAACCGCCGGCCGGGCGAACTCTCCGGCGGGCAGCAACAGCGCGTCGCCGTGGCGCGCGCGATTGTCTCCGAGCCGAGTTTGGTGCTAGCGGACGAGCCGACCGCGAACCTCGATTCCAAAACCGCCGAGAACCTGATGCAGCTGCTGCGGCACATGAACCGGGAGCACGGCGTGACGTTCGTTTTTTCCACCCACGACAAGCTGGTGATGGAATTCTCGCGCCGGCTGATTACGTTGCGCGACGGCCGGATCGTGGACGATGTGCGACGCGATTAACCAGATAATTTACGGGGAACGAAAATGAAAATCCTCTTATGGAGCGACGACCTCATGAGCCGCGTGCGCATCGAGTCGCGCTGGAAGGCCGCCGGCGCGCAGCTGCTGCGGCGCGACGCCGCCGAAGCGCCCGACCTGATCGTGGTGGACTTGACCGCGCGCGACGCCGCCGGACATATCCGCACGCTGCGCGAGCGGTTTCCGTCCACGGACATTCTCGCTTTCGGGCCGCACGTGGACGCCGACGCCTTCCGCGAGGCCAGGGCCGCGGGCGCGAGCGAGTGCGTGGCGCGCGGTTCGGCGGTCGAGCGCGTGCTCGGGCGCCTGGGCAAGCGCGAATGAAGCGTTTTGTGCGCGCCCTGCTGCTCGCCGCATTGGCAACATCCGCGCCCGCCGTGGCCGATGACTGGAACTTCGGCGGCCACGTCAAATACCAGTACGCCTACGTCGATTTCCGCGCCGACGATATCAACGCCGTTTTCGGCGGTGATCCGGCGCGCGATCAAGGACTCGACCTGCGTCTCAAGGCCGAGAATCGCACGGGACCGTGGGACTTCGCGGCGCATTACGAACTGCTCGCCGTCGCCGGCGACACGCTGGAAGCGCGCCGGCGCATGGCCGCGGCCAGTGTCCCGGTCATCGGCACGGTGACAGGCTTGCCGGATGACCGCCGGCGGCTGTTCGACCTCACCCACGAAACCACGGACCGTAACCGCCTCGCGGCGGTGCAGCGCCTCGACCGGCTTTCGATCAGCTACAGCAGCGAGGGGCAGTCGCTGCGCTTCGGGCGCCAGGCGGTGAGCTGGGGCAACGGCCTCGTGTTCCAACCGCTCGATTTCGTCAATCCGTTCTCGCCCGTCGCCATCGACAAGGAGTACAAGACCGGCGATGACATGCTCTACGGCCAGTGGTTGGTGCGCGAGCAGGACGACTTGCAGGCGATCGTGCTGCGGCGACGCGACCCGGCCACGCGCCGCGTGGAAAGCAGTCAAAGCACCTATGCCGCCAAGTACCGCGCGCGTTGGTCCGGATTCGATTTCGATTTCCTGGGCGCGCGCCACTTCGGCGAGAACCTCGCCGGTCTCGGCGTGGTGCGAAGCATCGGCGGAGCGGTGTGGCGCCTGGATGTCAGCCGCACCGGTCTCGAACGCGGCGGCAACGCCACCTCGCTCGTGACCAACATGGATTATTCGTGGACCTGGAGCGGCAAGAACGTCTACGGCTACGCCGAGTATTTCCGCAGCGGCGTGGGCGAGTCCGATCGCGCCAATTACGCCATGCCCGGCGTCGAGCTTGGCGACCGTCTGGCGCGCGGCGAGCTGTTCACGCTGGCGCGCGATTACGCCGCGCTCGGTCTGCGAGTCGAGTTCACGCCGCTGATCAATTTGTACGGTAACCTCATCGCGAACCTGAACGACGGCAGCAAATACCTCCAGCTTCGCGGTGCGTACGACTGGCGGCAGGACGTGCAGTTGATGGCCGGACTCAATCTGTCGTCGGGCGAACGCGGAACGGAATACGGGGGAATACCGGCGGCGGGGACTTCGGCTTTTGTTTCTGCCGGGAAGACGGTTTATGCGAGAGGGGCGTATTACTTCTGATCTGTCATTAGCCGGACATTTCAATGACATCGATTCCTCGCCCCCGTTACTTGCCGTTTGCAGAGTTCCGGGCGTAAGCTGTGTTCCTTCCAATAAAAACAACGTGAGGGAAGGCCATGCACGTGCTTGCCGTTCGCCGCCCCGGCCAACGTGGTACGCAGAAGCTCGTCGCCCTGTATGGAGAACGGCTGGTCTGTGTGCGTTATCGCTACGATGCCGCCTCTGGCGCGCGCTATAAAACCGTGGAGCTTATTGTCGATCAGGCGGCATGGTCCCCGCCGCCACCGCATCCGCACGCCGACAAACCGCTCATCCGGGTCTACCGTATCGACGATCTGGAAACCCCATCGCCGCAACAGGTGGGCGTGAAGGTGTTCTTCCGTGAGAATGAACTGCGCGAGCGCGTCAAAGCCGCCGGCGGCCAGTGGTCGAAGGCGGAGAAACTGTGGCGTTTGGCTTATCGAATGGCCATTTCCCTCGGCTTGGAACACCGGATCGCGAAGCGATGAATGTTTCCAAATATGTAAACTTGTTTACCGGCATAGCAACATGGTTCCATATCTGGAAACTGTTTCTGGGAGTTTCTATGCTGTCTATTTCTAGTTGGTCGGTCGCGCAGCGCCTCCATCGTGCCATGTGAAAGGACTCTGACTTCGATGAACGACAACGACAGATTCAAAGCGGTGCGAGCACAGGAGGCGCTACCCGCGCGACCAACCAACGCGGCGCGAGTTAGTCCCACGAGAGTCGGCCGGCGCTGCGCGCCGTCCAACTCTCGTTGGAGCCGCCACCGCGCTGCGCGCGGCTGCCGCCCGCTCGTGATTGTCGGTAAGCTGCGCTTACCTCCAATCACTCGGGGTGCGGCTCAACTCGCGCCGCGTTAGGCGCAATACGGAAGCACGAACATGACCACAACAGGCATAGTCGTCCTGATTATTGTCATTTCGATAGTTGTTGGTATTTTCCAATCGAAAACAAAAGCGCCAGAGGATGAGAACAAGGAGGCGTGGCCGTTCTTTCCGAAACCGCCGATGTCGCGGCCAGAGCAAATCCTATACTTCCGGCTTGTAAAAGCGTTGCCTGAACAAATCGTATTGGCGCAAGTGCAGTTATCGCGGATTCTTGGGGTAAAGAGAGGGCATAGCTTCAAGTATTGGTATAACCGAATAAACAGAATGAGCGCTGATTTTGTTGTGTGCAATAAAGATTCACGCATCATCGCGGTAATCGAGCTCGACGACTCTTCACATGAAAGAGAAGATAGGAAAATAGCCGATGCAAAGAAAGACAAGGCGCTTACATCTGCCGGTATTCCTATCATTCGCTGGCAAGTCGCCGCGCTGCCGGATGAAGAGACGATAAAGGTCGCTCTTGCGCCTAACAACCGGCTCGTGCGGACGCCGGGGACAGCGCGCCATGTTTCCTGATATTTCATCGGCCGGCGCCGCACAGCCGGAACGTTGGGCCTAGTCAAAGGGGGTGAAGATACAACATCGCTGCTCACGTCAGTTGTCAGCAAGCGTTCGGTAATAATCCGACGGTATAGCAGTAGAAACTTTTGACCACTCAAGGAGATAGAACATGGTTAGTAAGATTTGTACATTAATTATTGCATCCGTTGTCGCAAGTGGTTTTTCTATTGATGCAAGTGCGCTTTGTAAGAAATACCCCACCAGGGCAGAAAACAGGTCAGGGGCCATCGGAGAAATACTAGACGAAAGGGGTGTTCCGGCAATTGGGGCCAGTGATGAAGCACCTTGCGTGCCTGACGTGTCTGATGATCCAAAACCCAAGAAACCTAAAGTTAGACCAAAGAGCCTTTCGCCGAAACAAGGTAGTCAAATAGAAAGGGGGCAGAAGAATGCTCCGTGAAAACTTACAGTGAAATATGCGTATCTATAGATAATGTGAAACATAACTCTATTAGATATGGCGAAATGTCTCAGCCTAACGGCGGGTTCCGGGCGACGTCGGCGCTAGCGCGCCGCCGCGCCTGAACCCGAGCGTTATGGCTTATAAGATAGCAAGATCCGGGTCGCAGATTGTTCGTTTGAACCTCCATACTTAACTCGTACTGAAAAGATTCAATCAGTACGAAATTTCTACTATGAGAGGCTTTGAAAAATGTCTGCACTGTCCAACAAGGTTGCCATTGTCACCGGGGCAAGTTCCGGGATCGGTTATGCAACAGCAAAACTATTCGCCCGAGAGGGCGCCAAGGTCGTCGTCGCCGCGCGTCGCCAACCGGAACTTGATGCACTGGTTGAGGAAATCACCCATGCGGGCGGTCATGCTGTCGCGCTGGCCGGCGACGTCAAGGACGAGGCCTTCGCGGAAGCCTTGGTTGAACTTGCGATAGATCGCTTTGGTGGTCTCGATGTGGCCTTTAATAATGCGGGCACGACGGGTGAGATGGGAGCCACACCCGCCGTGTCGCTTGCGGAGTGGGAAAACACGATCAGGACAAATCTGACGAGTGCTTTTCTTGGGGCGAAGTATCAACTTCCCGCGATGCTTGCGCGGAATGGCGGGTCGCTGATCTTTACGTCAACCATTGTCGGCCACACCGTGGGCCTGCCGGGTATGGCCGCGTATGCCGCGAGCAAGGCTGGGCTCATCGGTCTCACGCAGGCGCTCGCGTCTGAGTTTGGCCCTCAAGGTATCCGGGTGAACGCCCTCCTGCCGGGCGGCACGGATACGCCCATGGGTCGGGCCTTCGCCAATACACCGGACGCCCTGGCCTTCGTCCATGGCCTTCACGCCTTGAAACGCATGGCGCAGCCGGAGGAAATCGCGCAATCGGCCCTCTACCTTGCGTCCGACGCGTCGAGCTTCACTACAGGCTCGGCGCTCCTGGCTGACGGCGGCGTTTCCATTCATCGCACCTGAATACGCACAGCCATCAGGCCCATGGAACTCCAGATGTCTGACTATGACCGCATAGCCGAGGCAATTTCTTTTATTTCTACTCGATTGTCGAGCCAACCGACCTTGGATGAAATTGCGGCTCACTTACATCTGAGCCCCTTCCACTTCCAACGCCTGTTCTGCCGTTGGGCAGGTGTGACGCCCAAAAGATTTTTACAAGTGCTTACACTGGAGCGCGCTAAGCAACTGCTCAGCGAATCGAAACCCCTGCTTGAAGTGTCGGACTCTCTGGGGTTGAGCAGCGGCTCGCGCTTGTATGACCACTTCATTCATCTGGAAGCGGTCACGCCCGGCGAATACAAGATGGGAGGCGTGGGTTTAACTATTGAGTATGCCGTACACGACACCCCTTTTGGAAAAGCGTTTATTGCCATCACTCCACGCGGCGTCTGCAATTTTTCTTTTTTGGAACACGCGGGAATCGATGGACATCTGACCGATTTAAATAAAAAATGGCCGCATGCGACGGTGCATGAAAATCATCAACGAACGCTTGCGGTTGTTAAGTCTATGCTCGGTGGAGAAAAGAAATTGGACCGCCCATTGTCGTTGCATGTTACCGGAACGAACTTTCAGATCAGCGTGTGGAAAGCATTGTTACAGATACCTCCGGCAACGGTGACAAGCTATTCTCAGGTGGCGACCGCAATAGGCCATCCAAATTCTGCAAGAGCCGTGGGGCGGGCGGTAGGCGCCAACCCCGTCGCGTTCCTTATTCCCTGTCACCGCGTTATTCAAGAAAGCGGCAGGCTTGGCGGGTATCATTGGGGCGAGACTCGAAAACACGCCATTCATGCGTGGGAAGCGGCGAGGCATGAGTAAATCGAGCTATCGCAACGCCATCGACGCGGAC
>DAIDLH010000060.1 GCA_027449605.1 Candidatus Muproteobacteria bacterium | reverse complement strand
GCGCGCGATTTCGATGATGCCATACACGCCCGGTAGCTCGCAGCTCGAATGATAGAAAAACACCAGGTCGCCTTTTTTCATGGCGCGCATGAAATTGCGCGCCTGGTAGTTGCGCACGCCGTCCCAGTGTTCGGTTTTTTTCGGGCGCGATTTCAGGTCGGTGATGCTGAACGACTCCGGCTCGGATTTCATCAGCCAGTAGTTCATGCGTACGGCTCGAATTGCGGGATCACCTCGGTTTCGGCGCGCGCGTCCGCGACCCACTGCTGAATTGCCGGCAGGGCGGTGATGGTCTGGACATAGGCCGCGCAAACCGGATCGAGCTCGACCGCGTAGGTCACGAAGCGCAGCGCCACCGGCGCGTACATGGCGTCGGCGACGCTGAATTTTCCGAACAGAAAACCGCCGCCCTTGCCGAAACGCGCGCGACAGTCGTTCCAGAGCGCGGTGATGCGCGCGATGTCCTTCAGCACCTCCGGCGTGCGGCCCTTGCCCGGCAGGTGTTTGCGGCAGTTCATGGACATGTGTTGCCGCAGCGCGGAAAAACCCGCGTGCATCTCGGTCGCCGCGGAACGCGCCACGGCGCGAGGCGCCGGGTCGGCCGGCCACAGATGCTTGTGCGGGAATTTTTCGGCCAGGTACTCGCCGATCGCGAGCGATTCCCACACCGTGATTTTGCCGTCGATCAGCACCGGCACCTTGCCCGAGGGCGAGTACTTCCTGATCTCGGCGCCCGAAGTTTCAGTGTAGAGCGAGACGGACACTTCCCGAAAAGGCACGCCCGCCTGTTTCAGCAGCAGCCACGGCCGCAGCGACCAGGAGGAATAATTCTTGTTGCCGATGACGAGGGTGAGGTCCATCCCGGCCGGCATCCCGAAGACTAAGCGACCCGGATCTTGGCCTGGGAAACGTTTTCGTCCACGCGCAGGCGCGTGATGCCGCGGCACAGGCCGGTGGCTTCGTCGAGGTCGAGCAGCACGCCGCAAATGGTGCCGAGGCCTTCCGCCACCTCGAAGCGCTCGGGCAGTTTCTGCACGAAACGCTTGAGCGATTTCTGCGTGTCCATGCCGATCACGGATTCGTAGCAGCCGGTCATGCCGACGTCGGTGATGTAGCCGGTGCCGCGCGACAGGAGGCGCTCGTCCGCGGTCGGCACGTGCGTGTGCGTGCCGACGACGGCGCTCACGCGCCCGTCGAGATACCAGCCCATGGCCATTTTTTCGCTGGTGACTTCGGCGTGCAGATCCACAAGCACCATCTTGACGTCGTCCGGTTTCGCCGCGAGCGCGCGTTCGGCGGCGGCGAACGGGCAGGCGAGATGCGGATGCATGAACACGTTGCCCATGAGATTCAGCACCCCGACCTTGTGGCCGGAGGCGACGCTCGCCACGAACCAGCCGGTGCCGGGCGTGCCGTCGGGATAATTGTGCGGGCGCAGCAGGCGCGGTTCGGTGACGATGTATTCGAGCGCTTCCTTCTTGTCCCAGGCGTGGTTGCCGTTGGTCATCACGTCCACGCCCGCGGCGAACAATTCGTTCGCGGTCTTTTTGGTGATGCCGGCGCCGTCGGCGATGTTCTCGGCGTTGGCCACCACGAGGTCGAGCTTGAAACGCTGACGCAGGCCGGGGAGCTGGTCGGCGATGGCGCGCCGTCCGGGTTGACCGACCACGTCGCCGATAAAGAGCAGATTCATGACGCTTACCTTTCGAATAAATCGAGGACTGTTAGTAAAGATAGACCGCCTTGTCGGTGACCACACCCTGCAAGGGAATGTCCCAGGGATCGGGCGCCAGTCCGTTGACGCGCTGGAAATCATACGCGATTCCGAGCACCTGTGGCTTGCGCCAGCGGCTACGGTGACGCAAAAACTCCAGGCTGCGGTCGTAGAAGCCGCCACCCATGCCGAGCCGATTGCCTTGGTCGTCGAAGCCCACCAGCGGCATGAGGATCAAATCCAGTTCCTGCGCCCGCACCAGCTGGCGCGCCGGCACCGCCGGCTCGGGAATGCCGAAGCGGTTCGGGACCAGCTTGGTCTTGGGTTTGGCCTCGGCGAACCACAGCCGGTCGTGCGCAAGGGGCGAGAGCACCGGCAGGTAAAGGATTTTGCGCAGGCGGCGGATGTGTTCGATGACGCGCCCGGTGTCGATCTCGCCGTCGTTCGGCAGATAACAGGCGACGCGCCGGCTGGCGAGGAACAGCCGCAGGCCGGCCAGGTTCACCGCGAGTGCGCGCGCCGCCAGCTTGCGAGCTTCGGCGGGCAGCGATTGGCGTTGGGCGCGGAGGGCGCGGCGCAGGTCGGATTTGTCAGTGGGCACGGAAATCGTCAAGAAAAAAGAAAGACGCCCTCCGCAGATGCCGTGTTGCTCCGTAGCCTTGAACCGTGAGGTTCAAGTGGGTGCCTCAGAGATGCATCAGGCTTCCCGCTGCGAGGCGGGCATGCACAACAGCATCTGCAATCCGGCTCCCGTTAAAAGCACTTATAGGTTCAGAGGATAACTGGAGCAATCACGCGCACCGCAGGGGGCGCATTCCCACTATATACCTATTGGCGGGTTTGTGCATCCCAGCGCAGCGCGGCGTCGATCTTGGTCTGGAGGAATTTGATTTTCTGCACGGTATCGACGGCCATGCCGCCGCGTTGGCGCAGATCGAGAAGTTCGTGCGCGATGTTGAGCGCGGCCATGACCGCGGTGCGCTCGGTGCCGATGACCTTGCCGCTCGCCTGGATCTCGCGCATTTTTTTGTCGAGATGATTGGCCGCCGCCACCAGCGCGGCGCGTTCGTCCTCGGGACAGGCGACCATGAATTCCTTGCCGAGGATGGTGACGGTCACGCCGTCGCGGGTTTCTTTCACGTCAGCTGCGCTCCAGCGCCTTGAGGCGGTCGATCATGGTCTCGATGCGCGCGCGGGCGACGCGGGTTTTTTCCATCAGCCGCGCGTGCTGTTCGTTTAGGTTGCTCTGGTCCGACTTGAGCGCGTGGTTCTCGCTCTTGAGACGGCGGCAGGTCTCGATGAGTTCATCGATGCGGCTTTCCAGAATCTTGAGGTCCGTGCTTTCCGCGCGATCGTCGTTGGCCATGCGCCCACTATAGGACCGACGCTGGTATCGGTCAACGCTTCCGGGCATGGACATGCGGGTGTAAACTTTCCCTCCCCCAATACGGACCGCCGCCGGGCGGCGTTCGCGCACCGTGGAAACCGCCCCCGACCTTCCCCCTTACGATGAAGCCGACCGGCTTTTGCACGAAGCCGGTGTCACCACCAGCGCGGCCGAGACGCACGGCATCATTGCCGGCGTGCTCAGCGCGCCGCGGGGCGCCGGCGTGGCCTGGCAGGAACTGGTGCTGGGGCGCAAACGGACGAAGAACCGCGACGTTCCGGAAGCACTGACGCAACTGCTGGCGACGGTGCATCGTTCGACCTACGCGCACCTGAGCGGGGTGGAGTGCGATTTCGAGCTCTTGCTGCCCGGCGACGATCACGGCTTGGCGGAGCAGATCGAGGGCCTGACCGACTGGTGCCGCGGCTACCTCTTCGGCCTGCACGCCGGCGGCGTGATGGAGGCGGCGAATCTTCCCGGCGACGCCGGCGAGGTGATACGCGACATCACCCGCATCTCCGAGGCCGAACTCGACGGCGCGCTGGCCGACGAGGAAGAGGCGCGGGCGCTGACCGAGATCGTCGAATACCTGCGCGTCGGCGTGCAGCTCGTATTCGAGGAATTGCAGCCGCCGGCCGCAAGACACTAGAACCTATCTCAAAAACGCTCCGGCAGATATTTGTAGGGTGGGCATCGCCCACCAATACGGCTTCGCTGGCTATCCGACGGTGGGCATTGCCCACCCTACGTCTATTTTGAGATAGGTTCTAACAATTATTGATGTTGAGTGTTCACCGCAAAGACGCGAAGTACGCAAAGAAAAGCACGAAAATTTTCCTGTAAAAAACTTTGCGCTCTTTGCGCCTTTGCGGTGAGAAATGTTTTTTTTCTGAAATTATTCAGGCTTCGTCAGTTTGGCTGAGCGAGGCGCGCCTCGATTTGCTTCAGGGTGTCGCGGAAGGTTTCGATCTGCGGCCCGCCCAGCTCCACGGCGTGCCGCGCGGCGGCCTGCGCCTGCGGCCATTTCTGCTGATCCGCCAGCGCCTGCGCCAGATTGTTGAACGCCGCCGCGGCTTCGGTGTGTTCCTGCGTCGCACGGCGGAATTCCTCCTCCGCCCCGGTCACGTCGCCGAGTGCATAGCGGCTGTTGCCCAGTCCCATCCGCGCCGCGAGACTCTTCGGCCAGCGCTTGAGCACGGCGGTGTACGCCGTCTGCGCTTCCGGCCAGCGCGCGATCCGTTCCAGCGGCGCGACCGCCTGCACGTATGGAATCTCCTCGGCGGTGAACGGCAATTGATCCGGCGGCAGCACCACCATGGCCCAGTAATTGGAGCGGCGCCAGGTGCGTTCGAATAATTCGATGGGAATGTCGTGCCGTTCCTCCCGCCCCGAGCGCAGCACGATCCGGTCGCGCGGCAGGTCGAAGCCCACGACCACGGCGTAATGCCACTTCGGATACCACCAGAAACTCAGATTCTGCAGCACCAGCACCGGGTTGCCGGAAGCCACCTCGGCGAACAGCGATTCCAGCTCCGGCCGCAGCACGTACGGCACGCGCCCGTGGCGGCGCGCGGCGCCGATCATTTCCAGTTGCAGGCTCCCCTGGCGTTCGGGCAGATAGACCTGCGCGACCAGTTGCTCGGGCGTGACCGGGACGCCGCTCCAGTCGAGCACCGTCGCCAGCGCCGCCGGCCCGCACTGGTATTCCTCCTGCGGATAAAACGGCACGGTCGCGAGCTCGACCGGCCGCGGGAACGCGCCGGCGCTGGCGCGGACCCGGTCAGTTTGCAGCGTGGCGCAGCCCGACGCGAACAGCATGACGAAAAAGAAAAGGGCGCACGCGAGCAGGGAGCAGGACGCCCGCCGAGGGCGGAGCAGGGGCCCCACGAAGTGGGGATGCGACCCCGAGGCGGGATGTAAACGCGCCGTGTTCATTGCGGTCGTCATTAGCGCCTCCGCTGCCCGATCCCGCTTACGCGGGTCCCTCGGGCAACGCTCCGGCGCGTACCCGCGAAGCGGGGATGCGACCGTCCGCGAGTCGGGCGCAGGCGCCGGAAGATAGGCTCGTACGATTACTTACAAAGTTTTCTGTCTGCACAAGGTTTATTTTGGGTGCGCCGGCGCCGCCCGAGAAAATCCGGGCGGTGGGGACGTTAATCATTCGGTTAACGTGAAGACCCGTGAATTAATAACGCTTTGGGTGTTTGACGAACGGGAAGATGTTGGTGAAGCCGAGGATGTCGGTGATCAGCAACACGATGAAGATGAACACCAGCGCCCCGAGAAAGCTGTCGCCGCCGGCCGGCAGCTGATCGAGCTTGCCGGAAAGGGATTGCACCTCCTGATCCGACAAGCTGTCGATGCGCGCCTGCACCTGCGAGGGGTCGACACCGCGGGCGAGCAGTTGGGCCTTGACGTCGTCGCGGTTGAAGACATGGCGCAGGCGTTCACGGTCCTGCTGTACCTGGGCGGCGCCGATCACCGCTTCGGTGCCGACGATGCCGGCGTGCGCCGCGGGCATAGGCAGACTCAGCATCAGCAAGCCGACGATGACCAGATGACTGACGGGTTTGGCGAGACGACGAAGTTTTTCCATTGTTCGAATCTCCTGAATGTAGATATTTCGATGAAGCGCCGGTCGAATCAACGCTGCGGATGTTTGACGAACGGGAACACGTTGGTGAAACCCAGAATATCGGTGATCAGCAGCACGATGAATACCAACACCAGCAGATCGAGTGCGTCACCGCCGGCCGGCAGTTTGTTTATATTGCCGGAGAGCGACTGCACTTCCTGGTCGGTCAAACTGTCGATGCGCGCCTGCACCTGCGAGGGATCGACGCCGCGGGCGATGAGTTGGGATTTGACATCGTCACGGTTGAGGGCCTGGCGCAGACGTTCGCGGTCCTGCTGTACTTGCGCGGCGCCGAGCACCGCTTCGGTGCCGATCATGCCGGCATGGGCCGCAGGCAAGGGCAGGCTCAACATCAGCAAGCCGAAAATGACCAGATGGCTGACGGGTTTGGCGAGACTGCGAAGTTTATCCATGACTCTGGTCTCCTGAGGTGTGGAATAAAGATGGTACAGCATAATTTGACCGAAACGGACCGGGGTATCGACCCGGTTTGGTCTTGTGAAGGATGCCGATTGTCGGATATACGCCCAATTGCACGGGGATTATAGCAAGCGGCCGGATTCGCACCAGCCGGCCCCGATTTTGGCATAATGCTTCACATGGACATGAAGGTTTTTCAAAAGCGTCGCGAAACGCTGATGAGCCACATGGGCGGCGGGGTGGCGATCCTGCCGACCGCGCCGGTGCGCGTGCGCAACCGCGACGTGCATTACCCGTTCCGCGCCGACAGCGATTTTTATTACCTCACGCACTTTCCCGAGCCCGAGGCGGTGGCGGTGCTGGTGCCGGGGCGCAGTCACGGCGAATACATCCTGTTCTGCCGCGACCGCAACCCGGAAAAGGAAACCTGGGAGGGCCGGCGCGCCGGGATCGAGGGCGCGCGAGAGATGTACGGCGCGGACGACGCCTTTCCCATCGACGACATCGACGAGATTCTTCCCGGCCTGCTCGAGAACCGCGAAAAGGTGTTCTACAGCATGGGGCGCTATCCGGATTTCGACGCGCACCTGATGAACTGGGTCAACGAGGTGCGCGGCAAGGCGCGCAACGGCGTGCACGCGCCGGGCGAGTTCGTCGACCTCGACCACCTGCTGCACGAGATGCGCCTGTTCAAGGGGGCGGAAGAGATCCGGCTGATGAAGCGCGCCGCGAAAATCTCGGCGCAGGCGCACCGGCGCGCGATGCAGGCCTGCCGGCCGGGCATGATGGAGTACGAGATCGAGGCCGAGCTGCTGCATGAATTCAAGAAGGGCGGCAGTACGTTTCCCGCCTATCCGCCGATCGTGGGCGGCGGCGCCAACGGCTGCATCCTGCACTACACCGAGAACTGCGCCGAACTGAAACCCGGCGACATGCTGCTGATCGACGCCGGCGCCGAGATCGACGGCTACGCCGCCGACATCACGCGCAGCTTCCCGGTCAGCGGGCGTTTCAGCGGCGAACAGCGCGCGGTTTACGAGCTGGTGCTCGCGGCGCAGAAGGCGGCGATCGAGCAGGTGAAGCCGGGCAAGCACTGGAACGACCCGCACGAGAGCGCGGTGCGCATCCTCACCCAGGGGCTCAGGGACCTGGGCCTGCTCAACGGCAGCGTCGACGGCCACATCGAGAACGGCGACTACAAGCGTTTCTACATGCACCGTACTGGACACTGGCTGGGCATGGACGTGCACGATGTCGGCGACTACAAGATCGACGACACCTGGCGGCTGCTCGAATCCGGCATGGTGCTTACCGTGGAACCGGGACTTTACATCGCGGATGCCAAGGACATCCCGGCGGGTTTCCGCAACATCGGCGTGCGCATCGAGGACGACGTGCTGGTGACGCGCGACGGCAACGAGGTGCTGTCGCGCGACGCGCCCAAGACCGTCGATGAAATTGAATCGTTGATGAAGAAATAAATTTCACCGCAAAGACGCGAAGTACGCAAAGAAAAGGCAATTCTAAATTTAAAAAACCTTTGCGCTCTTTGCGTCTTTGCGGTGAGAAAGTCTTTATGAAAACTGATTACGACATTCTCATCATCGGCGGCGGCCTGGTCGGCGCGAGCCTGGCCCGCGCGCTGCGCGACAGCGGCTTGCGCCTCGGCGTGATCGAGGCGGTGCCGCTCGCCGCCTCGTCCCAGCCCGGTTACGACGACCGCACCCTGGCGCTGGCCTACGGTTCGAAACGCATTTTCGAAACCATGCATGTCTGGGAAGGCATCGTCCCGGAAGCCACGCCCATCGAGCGCATTCACATTTCCGACCGCGGCCACTTCGGCGCTGCCCGGCTCACGGCCGCCGAGGCCGGGTTGCCGGCACTCGGTTACGTCGTGCCCAGCCGCGCGCTCGGTGCGGCGTTGTTCAAGGCGCTGGAGGGTTCGCGCCAGATCGACTGGTTGTGCCCGGCGGAGATGCGCGACATCCGCGTCACGCCTGAACACGCCGTGGTCACGGTGCACCACGAGGGGAAGGATAAAACGCTCACGGCGCGACTCGTCATCGCCGCCGACGGCGCGCATTCTGCGGTGCGCCGGGCCATGGGCATCGAGGCACAGCGCACCGAATATCGCCAGACCGCCATCGTGACCACGGTCACGGCCAGCCAGCCGCACGGCAACACCGCGTACGAACGCTTCACCGACACCGGACCGCTGGCGCTGCTGCCGCAGCGGCAAAACGACTGCGCCGTGGTATGGAGCGCGCGCGAGGAGGAGGTGAAAACCATTCTCGGCTGGAGCGACGTGGAGTTTCTGCGGCGGCTTCAGGAGCGTTTCGGCGACCGGCTCGGCAACTTCACGCGCCTCGGCCGCCGCAGCTCCTATCCGCTCGCGCTCACGCGCGTGCCGGAACAGGTGCGCCCGCGCCTCGCGCTCATCGGCAATGCCGCGCACACGGTGCATCCGGTCGCCGGGCAGGGGTTCAACCTCGGCCTGCGCGACGTCGCCGCGATAGCGGATATCCTCGCCGACGCGCAACGCGCCGGCGCCGACATCGGCGATCCCGCGGTGCTGCGCCGTTACGCCGATTGGCGTCGGCGCGACAACCGGGTGATCGCGCTGTTCACCAACGGACTGATCCGGATTTTTTCCAACAACATTTTCCCGCTCACACTGCTGCGCAACACCGGCCTGCTGGCCGTGGACCTGATGCCGGGCGTGAAGCGCGGTTTCGTGCGTGTCACCAGCGGGCTCGCGGGCAAGCTGCCGCGCTTGGCGCGCGGCTTGCCACTGTAAGAGGACTTACCGCAAAGACGCGAAGGTCGCAAAGGAAAACTATGAAGATAGTTTGTGATTCAAAAAACTTTGCGTTCTTTGCGCCTTTGCGGTGAGAAATATCTTATGAAAATTAACTACGACATCGTGATTATCGGCGGCGGCATGGTAGGCGCGGCGCTCGCCGACACGCTGGGAAATTCATCGCTCAAGGTGGCGCTGCTGGATCGCGCGCCACCCGCCGCGCCGGACGAACACTACGATCAGCGCGTCAGCGCCATCACGCTCGCCTCGCAGAGTGTTTTCGAAAATATCGGCGCCTGGGACGGCATGGTCCGGCGCCGGGTTTCGCCGGTGCGGGAAATGCAGGTATGGAGCGAAGGCGGCAGCGGTTCGATTCATTTCAACGCCGCCGAGATCGGCGAGCCCTGTCTCGCCTGGATCGTCGAGAACCGCGTCATCCAGGCAGCCCTGATCGAGCGGCTACATCAATTTACCAACATTCATTACCTGTGCCCGGTCGAGATCGCCGACATCGCGCTCGCGGACAATGGTGCGGCCGTGACGTTGAAGGACGGCCGGATTCTGAATGCGAAGCTGCTGGTGGGCGCCGACGGCGCGGATTCGGCGGTGCGGCGCGCGGCCGGGATCGAAACGCAATCTTTGAATCTGCACCAGAAGGGAATCGTGGCCACGGTCACGACCGAAAGGCCGCATGAAGCGACGGCGCGTCAGGTATTTCTGACCACCGGGCCGCTCGCGTTTCTGCCACTCGACGAGCCGCATACCTGTTCCATCGTCTGGTCGGCGGACAACGCGCGTGCCGATCAGTTGCTGGCGCTGGATGACGCCGCGTTTCTTTCGGAATTGGAGCAGGCTTTCGGCGATGCGTTGGGAAAGATTAAAACGGTCAGCCCACGTGCCGGATTTCCGCTGGCGCTGTCGCACGCCAAGGCCTACACCGCCCCGCATCTGGCCCTGGTCGGCGACGCCGCGCACACGGTGCATCCGCTCGCCGGACAGGGCGTGAATCTCGGTTTCCTCGATGCCGCCACCCTGGCGGAAGTGTTGCTGGATGCCGCGGCAAATCAAAAAGACATTGGCGCGCATGCGGTGTTGCGGCGTTACGAGCGATGGCGCAAGGGTGACAACATCGCCATGGTTTCCGTCACCGGCGGCTTCCGCTATCTGTTCAGCAACGATTGGCCGGTCTTGAGTCAGCTGCGGAACTGGGGTTTGAGCCTGACCGACGCCGCGACGCCGGTGAAGAATCTGATTATGCGTCGGGCGAGCGGGCTGGAAGGGGATTTGCCGAAGCTGGCGCGTCGAGCGCTGTGATTTTCTTTTCCCCTCTCCCCTTGCGGGAGAGGGATAGGGTGAGGGGTATTAACAAACCGTTCGCCCTGAGCTTGTCGAAGGGCGAACACATCGTGTTGAGCGGCCTACGGCCGCGATTCAAAAGCATAATTGCGGGTGGCTCCGCCCCTGCACCCTGGGTGGCTTTCTTTTGTTCGGCCAAAAGAAAGCCACGAAAGAAAAGGCCGCCCGGAGCGCTCGCCGCTTCACAAGACGAAGCGGTTCCCTCCGTTCCTCGCCCCACCGGGCGCTCGACCAACTCGCCAGGCGCAAACTACGCGCCTCGGGCTCGAACACGGTCTCGCTTAAATACTCCCGGTGGGGCTGCGGTACTCGGCGCGCGCTACGGGGCTTAGAGCAGAACCTTGCCCTACCTGAGTTTTACTTAGCCGGTCTTGCAGGGTTTGTCGGATCGGTTAATACTGCCTAGCCATGCTGATTTATGGCGTTAGTGCTGGATAGCAAGGAATTAATACTACTCAACCCCGCCAAGTTATGCGTCAAAAAGAGACATCTAAAGTACGTTGGGCGTCACTGGTGGTAGCGCAATGACGACGATTGTCGCTATTGTTGCCGGGTACTTTTTCTATGGCCATTCTGTGTGGTGGGCACTAGTCTTGGTCATATTTGTCGGCCTCGTCCAAGCAGGCACAAAGAGCACAATGAATATCCAGTTTCGTTCGGCTCTCGCTCGCGGCCTCCCTGCTCAGGTTGCGACTGACGTAATATCTAATCGTGTTACACACATCAATATGGTTTCTACATTCGTCATCTGGGGGCTTGGCATTTATGCCGCGGTTGTCAAGTTTCTCTGACCCAAAACAATCACGCCCAACAAGAGGTTCCAAGTGGCATCGTTGTTAATGTGTCGCCGCGCCTGAACCCGAGCGTTAGCGTTAAATTTAGATAAGAAAGGAAAAAACAATGTACAAATTACTAGAACCTATCTCAAAATTATTTCCCCCTCCCCTCGCGGGAGGGGGCTAGGGGGAGGGGGAAGGATTTTTGCTGCTTTTCCCGATGACACTTTTCACCCCCACCCCAACCCTCCCCCATCAAGGGGGAGGGAGTTTGAT